>CAZDWM010000048.1:4661-12377 GCA_964509145.1 uncultured Eubacteriales bacterium | reverse complement strand
TGATGCTAACAGTTGCGGCCGTGATGTTCCTGCTTGTGACGCTTTATACCGTTTCGTTTTACCGCGGCAAAAAGGAAAGCGGATTGTTCCTGCTGTGCTATTTCATCAGCCTTGCCATGATAAACGGCGCAATCCTGTCGGATAATATCTGCGTGATGCTGTTCTTCTGGGAGGGGCTGCTGTGTACGCTGTTCGGCATCCTGCTTATCGGCAACCGTGAGAATTACGGCACCGCCGTCAAGGCGTTAGCTGTTTCCGGCACAGCCGACCTGCTGCTGATGCTCGGCATCGTCATCACCGTTAAAAACGCCGGAACCTCAGACATGAACTATATCAACGGGCTGCCGCTGACTGGCTCCGGTATTGCGGGCTGTGTCTGCCTGCTGCTGGGCGCGATGGGCAAGGCGGGCGCCATGCCGTTCCACAGCTGGATTCCTAATTCAGCCAAGGACGCGACTACTCCGTTCCTCGCCGCTTTTCCGGCCTCGATGGAAAAGATTGTCGGCATATACCTTGTTATCCGAGTTATGACGCAATTTTACGATGTTGCTCCCGACAGCGGTATGAGCGTTTTTGTTATGACCGTCGGCGCTGTGACGCTGTTCCTCGGCGTCGCGATGGCGCTGATTCAAAAGGATATGAAGCGGCTGCTCGCGTGGCACGCCATCAGCCAGGTGGGCTATATGATTTTAGGTATCGGTACCTGTCTGCCCGTGGGCATCGCGGGCGGAATGACGCACATGGTAAACCACATCATGTACAAGACCGGCCTGTTTATCGTCGCGGGCGCTGTGGAGGCGGCTGTCGGAACAACCGATTTGCATAAGTTTT
This sequence comes from uncultured Eubacteriales bacterium, assembly GCA_964509145.1. Lineage (GTDB taxonomy): Bacteria > Bacillota > Clostridia > Oscillospirales > Acutalibacteraceae > UBA1425. Next base: position 11,546 of record CAZDWM010000048.1, on the reverse strand, counting down.
CGGGACTCGGTAGAAAAATGCCGCTCACCTGCGGCTGCTTCATTATCTTCGGGCTTTCCATCGCGGGCTTCCCCGGCTTCAACGGTTTCTTCTCAAAGGAGCTGATTTTTGACGCGGCCAAGGAGGCAAACATCGTCTTTTACATCATCGCGCTGGCCGGAGCTTTCATGACCGCCGCCTCCTTCCTAAAGGTCGGGTTATCGGCGTTCTTCGGCAAGGAAACGCTGCCAAAGGGACACAAGGCGGTGCGCGAAACGTCGCCGGGGATTCTTATCCCCGCCATCATTCTGGCGTTCGGCTGTATCGTGTTCGGCGCGTGGAACTATCTGCCGATTGATAAGCTGGTCGGTTCGGCACTGCGCCTTGAGGAAAGCTTTTCAGGTTGGCCGGAGCTTGTTATGACGCTTATTTCCTGTGCCGTGCTCGCGCTTGCCGTGCTCGACCACCTTTACGGGCGTAAAAAGACTGGCACATCGCTTGAGGCTGTCGACCACATTCACTATGCGTCCGGGCTCAAGAGCCTTTACGGCTTGGCCGAAAAGGGCTCGTTTGACCCCTATAATTTGCTGATGAAAGCGGTCAACGGATTTTCGTTTATCTGCGAGCAGATTGAAAAGACCGTTTCATGGACTTACGATATCGCCATACCCGGTTTTGTGACGGGCTGCGGCGCGCTGCTTCAAAAATACAGCAACGGCAGGCTTTCAAGGTATCTAGCGACGGCGGTCATCGGCTGTGTGTTGCTCGGCGTCGTGTTCCTTGCGGTTTTGCTATGAGGGGGGTGTAGTGATTGAACTTGATTGATTGGATTCCCTACAGCTTTATAGTCGTTCCACTTGTGTTGCTGGTTGTGTGTATGCTGCTGCCCAAAAAAACCGCGCAAAGGTTGGGCATTCCGTTGGCGGGCGCGGCTTCACTGTTGCAGCTTGTCGCGGCGGCGATTGAATTTTTTCTGCTGGTGCTGTATAAAACGGACGAGGTCAGCTTCGGCGTTTTCTGCGACAGAGAAACCGGCGGAGCGGCCTATTTTACCGTCGACCTCATTTCTCTTTTTTTAATGTTCTGCGTCGGCTTTGTCTGCTTAATTTCTATCCTCAACGCAAGTGAGACGGTCAGGAGCGGTAAACGTGGCTTCTTTGGTGTACTCATGGCGCTGATGTTGGGCATGAACGGTATGCTGCTCGTGCGCGATATGTTTTCTCTCTATGTTTTCCTTGAAATTGTGGGCGTCGCGAGCTTTGTATTGATTGCCATGTTCCGCACGGAGGAGGGACTCGAGGGTTCGTTCAAATATCTCACGATGTCGGCCTTGGCGACGATTTTCATTCTGACGGGTCTCGCGTTCCTGTTCATGGAAAACGGCTCGCTCGACTATGCAGGGCTGTACAATGTTTTCGTTAAGGAAACTTCGAGCAGCAAGCTGCTTCTCGACTTTATCGCGTTGCTGCTGCTGGTTTCCGGCTTTGCCATCAAAGCCGGGGCGGCACCGTTCCATTTCTGGCTGCCCGATGCGCACCAGAGCGCCAACACGGCAGTGTCGGTGCTGCTGTCCGGCATTGTTATAAAAATTGCGGGCGTTTACAGCCTGCTTGTATTAAGCTGGCGTGTTTTCCCGGACGTTGCGGTGATACACACGGCGATGGCAGTAATCGGATTGTTTACAATATTCGTCGGTGCGCTGTTCGCGTTGCGCCAAAGCCACTTTAAACGCGTTGCCGCCTATTCAAGCGTAAGCCAGATGGGTTATATTTTGCTGGGCTTAAGCGCCGGGGGAACCTTAGGGCTTGTCGGCGCACTGCTCCATGTGTTCAGCCACGCCGCGTTCAAGACGACACTGTTCACAAACGCAGCCGCGCTGCACGAGCGGCTTGACACGCTCGAAATGGATGAGATGGGCGGTATCGAAAAGGTGATGCCGGTCACCGGTTTTTCCTCTGTCTGCGCGTTTTTATCCTGCGCGGGGATTCCGCCGTTCACGGGCTTCTGGAGCAAGCTCGTTATTATGATAGCCTTATGGCAGAGCGGTATGAAGGGCGCGGCGGCTGCGGCACTGTGCGCAAGTATCCTGACGGCGGCCTATTTCCTGCGGCTCCAGAAAAAGGTCTTTTTCGGTGAACTGCCTGAAAAGTGGAATAATATTAAAGAAATCGGCGGAAGCCTCAAATTAGGCGAGGTTCTGCTGATGGTCGTCAACCTCGGCGCAGGTTTGTGCTTCCCGCTGGTGCTGATGTTCCTGCGCTACGCGGGACTTGTTTAAAAGGAGGTATATATGAAAATAGAAGTTTATATCTGCCTCGCGGTGATGCTGTTTTCGGCGGTTGCGGCCGTCATGTCCCACAAGCTAATCGGAGCTTCCGTCTGGCTGGCTGTCACGAGCCTTGGCACAGGAATGCTGATGTTTTTATTAGGCGCCTCGTGGGCGGCGATATTCGAAGTTTCCGTCTGCTCCGGTCTTGTCACGGTTATATTCATTTCGGCCATCAGCCTTTCAAACTCCGACGCGCGAAGCCTGCCGTTGCACGACCTTCCCCATAAACGAACCAAATATCTGCCTATTATCCTGATTGTGACGGGCACGGCGCTTGTAATCGGTGTGGTGATAACTAAATTCGGCATCTTTGAGACGGGAGCCGTCAGTAAAAGCGTCTTCAACGAGGTTTTCTGGAACACCCGCCAAGCCGACATTTGGGGGCAGATTATCGTACTGATAACCGGCGCGCTTGCGGTGACAGTATTCTTTAAGGAGCGTGACTGATATGAATTTTGAAACAATCGCTTTAATCGTCGGTGTGCTGATGATTATCACGGGCTGCTACGGCCTGATTCGTACGCGTCATATGCTCAAAATTATTATCGGGCTTGAGGTGGCCGTCAAGGCTGTAACGTGCTTTTTCATTATCGGCGGCTATGTCAACGGTGAAATTGCACTGACCGAGTCGTTTGTAATAACGATTATAGTCATTGAGGTAGTCGTAGCTGTCGTCGCCGCGGGCATAGCGCTGAGCCTTTACCACAAATACGGCAGCATGGACATTGAAAACCTCCGTAAAATGAAGGGATAAAAGGTTGAATAAATCATGGTTAACGTTATGGAAAATATGACGACAATTATAATATCTGTGCCTGTCGTTTTTCTGATATTCACCGCCCTGATTGCGCTTGTCATGCGCCTTGTAGGGCGAAGCGCGAGCCGTCAGCCGGGCGGTGAGCATGAGCGGGAACCGTATGCCTGCGGTCAGCGAAATGTCAAGCACTATGTATCACCCGATTTTACAAAGGTGTTTGCTTACGCCTTTGTGTTCACCATCATGCATGTGCTCGTCATGGTTATCGCGACGGCTCCGGCTGATTCGGTGCTGATGCCTATTGCATATATCACAGCGGGTGCGCTGGTGATGTTTTTAATCTTCAAAAGGTAAGATTGAAAGATAAATCTTTCAATCTTGAAGTTTGCCCTTTTGCGCCATACAGGACGGCGCAAATCGGCTTCGCCGACCGGGCAAAACTTCCGCATTCTGCGAAAGGATGGTTATAGTATTTGAATATTCTTGACAGGGCGATTGCGTGGGGAACTCGCAAATCTCCATGGATTATCCATTTCAACGCCGGTGCGTGCAACGGCTGCGACATCGAGGTTGTGGACGCGCTGACACCTAAATACGATCTTGAGCGTCTGGGTATCATACAGGAGGGCAGCCCGCGGCACGCCGATGTGCTTGTCTGTACAGGTGCCGTTACCTTGCAGACGCGCGAACGGCTTAAGCAGATTTACGACCAGATGGCCAGCCCGAAATTTGTCATCGCCGTGGGCACATGCGCGTGTTCGGGAGGTATTTTCGGCGGCTGTTACTGTGTGTCGGGCGGGATGGACACGGTTATTCCCGTTGACGCCTATATTCCCGGCTGCGCTGTGAGACCTGAGGCCATCATTGACGCTTTGGACAAGCTGCTCGCGACTCTCAACCCGAATAATAAAAAGACGGCTGAAAAGCCGACAGGTGAGGAGGAAAAAACCGATGACGGAACAGGAAATTATTGACGCCCTTGTTGAAAAATTTCCCGACCTTGAGGGACTGGTCTCATCGCCGATGGAAAAGCGTGTCTTTACCGGTTTTCTCTCAACCGAGCGGTTTGAGGAGGTCATTCAATTTGTTCGTTACAACCTGAACTTTTTCAGGGGACACCATGTCGTAGGCACCGACGAGGGGGACGACCTCGGCTTTACTTATATCCTCTCCGGTGATGATAATATCCTACTCGTCCTGCGCGAAAAAGTCCCCAAATTAAACCCCGAAATCAAATCGCAGACAAAACTTTATCCCTCAATGCTGCTTCATGAGCTGGAACTGAAGGATTTGTTCGGCGCGAACGTCCGGGGGCTTCGCTCAAACCGCAACTATCCTCTACCGGACGGGTGGCCGGAGGGACAATACCCGATGCGCAAGGAATGGAACCCCGACTATTTTAATAAGGAAACCATGCAATATGAGCCGCCTGAAAGCAGGAACGGAGGAAGCGCTGAATGAAAAATGATAACAGCGGAAAGGTCGTTCTGCCCATCGGACCGCAGCACCCGTCGCTCAAGGAACCCGGCGCTTTCAGAATAACGCTTGAGGGCGAAACGGTCGAAAAGGCCGTGATTGAACTCGGATACAACCACAGAGGGCTTGAAAAGGCCTGCGAAAGCCGTACCTATATTCAGGATTTATATATAATTGAACGCGTATGCGGCATCTGTTCCCACGCCCACACCTCCACCTACTGTCAGGCAATCGAAAAACTGTGCGGTCTCGAAATTCCGCAGCGGGCGGAGTATATAAGGGGCATCGTCGGTGAGCTTGAGCGGCTTCACAGCCATCTGCTCTGGCTTGGCGTTGCGGGGCATGAAATCGGTTTCGACACCTTGTTCATGTACACCTGGCGCGACCGGGAAAAGGTGATGGAGATACTCGCTTTAATCGGCGGTAACCGTGTAAACTACGGTGTCAACACCATCGGCGGCGTACGAAGGGATCTCTCACCGGAGGAACTGAAAAAAATACTATCCGTGATGGACGAGCTTGAAAAGCAGGTGGAATACTACGCAATGCTCGCCCGAAACGAAACGACGCTCGCGGCGCGTCTTGCCGGAATCGGTATACTGACAAAGGAGGACGTAATCCACTACGGTGCGGTCGGTCCTGTAGCCAGAGCCGCCGGAGTGATGGACGATATCCGCGTCATCGAGCCTTACGGCGTATTCCGCGACATCAAGGTCAGCCCTGTTATCGACGACCACTGCGACGTTTACGGCAGGACGATTGTCCGCGTGCTCGAAATGCTCGAAAGCATACGTTTGATACGTCTGATGATAAACAGAATACCGGAGGGCGCAATTGCCGTCAAGGCACCGCGAAAGGTGCCCGCGGGTGAAATCATTTTCAGAACCGAAGCGCCGCGCGGCGAGGATATTCACTTTATCCGGTCGAACGGCACCGACAAGCCCGACAGGGTGCGTGTGCGTGCGCCGTCGGAGGCCAACTGGCACGGAATGAGCTATATGCTTGAGGGCTTCCACCTCGCCGATGTGCCGATTATCATCGCCGCCATAGACCCCTGCTACTCCTGCACAGATAGGGCGATAAGGCTTGAGCGCGGAGGCTCGGCGGAAACAACAGACTGGGAGAGCGTCCGCCGCCACGGTATCGATTACTATAAAAAACTCGGTGTGGATCCGTCGCGGATTCAGCTTCCGCGCCGCTAAAGCTTTGGGAAAGGACATGGATAATTAATGGGCATCGCTCTTTTTCATATTTTTATTTTTCCGGGTTTTCTTTTCCTGTCGGTCTTGGCTTTTATAGCGGAGTTTATCGACAGAAAGGTGGTCGCGCGGATGCAAAACCGCGTCGGTCCGCCGTGGTATCAGCCGCTTGCCGACTTTTTAAAGCTCATTGGTAAAAAGGCGATTCTTCCGCAGAACGCCAAGGCGTTTTTATTCAAGTTTCTGCCGGTTGTTTCCCTTGCTGCTGTCGCGACGGCATTTATCAGTGTGCCCGTCTGGGGTCAAACCGCCGTCAAGGTGTTCGACGGCGACCTTGTCATCCTGCTGTATATACTGTTGATTCCGACGCTGTGCCTTTTCCTCGCCGGATGGAACTCACACGATGTGTTCACTGTGACGGGCGCTTTTCGCACACTGACGCAGATGTTCGCCTATGAGGTGCCGCTGTTTATGGTGTTTCTCGCCCCGGCCATTCTCGCAAAAAGCTGGAGCCTCACCGAAATATCCGCCTACTACGCGGCTCACCCGCTTTATACGGCGTTCAATATTCCGGCCTTTCTTATTGCCCTCATCACAGCGCAGGCCAAGCTGGAGCGCGCGCCCTTCGACGCGCCCGACGCCGAGACGGAAATCGTCGGTGGCACGCTTGTCGAATACAGCGGCCGTTATCTCGCGGCTTTCCATGTCGCCGCTGACTGCGAATTTATCGTCGTCGTCTCCATCATCGCCGCGCTGTTTTTACCGTACGCGACGGGCATTGTCTGGGTGGACTTCCTGCTTTATCTTGTTAAGATACTTATTCTGACCTTGACACTGGCCGCCATGCGCGCGGTTATGGCGCGTATCCGCATCGACCAGATGCTCCACTTCTGCTGGAAGGTACTGACGCCCGTTGCCATCGGTCAGATGATTCTCAATCTTGTTTTGAAAGGGTGGGTAGCGTGAAAGGTTATCTCTTACGTTCTGTTTTTACGGTTGTGCGTTTCACGCCTGATTATAATTCGCCGCGCGGCGCGACGGGATGGTGGATAGCGTGAAATTTAGAATTCCCGGTAAAATATTGGGCAAAGCCGTCTCAAACGCGTTCGACAAGCCCGCCACCGTCGCCTATCCCAAGGGCGAGC
>CAZDWM010000048.1:0-4651 GCA_964509145.1 uncultured Eubacteriales bacterium | reverse complement strand
CTGACCGAAAAATACAGGGGGCGTTTGGATTACGACCCTAAAAGCTGTATCGGCTGCAATCTGTGTATGCGCGACTGCCCGACGGGCGCGATTACAATTAAGAACCTCGGAACCAAGGAAGAAAAGGATATGCACGCCTATCTGAATGTCGGCAGGTGCATTTTCTGCTGCCAGTGCGTCGACACCTGCTCCAAAAACTGCCTGTCCTTTTCCGACGACGTGTTGCTCGCCTCCTTTAACCGCGACGATATGAGCGTGGAGATATGACGGACGATTTTTGCGCGGTTCTCAAGGAAGGTATATCCGGTAAAAGGGTAGCGGTTGTCGGAGTGGGCTCCGAGCTTTGCGCCGACGACGCGGCGGGTCTTTATTTTGTTGATCTGCTGTCCGAAAAAATGGATGATGACCGTTTTCTTTTCATCAAAGGCGGCTCCGCGCCGGAGAATTTCACCGGGCAGATTAAAGCCTTTCGCCCCGATACGCTTTTACTTATCGACGCGGCGTTTCTCGGCCTTGAACCGGGCGATTATAAATTTGTCGACACCGACAGGATAACGGGGCTGCCGTTTTCAACCCACATGCTGCCACTGCCGTTTTTAATCAGCTACCTTGAGGTGGAGACAGGCTGCTCTACGCTGGTCGTCGGCATTCAACCCGTTTCAACGGAGCAGGGCTTCGGCATGTGCGGTATGGTGAAGCAGGGCGTGGAAAGGCTTGCCGGACTGTTTCTTTCCTGCCTTTGAATGTGGAGGACGATATGGTTAGATATAGGCTTGAAATATACGGCATCGTGCAGGGTGTCGGCTTCCGCCCGTTTGTATACCGGCTGGCGTGTACACTGAACCTCAGCGGCTTTGTACAAAATACAGCCGGAGGCGTTTCAACCGAAATCGAGGGCGAGACTGACGACTGTCTAAGTTTTATCAACGCGTTGCGTAAGCAGGCACCGCCGCTGTCTAAAATCTCGGACATCACTATAAACGAAATTGCGACGCGCGACGACGGAGCGTTTTGTATTATACCCAGCGTCGGCGGCGCTCACAACGCGCTGATTTCTCCGGACATCGCTGTTTGTGCCGAATGTAAAAATGATATATCCGACAATATGAACAGGAGATACTGTTATCCGTTTACGAACTGTACAAATTGCGGTCCTCGTTTTTCTATTATAAGCGACATACCATACGACCGAAAAAGCACGTCTATGGCGGCTTTTAAAATGTGCCCCGACTGCGCTTCGGAATACGGAGACCCGAATTCAAGGCGCTTCCACGCACAGCCGGATGCCTGCCCTGTGTGCGGTCCGAGGCTTCGGCTTCTGACAAGGGACGGCGAACTGACGGGCGACCCGATTGATAGATTTAAAACGCTGATAAAAGACGGAAAAATCGTTGCCGTAAAGGGACTCGGCGGTTATCATCTCGCCTGCGACGCGTTGAATAATGACGCCGTGCGGCTGCTCCGGCATCGCAAAAGCCGTTACGAAAAGCCGTTCGCTGTGATGGTCAGAGATTTAGCGGCGGCACGGACGCTTTGCGACATCTCCGGCGGCGAAGAAAAGCTTCTGCTTTCGTCACAGGCACCAATCGTGTTGCTTCGAAAGAAAGAGGGCTGTCCGGCGGAAGAAGAAGTCGCGCCGGGAAATAAAAGATTAGGGCTGATGCTGCCATATACGCCGCTCCACTGCCTGCTGACGGAAAACTGCCCCGTCCTTGTGATGACAAGCGCCAACATCTCCGACAGCCCGATGCTTTACAAGGGCGATGATGAAGAAAAGCTCTTTTCTCTTGCCGACGCTGTTTTAACACACAACCGCGATATCGTCCGCCGCGTCGACGACAGTGTCGCTGTCATTACTGGCGGGGTGACACGGCTTTTGCGGCGGTCGCGCGGCTACGCGCCCAGCCCTGTTTTCTTAGCGGGTAACAGTAAAACGATTCTAGCGCTCGGCGGTCAGCAAAACAACACCTTTTGCCTTTTAAAAGGTGAAAACGCCTTCTTGAGCGGCTATATCGGCGACCTCGACGAGCCGACAGTCTGCCGTGATTTCCGAAACGAAGTCGATAGTTTTATACGGCTTTTCGACGCGCAGCCCGAAATTGTGGTTCGCGATTGCCATCCGGACTATTTCACCTCGGTCTACGCAGACACACTTCAAGGGACGGTACCCGTTTTTTTAACGCAACACCACCGGGCGCATTTCGCATCCGTTCTGGCCGAAAACGATATCAGATACGATACGATTGGCTTTATTTTCGACGGCACAGGGTACGGCGACGACGGTACTGTATGGGGCGGCGAGCTGCTTTATGGGGGCAGGAAAAATATCGAGCGCTTCGGTCATCTGCGAACCTTCCCGCTCCTCGGCGGCGAGGCGGCGGTGCGCGAGCCGTGGCGGTGCGCCTTGAGCGTGATTTCGGCTTGTGCGGGCGATAAAACAGCTGTTTCTTATTTTTCAGACAGGCAAAAGGAAGCCGCGCTGCTTCTGACGGCGGGGGAAAAGGGGATAAACGCACCGTTAACCTCCAGCATTGGACGTCTTTTCGACGCCGTCGCGGCTATCGCGGGCGTCCGTTCAGAGACCACCTACGAGGGTCAGGCTGCTATAGAGCTTGAACAGGCGCTGGATTCCGACGCCGAGGGCGCTTACCACTTTGATATCCATGAAGAAAACGGAACGCTCGTTTTCGACTGGCGGGGGTTAATAAACGAAGTTCTGACCGACGTCGCGAAAAAAACTACGCCGGGCGTCATATCGGCGAGGTTTCACAGAGCGATTGTTCATATGATGTGCGACGCGGCACAGCGCATTCGTCAAAAAACAGGGTGCGCAACCGTGGCGCTGTCCGGAGGCTGTTTCCAAAACGAATATTTGCTTGAGGAAGGTATCAAGACGCTTAAAAAATACGGCTTTGATGTTTTTACTAACACGCTTGTTCCGTCCGGCGACGGCGGCATCTCCTTAGGTCAGGCGGCGTTGGCGTCATGGTCGGCGGAATAAAATGGAGGAATCGAAATGTGTCTTGCGATACCGGGTACTGTCGTGAAAATTGACGGCGACATCGCGTCGGTAAATTACGGCGGCATCACGTCAAAGGCGAGTGTACGTCTTCGTGAGGATGTTAAAATCGGCGACAAGGTGCTTGTACACGCCGGATTTATCATTCAGGTGCTTGACAAGGAAGCAGGTAGCGAGTTAGAAGCGTTGTTGAACGAAATGACGGAGCTTTTGAACGATGAAGCTTGACGAAATCATAAGAAATATTGAAAAGTATGGCGGCTTGTGCGGCGAATTCTCCGTGATGGAGGTTTGCGGAACGCACACGCACAGCATCCGGCAGTTCGGAATCACGCAGCTGCTGCCGCCTAATATACGGCTGATTTCGGGTCCCGGATGCCCCGTGTGTGTCACCGCCGAGCGGGACATCGCGTACGCGATTGCCATTGCAGAGCGCGTAGATATAATATTTTGCTGCTTCGGTGATATGCTCCGCGTACCGTGCGGCGGAAAGAGCCTCTTATCTGTGCGCGAGGGCGGGGGAGATGTGCGAATTTGCCTCTCGCCGCTCGACGCGCTCAAGGCGGCGCGAGAAAACCCTCAAAAGCAAATCGTGTGGTTCGGCGTCGGCTTTGAAACGACCGCGCCGCTGACCGCCGCGCTTATAGAAAAGTGCGCGGCAAACGACGTTCAAAACCTCTCTGTTTTATCGGTTCACAAGACGATGCCAGAGGCGCTCCGCTCGCTGATTCAAGAGGGTGCGGCCATTGACGCGATGCTGTGTCCGGGTCATGTCGCCGCCGTAACGGGCGCGGAGGCTTTCAGGTTTTTGCCAAATGAATTTAGCATACCGGCAGCTGTTTCCGGTTTCGTAGCGGAGGATATTTTATTGGCGTTACTTGCGCTCGTCAAAATGAAGTCGGAAGGGACTGCGTCGCTTGTCAACGCATATCCGCGGGCGGTGACGCCCAACGGCAACGTGACGGCGCTGGCATTGATGAATCGATTTTTCGTTCCGTCGCCGTCCGAGTGGCGCGGGTTGGGCGTTATCGAGGACAGCGGCTTACAACTCCGGAAGGAATACGAGTTTTTAGACGCCGAAAAGCGTTTTCCGCTTGAGCCCGTTATCCCGCCCGAAGCATCGGGGTGTATGTGCGCCGACATTTTAAGAGGTCTGAAAAATCCGCCCGACTGCCCACTGTTCAGACGGCAATGCATGCCGGAAACACCCAAGGGTGCCTGCATGGTATCCTCGGAGGGCACGTGCGCGGCGTGGTACCAATACGGTGATGATTATGGAAGATAAAATAACTTTGGCTCACGGCGCGGGTGGCCGCGAATACGGGGAACTGGTGCGGGAGGTGTTTTTACCCGCCTTCAACAACCATTATCTTTGCGCCCTGTCCGATTCCGCTGTCTGCCCTGCCGCTGGTAAAATCGCGTTCACGACCGACAGCTATGTTGTCAAACCGCTGTTTTTCCCCGGCGGAGACATCGGGCGGCTGGCCGTGTCCGGCACCGTAAACGACCTCGCGGTGTCCGGCGCCGTGCCGACCTATATCACCTGCGCGATGGTCATCGAGGCGGGCTTTTCGGTTGCCGACCTTAAAAAAATTGTCCGTTCGATGGCCGATACGGCGGCGGAGGCGGGTG
>CAZDWM010000047.1:8959-12383 GCA_964509145.1 uncultured Eubacteriales bacterium | reverse complement strand
ACCGTCAATCCCATCCAGCTCGGTGCGGATGTCTTGAAAGCAAAAATGGCGGTGTCCGCCGGCTGAACATTTTGCGTATAAGGAGCTTTACATATGAAATCCATCATCATAGGCGGCGGTAAAATCGGGTATTATCTGTTTAAAACGCTGCTGGAAAAAAACTACGACGTCGTTCTGATTGAAAGAGACCCGAACCTCTGCCGTTCGATTGCGGATGATTTTAACGCCGATATTATATGCGGCGACGGAACAGACGTCGATGTGCTCAGAGACGCGGGCATCGACGAAGCGGAGATTGTCGCCGCGGTCACGGGTGCCGACGAGGAAAATCTCGTCATTTGCAAAATAGCGAAAAGCACCTTCGGGATATCAAAGACGATAGCGCGGGTGAACAACCCTAAAAACATGTCCATGTTCAAGGCACTGGGTGTCGATAAGACGGTATGCAGCACAGCCGTTATTGCCAACCTTATCGAATATGAATTCGACAAGGACAATTTTAAAATCATACAGACCTTTGACCGCGGCGCGATGATTCTCATTGAAATCAGAATTGATGGCGACGGCGTGTGGAACAATTGCTTTGTCAAGGACTTGGCGCTGCCGGAGGAGTGTGTTATCACGTCGGTTTTACGTGAGGACAAGGCCGTATATCCGAGGGGCAACACGCGAATTATGGAAAACGACAATATCCTTGTGCTTACGAACGCACAGGGACTGGCGGAGCTGAAAAGACAAATCAGGGGCGGGGGCGGAAAACATGCGAAAGCTTAAAGACGACATCAAGGGACTGGGTTTTGAGATTGCCGCCGCGTCGGCGTTCATTGCCCTGTTTTATTTGGTAGCGCTTTCTCAAGAGGCAGGTTTATAATCATGCCTAAAACAAATTATTCAAGTATCAGAATCATCTGCTATTACACCGGCTGCATTGTACTGGGCGTCGCGCTGCTGATGCTGGTGCCGCTGACCACCGCGCTCGTTTTCGGCGAATGGAACCCAGTTCTTGACTTTCTGTTAAGTGCGGCGCTGACGACGGTTGTCGGGCTGTGGATGGTTATCCTCGGCAGGAAAACGAAGGAAAACAAGGCGCGTATGCAATGGAAGCACGGCTTTGTCGTTGCCGCTTTATCGTGGGTTGTGCTGATGGTGCTGTGCGCCGTCCCGTACCGCCTGAGCGGCCATAACGGTTCCATGCTCAACGCCTGCTTTGATGTGATGAGCGGCTTTACAACGACGGGTCTTGTTTTAACGCAGGATATCGACCATATTTCAATCGCGCTAAACATGTGGCGGCACATGCTGACCTTTGTCGGCGGGCAGGGGATGGTGGTGCTGGCGCTTTCGCTTTTTGTTAAGGAGACGAGCGGCGCATACAAGCTTTATGTTGGCGAAGCAAAGGACATCGGACTTGTCCCAAACGTCAGGGGAACGGCACGAATTATCTGGCGCATCAGCCTTGTTTACCTTGTGTTCGGTACGCTGGCTTTGTGGATCAACGGGATGCTTATCGGTATGAAGCCCGTGACGGCTTTGTTGCATGGACTTTTTATGTTCGAGTCGTCCTGGAGCACCGGCGGCTTCGCCCCAAACACGCAGAACATCATGTATTATCACAGCCTGTCCTATGAGACGGTTACGCTGGTGATATTTATACTCGGTTCGCTTAATTTCGGGCTGCATTACGCCATCTGGCAGGGAAAAAGGAAGGAAATCTTCAAGAACATCGAAACGCAGAGCTTTGCCGTGACCGCCTTTCTGTCCTCTGTGCTTGCGGTCTTCGCTTTATCAAAAGTTTATCCGAACGCCGTCTCCGTCTTTAGAAGAGTTGTTTACAATGTCCTCTCTGCGCACACGACAACAGGTCTCGGAAACATCTACGCCAGACAGTTTGCGCTTGAGTGGGGCGACTTTGCAATACTCATCATGGTTATCGTGATGCTCATCGGCGGCTCGGCCTGTTCGACCGCCGGTGGTTTCAAGGGGCTTCGCGTCGGCATTGTCTTCAAAAGCGTTGTGGCGGACGTCAGAAAGCTGCTGTCCTCCGAACGCAACGTCAAGGTTTTCAAGTTTCACTATATCAAGGATTGTGTATTGGACGACGGTGTGGTCAGGTCGTCCGCGCTCATTATACTGTGCTATATAGCGACCTTTACCGTCGGAACGGCTCTGGGTGCGTTTTACGGCTACCCGCTTTCGGACGCTGCGTTTGAGTCGGCATCGGTAACCGGCAATGTCGGTCTTTCCATCGGCTTGACAACGCCCGCCATGCCGGCGATTATGAAAATTTATTACATACTCGCGATGTATCTCGGCAGGCTTGAGTTCCTGTCCGTGTTCGCGATGATCGGCTGCTTTGCCGGAGGAGTGAAAAAGCTGTGCTTAAAAATGCGAAGGTCATGATACTTGTATTGCTGTTTGTCGCGCTTTTAACCGTCAACTGCGCCGCGGCGGATGATATCTTATCCATCAACGATTTGATAGAAAGCTCGGTTGAGTTGGACAACCGCGCGGTAACGGTTCAGGGCGAGGTTATCGGCGAACCCCTCGAAAGAGGTGACTACGCGTGGGTTAACATCAGCGATACAACCAACGCCATCGGCATATGGGTGAAAAGAAGCGACGCTGAGCAAATAGCGTTTTACGGCGATTATGAGCACAAGGGCGACACCGTGAGAATAACCGGCGTGTTTCACAAGGCGTGCGCGGAGCACGGCGGAGATGTCGACATTCATTGCGCGGTTTTCAAAATAACCGAAACGGGGCACGATGTGAAGTATGGACTGTCAGGCACAAAAATAACCGCGACCGTGCTGCTGACGGCAACGGCGGCGCTGAGCGGAATGGTCTATCTCAGACTGTCGGGAAAGTATGGAGGCAAACGCAGGTGACGGTTTGTCAGTTTGCGGGCTACTGTTTGTTTGGGTTGAGGATTCCCACGATTCCCCCCACAGGCACTCGTCTTTGTTGCCGGGATTTTCTTAGGCGCTAAAGCGGTTATTCTCCCGGTCAACATCAAATTCGCAGACAGACGGAAATATTACGACTGCTTTGACGATAATACAGCAAGCGGCAGTGCCGGTATGCTCGCGCAGATAATCACGGACTACGAAGCGGAAGAGCTGGAAAAGTATGTTAAGATGTTAAATGAAGAACGCCGTATTGATGCCTTTTTCAAAAAACCGTCAAGCTTAATTTACTGTTACTTCCGCAGATTGTATAATCTTTGTGGTATTGATTTGTTTTCACGACTAAATTATACAAAAAAACAGGGAAATGTACAGCTTTTGTACCTATCCCTGTTTTCTCTTTTTGGGCTGACTTTCGTTACAGCCTCTTAAATTTTGCTTTATTGTATTTGAGTAATCTAAAAACCAAATGGAACAGAGGCTTACTCGTCCTCTTCCGCGGCCTTTTTGGCTTCCTC
>CAZDWM010000047.1:263-8949 GCA_964509145.1 uncultured Eubacteriales bacterium | reverse complement strand
ACCTTCTGCTGGACGTTTGCGGGCGCGTCCTCGTAGCGCGCGAACTCAAGCGAGAAATAACCTCTGCCGGCGGTGACCGAACGGAGAATCGTTGCGAAGTCGCCCATTTCAGCCATCGGAACCTCGGCTACAAGCGCCTGCATTCTCGGTTCGTCGGCGGGTCCCATGCCGAGCACTCTGCCGCGGCGTTTGGTGATGTCGCCCATGATGTCGCCGAGGTTGTCGTCGGGCATATAGGCCTTCAACGTGCCTATAGGCTCAAGGATGGTTGGCGCGGCCTCGGGGATGGCTGCTTTGAACGAAATTTGGGCGGCTGTTTTAAACGCCATTTCGGACGAATCGACGGGATGGTAGGAGCCGAAGTGAAGCGCGGCCTTTATGCCGACCATCGGATAGCCCGCGATGAGCCCCTTCGCGATGCACTCGCGCAGACCCTTTTCGACGGCGGGGAAGTAGTTCTTAGGCACCGAGCCGCCGACGACCTCGTCGGACGTGAACAGGAAATCCTCCTCACCCGAATACGGCTCGAAGCGGATGTAAACATCGCCGAACTGGCCGTGACCGCCGGACTGCTTCTTGTGGCGACCCTGCTTGTCGACCGTCTTGCGGATGGTCTCACGATAGGCTACCTTCGGAACGGTGAGGTCGACCTCAACGCCGAACTTTGCTTTAAGCTTTGAAAGGACAACATCGAGATGCTGCTCGCCCAGACCTGAAACGATCTGCTCACGTGTCTCCTTGTTTGTTTCAAATTTAATAGTGGGGTCTTCTTCCATGAGCCTGAGCAGGCCGGAGGCGACTTTTTCTTCCTCGCCCTTTTTGCGGACGTTGACGGCCATTGACAGGCAGGGAGCCGGGAAGCTGACGCCCGCGAGCTCGACAACCTTTTTCGGGTTGCATATTGTGTCGCCCGTGACGACGCCGGTAAGCTTTGTTACAACACCGATGTCTCCCGCCGGAATAGCGGTGGTGTCCTCCTGCTTGCCGCCTTTCGGGATGATTATCTTGCCCATGCGCTCACTTTCGCCCGTGCGCGCGCAGTAGGCGGGTTCATCGGCGGTTATTTTACCGGAAACGACCTTGAAAAAAGACATCTTGCCCACAAACGGGTCGGCGACTGTTTTAAAGCAGATGGCGGCCAAGGGCGCGGCTTCGTCGCACTTGATGTCACCCTCACCCGCGTAGTCGGCGGCGCTTGGCGCGAACTCGGCAATGCCGTCAAGCAGCAGGTCGACGGCGTCGGTCATGAAGCCGGAGCACGCGAAAACGGGATATATGATGCCGTCGGCGATGCCGGCGGACAGACCCTTTTTGATTTCCTCGGCTGTGAAGGCCTCACCCTCGAAGAACTTTTCCATCAGCTCCTCGTCGGCGTTGGCAATGGCTTCGTTGAATATATCCTTCATTTCGGAGATTTTCGCGTCGTCGGGGACGGCAATTTCCGCGGCCTTTCCGTTTGCGTAGGTGTAGGCCTTATTGGTGGCAAGGTTGACATATGCCTTAACCGCGTCGCCCTCCATGTATGGGATGACGACGGGGCACATCTCTGTTTCAAACTCCGCCTTTAATGCGTCGAAGGTTTTGTAGAAGTCGGTGTTTTCGGCGTCGCAGCGCGTGACGGCGAACATCTTGGCGATACCCCTCTGCTTGGCGGCCCTGAAAGCCTTTTCGGCACCGACATCGTAGCCCGCACCGGCCGCCGCGACTATGAGAATGCACTCGGCGGCGCGTACACCCTCGCTCAAGCCGCCCGCGAAGTCGAACAGACCGGGAGTGTCGATGATATTAATCTTTGTGTCCTTCCACTCAAGCGGCGCGATGGCCGTTGAAACTGACGCCTTGCGCCGTTTTTCCTCGGCGTCAAAGTCGAGCACTGTGTTGCTGTCGGCGACCCTGCCAAGCCTCTCCGTTGCCTTCGCGAGGTAGAGCATGGCCTCGGCTAAAGTGGTTTTACCTCTGCCGCCGTGGCCGGCGACAGCGATGTTGCGGATGTTTTTCGCGTTGTAAACCTTCAAAAGTTTTTCCTCCTTGATATTTCCGTTCATACAAATCCGTGAAACGGTAATAATTTACTGATAATAATGCACAGTATCCTAAGGATTATATCATAATGTATACTATATTTCAACCAAATTTTTTAGGGAGCGAGATATTTTTTAATACGAAAATTTGCGTTGGCTAACTCGGTTATCGGTGTTATAATAACAGAGTAGGGAAGGATTGATGCTTATGATAAAGCTTCTTATAAAAATTTTCACGGGAGGAGAAAGCGACGGGGCTAGGCTGCGCACGCGCAGCGGTATCTTAAGCGGCGCGGTCGGCATTGCGTTGAATCTGCTGCTGTTCACGGGCAAAATGATTGCCGGAATGATGACGGGCAGTATCGCCGTCAAGGCCGACGCGTTCAACAACCTGTCCGACGCCGCCTCGTCGACGGTCAATGTGTTCGGCTTTAAGCTTGCCGGACGCCCCGCCGACGACGAGCATCCCTTCGGTCACGGCAGGCTTGAATATATCAGCGCAATGGTTGTGACGTTTATGATATTCGTCATGGGCTTCGAGCTTGCGGTGTCTTCGGTTAAAAAGATAATCGACCCCGAGCCGGTGACGTTCGGCTGGCTGTCGGCGGGTATTCTTGTCGCGTCGATTTTCGGCAAGCTATGGCTGGCGTTGTTCAACAAACGGCTCGGTAAAAGAGTCGCGTCGCCCGCCATTGAGGCTGTCGCCACGGACAGCCTCGGCGACATGGCTGCCACCGGGGCGACGCTTTTATCGCTGGTGCTGTCGAGGTTCACAAGTCTGCCTCTCGACGGCGTTTTCGGCATGGGTGTGGCTGTTTTTATCTTTATTGCCGGCGTCAACATTTTCAAAAGCGCCTCAAGCCCGCTCCTCGGGCAGCCGCCGCAAAAGGAAACAGTGGCGCTGCTTGAGAAGAAAATTCTTTCCTATGACGGCGTTGTAGGCGTACATGATTTGATGATACACGACTACGGTCCCGGACGCCTGTTCGGAAGCGCCCACGCCGAGGTGCCGTCCACGGGCGACATCATGGAGATGCACGACACCATAGACCTCATCGAACAGGACGTCAAGCGTGAATTCGGGATGCTGTTTGTTATCCACCTCGACCCCCTAGCGGTCGACGACGACCACGTCAATACACTTCGGCAGGAAACGCTGGACATAATCCGCGATATCGACAGCGAGCTGATGCTGCACGATTTCAGGGTAGTGGACGGTGTGACGCACACCAACCTGATTTTTGACCTTGTTACGCCGCACAAGTACAGATACAAACCCGCAGAGCTTGCCCGTATAGTTGAGGACGGCCTCGGTAAGCTCGATAAGAAGTACTACGCGGTGATAACTGTCGAGGAAAGCTATGTTTAGCACGAGTTTGTCCATAACCCACAAAAATATATATGATATTTTTTCGCCGTTTTTATCAAATATGCTTGCAAACAACACAAGATAACAGTACAATATATGTGCATGAATTTAATAGGCGGAGGTTGTGAAATGTCCGAAAAAGAAGATTTCAACACGATACCGTTCGGTCCGCTCGGCATCATCGCGCTACCCGGCTGCGAGGAGATGGCGAGGAAGATTAACAACTACCTCGTGGAGTGGCGGGACGAACGTGAAAGCGAGCATAAAACCAGCATTGCATTCTTCGGCTACATGAAAGACAGCTACCTGATGGATATAGACTTTCCGCGCTTCGGCACGGGCGAAGGCAAGGGCGTCATTCATCATTCCGTCAGGGGCTACGATATGTACATCGTGTGCGACATGTTCAACCACGGCGTCAGGTTCAAGATGTACGGCGAATGGGTGCCGATGTGCCCCGACGCGCATTACGCGAACCTAAAAA
This sequence comes from uncultured Eubacteriales bacterium, assembly GCA_964509145.1. Taxonomy (GTDB): domain Bacteria; phylum Bacillota; class Clostridia; order Oscillospirales; family Acutalibacteraceae; genus UBA1425. Next base: position 5,075 of record CAZDWM010000047.1, on the reverse strand, counting down.
GGACGATCAGCGCCATCGGCGGCAAGGCAAGGCGCATCACCGTCATCATGCCGATGCTTTACGAAGGCAGGCAGCACAAGCGCTCAAGCCGTGAGTCGCTCGACTGCGCGGATTTTCTTCAGGAACTCTGTACCCGCATGGGCGTAGATAACATCATCACCTTCGACGCGCATGACGCGCGTGTACAAAACGCCATTCCGCTTTCCGGCTTCGAAAACGTCCAGCCTGTTTACCAGATGATTAAAGCGCTCGTCAACAATGTGGACGACCTTAAGATAGATAAAGACCACCTGATGGTCATTTCCCCCGACGAGGGCGGAATGTCGCGCTGTATCTACTACTCCACCGTCCTCGGCCTTGAGTTGGGTATGTTTTATAAGCGTCGCGACTTTTCCGTCGTCGTCAACGGACGTAATCCGATTATTGCCCATGAGTTCCTCGGCGACAACGTCGAGGGCAAGGATGTCATCATTGTTGACGATATGATTTCTTCGGGCGACTCTATGATTGAGGTCGCGCGCAAGCTCAAGGAGCTGAAGGCTAAAAGAATTTTCATCTGCTCGGCGTTCGGTCTGTTTTGCAACGGTCTTGACACCTTCGACAACGCCTATGAGACACGTCTGATAGACCGGGTTTTTACAACAAATTTGATTTACCGTATGCCCGAGCTTCTTGAACGCGAATGGTATACTGAGGTCGACATGTCGAAGTACATCTCGCTGATTATAGATACCTTAAACCACGAAACATCCATCAGCAAGCTGCTTGACCCCTCCGACAGAATAAACGCCCTGCTCGAAATGAAAGGGTACAGATAATATGCAATCCGACTGGTCAAAAGGATAATGGTGCCTTTTAAATCAAACTTATATGAGCCGTCCGATTATCGCGGTAAACGCGACGACCGGACGGTTATAATATTATATAATAATTTCGCTGCCTTTAAATTTTTCGCACAATATCATCACCGCGCAGATGGGCAGAAGAATGAAGCCATCCGGTCGCTGGACGTATCGGACGGTGAGTTCACACGGCTCGAGTGCCCTGCCGGAAAGCAGCTCGACGGTTTTATGCACGCAAACGACGGCCTGTCGTTCGCCGAGGCTTGAAACGGACAGGCATCCGCCGGAACCCATACCGTAGGTCGTGAGCGGCAACGCGCTTTTTAGGGCGAAGCGCACCGCCGACTGACTGCCGTGCTCAGAGACGACGGCGAGGCTTTCGCACGGGGCGAACGACGGTACAGAGACGGACTTTGGGCTTTTAAACAGCAAAATCGCTCTGTCGGCACTGAAGCTGTCGAGCCGATCGGTCTCAAAAACGGCAAATTCCGGGGAAATGGCGCTGTATTCGGAGATACAACCGTCGCCAAAGTAGAGCGCACCGCCGTTTTCGGAAAGCGTGCGGCAAAGCGGCAGGGTAAGCGCCGTATCCGCGGGGCTTCCGAACAAAATAATTTTAGTCATAAACCACCGAAGCAAGTTTTTTATTATTATTCGTGTTTTGCGCCGCGCTAACCGCACGCTTGACAATTTTTTAGATTAGTTATACAATTAAATGTAAAAATTTCGATGAAAGAGGATAATAGTATGGCACACCACATGTTTACGTCCGAATCAGTCACGGGAGGGCATCCCGACAAGATATGCGACCAAATCTCCGACGCGGTGCTTGATGAAATCTTAAAAAACGACAAAAACGGCCGTGTAGCGTGTGAGACCTGCTGCACGACCGGCATGGTGCTTGTCATGGGCGAAATCACCACATCGTGCTATGTCGACATTCCTAAGCTCGTGCGAGGCGTTGTCTGCGACATCGGCTACAACAGCGCCGAAATGGGCTTCGACGGCAACACCTGTGCGGTCATTACTGCCATCGACGAGCAGTCTCCCGACATTAGTATGGGCGTCAGTGAATCATACGAACTTCGAGGCGGAAACGATGACGCGTTTGACCTTAACGGCGCGGGCGACCAGGGGATGATGTTCGGCTTCGCCTGCGACGAGACACCAGAGCTTATGCCCATGGCGCACACCTTCGCCCGTCGCCTGACAAACAGGCTCACCGAGGCGCGCGAAAGCGGTGCTTTGCCGTTCTTGCGTCCCGACGGCAAGGCACAAGTAACGGTCGAATACGACGATCAGGACAAGCCTGTCAGAATAGACACCATTGTTGTCTCTACCCAGCACAGCGACGCTATCGCAATCGAAGAACTGCGTGCCGCGGTTAAAAAGGACATCATCACGTCTGTCATCCCGGCGGCGCTTGTTGACGAAAACACAAAGTATTTTATCAACCCGACGGGGCGTTTTGTTATAGGCGGTCCCCACGGCGACAGCGGCTTGACGGGACGTAAAATCATCGTCGACACCTACGGCGGCTACGCCCGCCACGGCGGCGGCGCGTTTTCGGGCAAGGATCCGACAAAGGTCGACCGTTCGGCGTCCTACGCCGCGCGCTATATCGCGAAGAATGTTGTCGCGGCAGGTCTCGCGTCCAAGTGTGAGGTTCAGGTGGCATACGCCATCGGCGTCGCGCACCCCGTGTCACTGCTCGTCGAGACCTTCGGCACAGAGACGGCTCCGCGCGAAAAAATAGAGACGGCTGTAAAGTTGGTGTTTGACCTTCGTCCGGCGGCCATCATCGCGCAGTTCGAAATGCTTAGGCCAATTTACCGCGACCTCGCCGCACATGGTCACCTTGGCCGTGTCGATATAAATTTGCCGTGGGAACGTACGGATAAAGCGGACAAGCTCCTGAGCTTAGTTAACAGCTAAAAGTGAATGGTGAAGGGTTAAGGTCGTTAATTTATGGACTGGACTGAAATTCTTGTTGAGGTCAACGTCAGCGACGCGGATTTAGCGGGCGATATCGCACAGATGGTTGTAACTGGCGGTATCTATGTCGAGGATTACAGCCACCTCGAGCAGGAGGCGCGGGAAATCGCGCGCATTGACCTCATCGACGAGGAACTGCTTAAAAAAGACAGGATAAAGGCCGTTGTGCATATTTATATCTCGCCCGAGGAAAATCCTGCGGAGGCTGTCGGCTTTTTGTCCGAGCGTTATACGGCGGCTCATATCACCCATACTATTCATACTAAGCTCTGCCGCAACGAGGACTGGGAAAACAACTGGAAGCAGCATTTCAAGCCCCTCGATATCGGCGAGAAGCTCTATATCCGCCCATTGTGGGTGGACGATTACGACGCTAAAGGGCGTACCGTTTTAAACATCGAGCCCGGCGTTTCGTTCGGAACAGGCACACATGAGACGACGCGTCTGTGCCTTGAGGCCATCGAACAACAGCTCGGCACGAAAAAATGTGATGGCTTCCTCGACATCGGTTGTGGCAGCGGTATTTTATCCGTCGCGGCGCTGCTGCTTGGTGCCTTAAGCGCCGTCGCCGTCGACATAGACAGCCTCGCCGTGAAAATGGCACTCGAAAACGGACGTTTGAACGGCTTTGACGCTCCGCGCTACACCGTACTCAACGGTAACCTGACCGATAAGGTGACCGGAACTTTTGACATCATCGCTGCAAACATAGTCGCCGACGCCATCATCGCGTTGTCGCAGGAAGTGAAGCGCTTTATGAATCCGGGTGCGGTGTTTATCACATCGGGCATCATTGATTTACGTGAAAACGATGTGCTTAAAGCGTTTAATGAATGCGAGCTTGAGGTTGTAGAACGATACAAGCAGGGCGGCTGGCTCTGCTTTGTGACAAAACAAAAGGAATTATGATATGCCATTAGACGGTTTTTTTCTTCATTTTTTAACGGACGAACTGAACAGAACGCTTACGGGCAGCCGTGTTGAGAAGGTGCATCAGCCTTCAAAGGACGAGCTGCTTTTACAGCTTCGTTCACGCGCCGGAGCATATAAGCTGATGCTTTCCGCGTCGGCCAACTGTCCGCGTGTCCATTTAACGGAATACGCGCCCGAAAATCCGGCAAGCCCGCCCATGCTGTGTATGCTCCTGCGTAAGCACTTAAACTCCGCGTCGGTGACATCTATCACACAGTCGGGGCTTGACAGAACGGTGTTCATCGACTTCGACGCGACGAATGAAATCGGCGATCGTGTCAAGCTTCGCCTTTGCGTGGAAATCATGGCCAAGCACAGCAACATTATTTTGCTCAACAACGATAGCGCTATAATTGACGCCGTCAAGCGTGTCGACAGAACACAGTCATCATATCGGCAGGTACTGCCGTCATTAACATATGTTCCGCCGCCGCAGGATAAGCTTGACCTGTGTATGTACACGGCAGGGGAGGCAACACAGAGAATTCTCTCAACACCAGAAAAGGCGCTGTCGTCGTCGCTGCTCGCTTCGCTGCAGGGCGCGTCACCGCTCATCTGTCGCGAGCTTGCCGAAAAATCGTGCGGAGGTGACCCTAAAACAGGCGACCTGACCGAAACGCAGCGCGATAAGCTTGAACAGGCGCTCGGAAAGCTGCGGGAACTACTCAAAAACGGCGGCGGGGAGCCGACGATGCTTGTAGACAAAAACGGTAAGCCGACGGATTTCTCGTTTACGGACATAACACAGTACGGTTTCTCAATGATGCCTAAGCGTGAGGACAGCTTTTCAAAGCTCCTCGACAATTTCTACTATGAGCGCGACAGGCTTGACAGGACACGGCAGCGCGCCGACGACATGATTAAGGTGCTCACCAACGCGACGTCGCGCATCTCAAAAAAGCTGAGCTTGCAAAAAATTGAGCTTGAAAAATGTGCCGAACGCGATACGCTGCGCGTCAAGGCGGAGCTTATAAACTCGAATCTCGGCGGCTTACAAAAGGGT
>CAZDWM010000047.1:0-253 GCA_964509145.1 uncultured Eubacteriales bacterium | reverse complement strand
ACGACATGAAGCCGTTGCGTATCGCCGCCGACCCGACGCTTTCACCCGCGGCCAACGCGCAAAAATATTATAAGGAATACCGCAAGGCAAAGACGGCGGAGCAGATGCTAACAAAGCTTATAGAAAGCGGTGAGCAGGAACTGCAATACCTCGAAACGGTGTCCGACCTCTTGATGCGCGCCGACAGCCACGCCGAGCTTGACGCCATCCGTTTTGAGCTGGAGGACGCCGGATATCTCAAGCATAAACGTAA
>CAZDWM010000046.1:9530-12396 GCA_964509145.1 uncultured Eubacteriales bacterium | reverse complement strand
ATCTGCGTCGTTACCTTGGCGATGGGATACCCCGTCGCTTTGCTCGCGAGTGCGGACGACCGTGAAACCCTCGGGTTAACCTCGATGACGGCGTATTCAAAGCTGTCGGGATTTAAGGCGAACTGGCAGTTGCAGCCCCCCACAATGCCCAACGCCGAAACGATGTCAAGCGTGGCTGTACGGAGCATTTGATATTCCTTGTTGGCGAGCGTCAGCGCCGGTGCGACGACGATGCTGTCGCCCGTGTGGACTCCGACGGGGTCGAAGTTTTCCATGCTGCACACCGCGATAACATTTCCCAGCGCGTCGCGCATAGCCTCAAACTCGATTTCTTTCCAGCCGAATATGTATTTTTCGACGAGAATCTGCGTTATCGGAGACATATCGAGACCCGTCGCGGCGATAATCTTTAGTTCGTCCGGCGTATAAGCGACACCGCCGCCCGCGCCGCCTAAGGTAAAGGCCGGACGGACAATAATCGGATAGCCTATCTTTTCGGCAATCTCGAGCGCCGTTTTAACGTCGTTTGCAATCTCGGACGGAATGGTCGGTTGACCGATTTCATTCATCGTGTCCTTAAAAAGCTTCCTGTCCTCGGCTTTGTCGATGGCGTGCGCGTCTGTACCTAAAAGACGTACGCCCTGCTTTTCAAGGTAGCCGTCCTTTGAAAGCTGCATAGCTATAGTAAGTCCCGTCTGTCCGCCGAGACCGGCAAGCAAACTGTCGGGGTGTTCCTTCTGGATGATACGTTTAACTGTCTCGACCGTCAGCGGCTCAAGGTAAATCTCGTCGGCCAGCGCGTTGTCCGTCATGATGGTGGCGGGGTTTGAGTTGACCAGCACAACGTTGACACCGGCTTTTTTGAGAACACGGCAGGCCTGCGCGCCGGCGTAGTCAAACTCGGCCGCCTGACCGATGACGATGGGACCCGAGCCTATGACCATAACCTTTTTAATATCTTTACTAAGAGGCATTATTTCTGTCCTCCCATGATGTTGATAAACTTGTCAAACAGGAACGCGGTGTCGAGCGGACCGGAACAGGCCTCGGGGTGGAACTGAACCGAAAACGCGCCCTTGCCGTCGTAGTCCATGCCCTCGCAGGTGCCGTCGTTGCCGTTTATAAAGCTCAAGGTACCCTTGCCCTCAAGCCCGTCGGTTACAACGGCGTAGCCGTGGTTTTGGCTTGTGATGTATGTTCGCGTACCCTTAACGTCGCGGACTGGCTGGTTCGCGCCGCGATGGCCGTATTTTAACTTGACTGTCTTGCCGCCATTGGCGAGCGCGAGCAGCTGATGCCCCAAGCAAATGCCGAAAATCGGCACCTTCCCGAACAGCTTTTTAAGCTCCTCAATACAGCCGACATTTTCAGCCGGATCGCCCGGACCGTTTGAGAGCATCACGCCGTCGGGCTTGTCCTTTAAGATTTCCTCTGCTGAAGTGTCGCTTGCGACCTCTGTGACGGTGCAGCCTCTCTTTTGGAGCTCGCGTACGATATTACGCTTCGCGCCGTAATCGAGCAGTGTCACCCTGAATTTTTCCTCTCCGACAGCGGGGTAAACACGCTTATTAGGGTCGCTGACGCTCTTGACAGCGTCAACGATGGTGAAGCTTTGAATGTCTGTGATGTCCTTCGGAATTTCAGCGCATATCTTCGCGTTCATGACGCCCTGTTCGCGGATAATTTTTGTAATTTCCCGTGTATCAACACCGCAGATGCCGACAATACCCTTCATTTTCAGATATGTGTCGAGGTCATACTGTGTGCGAAAATTAGAGGGAGCGGCGCACCATTCGCGGACAACATAGCCGCTTACGAAGCACTCTCCCTCGAAATCCTCCTCAATAATGCCGTAGTTGCCGATGAGCGGAAAGGTCTGCATAACAATCTGGCCGTAATAGCTGGGATCAGTAAGTGTTTCGATATATCCGCACATATTGGTGGTAAAAACAAGTTCTCCGACGCTGTCGCCTTCCGCACCGAAGCTCTCGCCCTCGTATACTTTTCCGTTGCTTAAAACAAGGTATGCCTTTTTCACAGAAGCGCCTCCGTCATTTCAAATTTACGCATCGGTTCAAGCTTGAACAGGTTGTTCTTATGCATTAAGTCAATTTTATCCTTAATCTCCGGGTCGTCACATACGCCCGTTCGGATGTATCTGTCGAGCACCGCGTAGGTGAAGCCGAGGTTGTCCTCGTCGGTTTTGCCGCAAAGACCGTCTATCGGCACCTTGTCGACGAACATCGCGGGCAAGCCCAAGGCACACCCGACTCTTTTAACCTCGTCGACTGTTAAATCGGACAGCGGGCTGAAATCGCCCGCGGCGTCGCCGTATTTTGTGGCGTAGCCGACCCAGTCCTCGGAGAGGTTGCAGGTGTTGGCCACGCGTCCGTTCATGGACTGCGCCACGGCGTAAAGCGACGACATGCGCAGACGCGCGGGCAGGTTGAACCGTGTCTGCTGGAGGACATCGATGCCGTTTTTTAGCAGCTCGTCCATGATGCCGTCAAAGGCCTTGCGGACGTTTATCGTATAGCTTCGGATGCCTAAATATTCAACAAGGGCTTGGGAAACATCAATGTCGCTCTGTTCGCCGTTTGGCATAAGCACGCCGATTACGCGGTCTTTGCCGAGCGCTTCGACGCACAGTGCCGCGACGGTGGAGCTGTCCTTGCCGCCCGACAGACCGACAACGGCGTTGCAGCTTCGTCCGTTTTCCTCAAACCATTCTCTAATCCACTTAACGATTTCATTCTTAACAATGACGGCGTCAAAGCTCATTTCTGTTTTCTCCTTGCCCGTTTTCGAATTTTTCCTTGCTGGCTTCCTCCGGCACCTTTGTGGGATATCCGCCGTCAAAACAGGC
>CAZDWM010000046.1:0-9520 GCA_964509145.1 uncultured Eubacteriales bacterium | reverse complement strand
CAGCAGTAGCCGCCGCCCTCGCCGGCAATACGCCGGACATTTTCGATGCTTAAGTATCCGAGCGAGTCGGCGCCGATGATTTCAGCCGTCTCCTCGACGGAGTGATGGCTTGCAATCAGGTTTTCGCGCGAGTCAATGTCTGTGCCGTAAAAGCAGGGATTGATAAACGGCGGCGAGGTGATGCGCATGTGCACTTCCTTTGCCCCTGCATCGCGAAGAAGCTTGACAATCCGTCCGCTTGTGGTGCCTCTGACAATGGAATCATCTATTAAAACGACGCGCTTACCCTTGACCGTTTCCTCAACGGGATTTAATTTAATGCGAACCTTGTCCTCGCGTGACTTTTGACCGGGCGCGATAAAGGTTCGTGCGATATATTTGTTTTTAATAAAGCCCATGCCGTACGGGATGCCGGACTGCGCAGCGTAGCCTATAGCGCCATCTATGCCTGAGTCTGGCACACCGATGACGACGTCCGCCTGAACGGGATGCTCCTTTGATAGGTATGCCCCTGCTTTGAGCCGTGCGCCATGCACGCCGCAACCGTCAATAACAGAATCGGGACGGGCAAAATAGATATACTCAAACACACACGTCGAGCGCGGTACCGTGCCACAGTGGGTCGTGATGTTTTTAACGCCGTTTTCGTCGAATACAACGATTTCGCCGGGCGCGACGTCGCGGATAAACTGCGCCCCTACAGAGTCGAGCGCACAGCTTTCGGAGGCGACAATGTATGTCCCGTCCTCCATAATGCCGTAGCAAAGCGGCCGAAAGCCGTTTTTATCGCGCACGGCTAAAAGCTTGTTGCAGGACATTATAACGAGCGAATACGCTCCGCACAGGGTGTCCATCGCACGTTCAACGGCGTCCTCAATGTTTTGGGTCTTGATGCGTTCACGCGTGATTATATAAGCGATGACCTCGGTGTCGCTCGTCGAATGGAAGATGCCGCCGTCCTTTTCAACCTCACGGCGTAGCTCGGCGGAGTTGACAAGGTTGCCGTTGTGGGCTAAGGCGAACCGACCGCGCATATGGCGCACCTCGACGGGTTGCGCGTTCGCCTTGTCTGGGTTACCCGTGGTGGCGTAGCGTACATGCCCGACAGCCATATTTCCGCTGCCGAGTTTTTTTATAAGCTCGCCGGTAAAAACGTCGTTGACCACGCCTAAATCCTTGTGCGAACGGAACTCGCCCCCGTCGTTGACATATATGCCGCAGCTCTCCTGCCCCCTGTGCTGGAGGGCGAAGAGACCGTAATAGGTCAGTTTTGAAACGTCGGTTTTCTTTGAGCTGTAAACCCCGAAAACCCCGCATTCCTCATGCGGCTTGTCAAAAAGCATTGAGCGTCAGTCCTTTTATTTATTAAGCAACGTTTCGATTCTCGCCATGGCTTCCTTCGTGCTTTCGTAGTCCGAGAACGATGTGAGCCTGAAAAAGCCCTCACCGCACTTGCCGAAGCCCTCGCCGGGTGTGCCGACGACGTTGATTTCGTTTAAAAGATAGTCGAAGAAGTCCCACGACTTCATGTTGTTCGGGCATTTGAGCCAGATATACGGCGAGTTTAAACCGCCGCTGTACCAGATGCCGAGCCTGTCGAGCGTGTTTGTAATAACTGCCGCGTTTCTTCTGTAATAGTCGATATTTTCACGCGTCTGGCGGATGCCCTCCTCAGTAAAAACAGCCTCCGCGCCGCGCTGCACGATGTATGAAACACCGTTGAACTTGGTGGTCTGCCTGCGCAGCCATAGCTTGTTCAGTTGAACTCCGTCAAGTGTCAGCCCCTCCGGCACGACGGTGTATCCGCAGCGTGTACCCGTGAAGCCCGCCGTCTTTGACAGTGAACAGAACTCAATGGCGCATGTGCGCGCGCCGTCTATCTCAAATATGCTTCGCGGTAAGTTATCGTCTGCCACAAACGCTTCGTATGCCGCGTCGAAAAGTATCACCGCGCCTTTCGCGTTTGCGAAGTCGACCCACTTTTTAAGCTGCTCTTTATTGTAGGCGGCGCCCGTAGGGTTGTCGGGTGAACAGAGGTAAATAATGTCCGCCTGTGTGCCGTCGTCCGGCAGCGGGAGAAAGGAGTTTTCGATATTGGCGTCAATAAAGAAAATCTGTCTGCCGTCCATTGTATTTGTGTCGAGATAGACTGGATAAACCGGGTCGGGGATGAGCACCTTGTTATCCTTGCCGAAAATGTCAAGGATATTGCCGAGGTCGCTCTTCGCTCCGTCGGACACAAAAATCTCGTCGGCGACAAGCCTGACGCCCCTTCGTGCGTAATAACCGGCGATGGCGTCCTTTAAAAAACCATAGCCCTGTTCGGGACCATAGCCCCGAAACGTCGCCGACGCTGACATATCATCGGCCGCCTTTTTCATAGCCTCGACTACAACAGGTGCAAGCGGCAGCGTAACGTCGCCGATGCCCATCTTCAAAATCTTCTTGTCGGGATTTTGCGCCGTGTATTTTTTAACCCTCTGCGCAACCTCGTAAAACAGATAGTTTTGCTTGAGGTTGAGATAGTTTTTATTGATTGAAGCCATCGCAAACATGACCATCCTTTCGCAGTATTCTGAAGTTTTGGCCGGTCGGCGAAGCCGATTCGCGCTGTCCTGTATGGCGCGAAAGGACAAAACTTCCTGATTGAAAGATTTATCTTTCAATCAGCGCTCCTTCGAAAACAAAATCGGCTGTGCCCTTCATGATAACCGTACCGTCCGAGCGGTACATAATCGACAAATCGCCGCCGAGCAGTGAAACAGTCACAAACTTGTCGGGCGGACATATCCCGTTGCGGACGGCTGCGCTAACTGTTGCGGAAGCGCCGGTGCCGCACGCCATAGTCTCTCCGCTGCCGCGCTCCCAAACGCGCATCTTAAGGTGCGTTTTATCGACAACCTCGACAAACTCCGTGTTGATTCTTTCGGGAAACATGGGATGATTTTCAAACTGGGGACCGATTTCCGCAAGCGGAAGGCTCATGATGCCGTCGGTGAAAATCACGCAGTGCGGATTACCCACAGAGACGCAGTTGATTTTCCACATTTTGCCCGCGACGGTCATCGGCTCGTCGATGACCTCCGGCTTATCGGAAACGACAGGGATTTTCGTAGGCGAAAACTCCGCTTTACCCATGTCGACGGACACCGATTTCACCTTTTTGCCGTCGGTCTCAAGCGTCAGTGTTTTTACGCCGCCAAGTGTCTCAAGCGTCAGCTCAGTCTTATCCGTCAACCCTTTTTCGTAGACATATTTTCCGATGCACCGCGAGGCGTTGCCGCACATTTTGCCCTCGCTGCCGTCGGCGTTAAACATACGCATTCTGAAATCGCACGTTTCGGACGGCATAATTAAAACGATGCCGTCGCCGCCAACGCCGAAATGCCGGTGAGATAATTTTATTGAAAGCGCCTCGGGATTTTCCACCGCCTGTTCAAAGCAGTTGAAGTATATATAATCGTTGCCCAGACCGTGCATTTTTGTGAATTTCATTGTGATTTACCCCCAGTTACCGTAGGGGCGACCCTTGCGGTCGCCCGTGGCTTGCAAATATCGCCATATTTCGGGCGACCGCAAGGGTCGCCCCTACACGGTTTTCCGAAAATTGCTGTTTCATATGGCTTGCAGACACGGTTCGTCGTGTTCCTAACATTAATATTTTTATGCCATACCTGTTCGAAACAATTATTTACCTAAAAGTCTCTTCCTGATTTCAATATAGGCGTCCTCTACGCCGCCGAGGTCGCGGCGGAAGCGATCCTTGTCGAGCTTTTCGCCCGTTTTGCTGTCCCAGAAGCGGCAGGTGTCGGGTGAAATCTCGTCGGCGAGAATAATGGTGCCGTCAGGCGTTCTGCCGAATTCAATTTTGTAATCGATGAGCTCAATACCGGCGTCCTTGAGGTAATCGCTTAAAAGCTCGTTTATTTTAAAGGAATATTTTGCAATAAGCTCAAGCTCTTCCGGGGTGGCAAGACCCATTGCCGCGATGTGGTATTCGTTAACCATCGGGTCGCCGAGCTCGTCGTCCTTGTAGCAATATTCAAGCACTGTGCTTTTAAGCTTTGTGCCCTCGGGCAGACCGAGCCGCTTTGAAAGCGAACCGGCGGCGATGTTTCTGACAATGACCTCAAGCGGAACGATGGTGACCTTCTTGACGAGCGTCTCGCGGTCGTTGAGCTCCTCGACGTAGTGTGTCGGGATACCGTTTTGCTCGAGCATCTTCATGAGATGATTGGTGACAAGGTTGTTGATGACGCCCTTGCCCTCGATGGTGCCCTTTTTTAGGCCGTTGAACGCCGTGGCATCGTCCTTATAGGACACGATATAGAGGTTTTCGTCCTCAGTTGCGTAAACTTTTTTAGCCTTGCCCTCGTAAAGCTGAACTGTCTTTTCCATTTTATTTTCCTCCACCTTTTTAAATGTACAGTGAACATTTTACAATCATTACAATTACACCATTGCGATGTACTGTTCTCTTTCGGGACCGACTGAGACATATTTAACGGGACAGCCGACCGCTTTTTCAATATATTTGATGTAATTCCGCGCCGCTTCGGGAAGGTCTGAAAATTCGCGGCAGCCAGAGATATCTGTAGCCCAGCCGTCGACATATTCGTAAACTGGCTTGGCTCTTTTGAGCCTTTCGCCCGACGGGAAGCGCTCCGTATTTTCACCGTCGATGTCGTAGGCGACACAGACTGGGATTTTTTTGTAGATTGACAGTATGTCGAGCTTTGTCAGCGCGATGCAGGTCGCGCCCTGAACCCTGACGCCGTAGCTTGACGCTGGAACATCGAAGCCGCCAACCCTTCTCGGACGGCCTGTCGCCGCTCCGTATTCGCCTCCGGCCTCGCGTAGCTCATGCGCCGCGTCGCCGAACAGCTCGCAGGTGAACGGTCCCTCGCCGACACAGCTTGAATAGGCCTTCATGATGCCGACAACATCGTCGAGCTTTTGCGCCGGAATGCCCGCGCCCGTCGGCGCGTAGGCGGCGATGTTTGACGAGGACGATGTGTAGGGATAGATACCGAAGTCAATGTCTCTTAACGCACCGAGCTGTGCCTCAAACATGATGCGTTTTCCGCTTTCGGCGGCCTCGGTGAGATATTCCGTCGTGTCGCAGATGAAGCCCTTGAGCGGCTCGCCGAACTTTTTAAGCCATGCAATCATATCCTCGCACTTAATCGGCTCGTGGCCGTAGCCGTTGTGGACGGTGAGGTTTTTCCACTCAATGATGGCCGGAAGCTTTGCCTCAATGGCGGCAAAGTCGAGAAGGTCGCCCATGCGCAGCGCTTTTTTCATATATTTATCGGCGTAGACGGGCGCTATGCCCCTGCGTGTCGAGCCGAACTTCGCGTCGCCCAAACGGTCTTCCTCAAGAATGTCGAGCAGCTTATGGTAGGGCATACAGATGGTGGCTCTATCGCTGATTTTGAGGTTGGCGGGTGAAATCTCAATCCCATTATCGGTCAGCCGCTTCATCTCGCCGCAAAGGTGCTCGATGTCGATGACCATACCGTTGCCCATCACGTTGACCGTTTCGCCGCGTAAAATGCCCGATGGCAGTAGATTTAGAATGAACTTGCCCTTGTCGTTGACGACGGTGTGCCCGGCGTTGTTGCCGCCCTGATAACGCACGACAATGTCATAGTCGCTGCTTAAAAGGTCGACCATTCTACCCTTGCCCTCATCGCCCCAGTTGATACCTGTGATTGCTGTTAACATGTCTTACCTCCACGCGTCATACTCAGACTTTTATCGAAATATTAATACCCAACATATCATTATATTTCACGAGCACGGGATTGACACACTCGGCTAAAAATTCCTCGGTTTGCTCCTTAGCGCGACCCGTGAAGCGGTTTACGTCGACAATATCGTCGATTTCCGCGCGCGTCAGCCCGAAGCTCTCGTCCGCCGCGATGCGGTCGAGCAGGTCGTTTTCGCCGCCGTTTAGCTTGATGTTTTTCGCGGTGTCGACCGAGTGGCGACGTATGGCCTCGTGCAGTTCCTGACGGCTCTTACCCTTGTTCTTGACGCAGTCCATGAGAATGTTTTCCGTCGCCATAAAGGGCAGTTCCTCGTTGAGATGACGCTCAACAACCTTCGGATATACCGTGCCGTTACTAACGATGTTAATATAGAGTGATAAAACGGCGTCGACGGCGAGAAACGCCTCGGGTATTGAAATGCGCCGGTTGGCCGAGTCGTCGAGCGTGCGCTCGAACCACTGTGCCGAGGCCGTAATGGCGGGATTGAGAACATCGATCATCACATAACGCGAAAGCGAGGCAATACGTTCGCTGCGCATCGGGTTGCGCTTATAGGCCATGGCGGAGGAGCCGATTTGCCCGCTCTCAAACGGCTCGTCAAACTCCTTAAGATGTGACAAAAGCCGTATATCGTTTGAAAATTTGGCAGCGCTTTGCGCTATACCTGCCAATACGGAAATGACATTGTAGTCGACCTTGCGCGAATAAGTCTGCCCTGAAACGGCGTAGCAGGTGTCGAAGCCCATTTTTTCGGCGATGAGAGCCTCAAGACGCTTGACCTTTTCGTGGTCGCCCTCAAACAATTCCAAAAAGCTCGCGCCCGTACCGGTTGTGCCCTTGCAGCCTAAAAGCTTGAGGCTTGCCAGCTGGAACTCGAGCTGGTTTAAGTCTGAAATTAAATCCTGAATCCAAAGTGTCGCCCTTTTACCCATCGTAGTAGGCTGGGCGGCCTGAAAATGCGTGAACGCGAGGCACGGGAGCGCCATGTGTTTTTCCGCAAAAGAGGCGGCGGCGGCGATACAGTTGACAAGCAGTCTGCGTATCGCCAGCAAGCCGTCCCTCATTTGTATTATATCCGTATTGTCGCCGACATAACAGGACGTCGCGCCGAGGTGGATAATCCCCTTAGCCGACGGACACGCGTCGCCGTAGGTGTGCACATGCGCCATAACGTCGTGGCGCATTTTTGACTCGTACTCCGCCGCCTTGTCGTAGTCGATGTCGTAAAGGTGCGCCTTCATCTCGTCAATCTGGCCGTCGGTGATGTCGATGCCCAGTACCTTCTCACTCTCGGCGAGCGCAACCCAGAGCTTGCGCCATGTGCTGAACTTCATGTCGTTTGAGAAGATCTTTTTCATCTCGTCGCTCGAATAGCGTGTGCACAACGGGTTTATATAAACGTCATTCATTGTAAAAGCTATTCCTTCCGGTCTTATGTTGTTTCCTTTTTAAGTGCCGCCGCGATAAAGCCCTTGAACAGCGGGTGCGGCTTGTTGGGCCTGCTCTTGAACTCGGGGTGGAACTGGACACCTACAAAAAAGTCGTTTTCCGGAATTTCAACCGTCTCCACGAGCCTTCCGTCGGGCGACAGTCCGCTGATGACCATCCCGGCGTCTGTGAACGCGTCGCGGTAATCGTTGCAGAACTCATAACGGTGGCGGTGACGCTCACCGATTTCGAGCGCACCGTAGCATTGCTCCATCCGGGTACCCGCCGCTATAACGCAGGGATAACTGCCAAGCCTTAAGGTGCCGCCCTTATCGATTTCGTCATTTTGGCCGGGCATGAAGTCGATTACCTTGTGGGTGCTGTTCTCGTCGAACTCCCTCGAATTGGCGTCGCTCCAGCCGAGAATGCTTCTCGCGAACTCAACAACGGCTATCTGCATCCCCAAGCAAATGCCGAGATAGGGAACATTGTTTTCCCTCGCGTAGCGAGCCGCCAGTATTTTACCTTCGATGCCCCTGTTGCCGAAGCCCCCCGGAACGAGTATGCCATTCAGTTTTGAAAGCACATCTGTATAATTATACACCGTTATCTCTTCAGAATCAATCCATTCGATATGAATTTTTGCACTATTTTCGAAGCCTGCGTGCCTTAATGCTTCCGCAACGGAAAGATAGGCATCGTGAAGCTGAACATACTTGCCGACAATACCTATAGTCGTCTCCCTGTCCCTGCCGTTAATCTTTCGAAGCATTTCTTCCCACTCGGTGAGGTCGGGTGCCATCGCGTTAATTTGAAGCTCCCTGCACACTATGCCGGACAGGTTCTGCTTCTCAAGCATCAGCGGAACCTCGTAAAGAATCGGGATGGTCACGTTCTCAATGACGCAGTCGGGCTTGACGTTGCAAAAATTCGAGATTTTACGCTTGATGCTGTCGTCCTCGATGGGTTCATCGCTGCGCAGGACAATGATATCCGGCGTAATTCCGCTCCCAAGCAGCTCCTTGACGGAGTGCTGGGTCGGCTTTGACTTGTGCTCACCGGAGGCCTTGAGGTAGGGCACGAGCGTAACATGGATATAAAGGGTATCGTTATTTCCAACCTCATATTTAATCTGCCGGATGGCCTCAAGGAACGGCTGGCTCTCGATGTCGCCCGTCGTACCGCCGATTTCCGTTATAACGACGTCGGCGTTTGTCTTTTTACCGACGCTGTAGATGAAGTTTTTAATCTCGTTTGTGATATGCGGAATGACCTGAACCGTGCTGCCGAGGTATTCGCCGCGGCGCTCCCTGTTGAGGACGAGTGAATATACCTTTCCTGTGGTTAAATTTGAATATTTATTTAAGTCTTCGTCAATAAAGCGCTCGTAATGGCCGAGGTCAAGGTCGGTTTCGGCACCGTCCTCGGTGACATAAACCTCTCCGTGCTGGTACGGACTCATGGTACCCGGGTCGACGTTGATATATGGGTCGAGCTTTTGCGCCGCGACCTTAAGCCCCCTCGCCTTTAAAAGTCTGCCCAGAGACGCCGCCGTAATGCCCTTGCCTAGCCCCGACACGACGCCGCCCGTCACGAATATGTACTTACTCATACTTACGCCCTTCTTTTCGCTTATCATTTTTCGTAGGTTTTTATAATCGTTTCCGATGCCTCACGTTTGGATATCCGCATATCCATAGCGTGCTTTTCAATGTATCTGTGAGCCTGCGGCTCGTTCATACCGAGGTTTGAAATCAGTGCCCATTTTGCTCTGTTGACCAGCTTGATTTCGTCCATCTTCTCATGAAGCTTTACATTTTTTGTCTCAAGTGAGCGCATGCGCTCCCTTGTCGCCCCCGCGAGCCGGATGGCGCGCATGACATCCTGCGCCGAAGCAGGTTTTGAAACGGCAATCACTCCGTACCGCTCGGCGAGATATGAAACCTGCTCGAAGTTCTCGCTTTTGATGAACAGCACAATGCCCGAAGTTGTGCTTTCCGACGCGTCGAACGCGAATTCGCAGCCCTGTTCATCGGGCAGCGGCGCGTTTACTATAATGATATCAAATCGGTTTGATATCATCTGCCGCCTCGCCTCGCCCGCGGAGGACACCGCGGTGACGGAGGAAATGCTGACGTCTGATAATATCCGTTCAAAAAAGACGGTGCCTTTGCCCGAATCCGACACAAGAAGCACGCTGTGCGCACGCAAGGTACCGGGCATATCAAATCCCCCCTCTTTCTGCGGAATTTTCAACAGTCGGATGATTACTTTCCGGTTGTATATGCCCAAATAACGCTCGTGGGCAAAACGCGTGC
>CAZDWM010000045.1:0-12446 GCA_964509145.1 uncultured Eubacteriales bacterium | reverse complement strand
AAAGGTCATACAGCTCACTGGCTTGAACACAGATGAACGCGGCTTCTTTGTCGCGCCATGACTTATCTGTAAACTCCTTGTCCCACCACTGGCTGTTGCCGCCGAGGCCAAGCATTATTTTCACTCCGTATGCTTCGGCGGCTTCGAGACAATTTTTGACCGTGTCGTCATAAACTGTCGGCATATCTGTCGATACTGCTTTGTCGGCAGCCATAGCTGACGGGTAATAGTAACAGTCGTATAACCCCTGCTGAGCCGTATCAAGTCCGCTGTAGGTTTCGGCGCAGTTTTGGAGAATGAGTAAATCAATACCGGCAGATTTGAGCATTGCCATATGCTGCTCCCAGCTCGCTTCATCCCAGTCGCAGCAATACCACGGCTGGATAAAATCGCCGCTGACGACGGGTTTACACCGTTGTGCCATATCGTCCGATATAAGCTTCTGGCGCGTATAACCGCCGTAATAAGACACGCTGCTGCCCGGTAAAAACGTTAAAAACGACGCAAGCAAAACACTGACCGCCATGCCTATCGACCCGGCGCTTAAGAAAAAGTTTGAAAAGCTTTTAAAAGAATTTTTGATGAAATTCCATGCCATTTATAATCACCGTTTTCGTTGTCTAATTTATATTCACGGTCATACCGTAACTGAACAGATACAGCACCGCTTCCTTAACCTTAAGCCCCGTGCACTGCGCCATCGCCTCACGATAAACACTGAGCTGTGACCGGTAGGCACGTTTAATCTCCTCCGGCGGCGCGTGGTCGGTTTTGTAGTCGACAATTACGATTTCTCCGTTTTCAACAAAAGCACAGTCCACCATCCCCTGAATGATTATTTCCTCATCTGCGGCGTTAACGGGCAAATCGGGGTACATGTCCCCCGCCTTGCGCGCGATGGTGAAGCGCTTTTCCCTGAATATCCTTTCTGACGACAGCATACGCCTGGCAATCAGGCTGTCAAAGAATCCCTCAATCATTTTAACATCAACCGCTTTACCCTCAAGCACCGTCATTTTTCCTTCATCGACCAAACGGTTTAACTCTCCTCGGACATCCGCCGCGGCTTGGTGGTAATTGGCATACTGCATAAACAAATGAACCGCCGTACCCCGCTGCGCCGGTGTAAGAACCTTACCGCTCATGAACGCCGGACGTGAAGAAGCGAAATAGTCGCGATTGATGCCGTTATCGTCAATCTTTGACGCCGATTGCTTGGCAACGACCGCCGTCAAAGCCTCATATGGATAGCGATAAGACAACCGCTTTTCAATATCATCTATCAGCGTCTGCGGCGGCTCCTTAATTAAAGCTGCCTCTTCCGCCGTTTCTTCGGTATTTTTTGTTTCCGGCTTTTCGATGACTGTTTTTAGTTTACTGTCGCATTCATGAATAACCGACGCGTCGATTTGAGCCGCCTCCCGCAACGAGTGCGCGTCTGGGTGGCGCAGCGCGGCGGTTAAAATCCAGTCGGAATAACGGTTCATTCGTGCGACAGCAAAAGGCGGTATATCGTCACCGCAAAGGTTTGCCGAAAGCTTTTGCAGCTTAGAAGAAGGGTTGTCGAGACTTGAAACTACAACAAGCTTTTCTTTAGCGCGTGTCAGCGCGACATAAAGCACACGCATTTCCTCGCTTTTCGCGCTGCGCTCGGCGGCAATGTTGATTGCTGTTTTGGAAACGGTTTTATACTGCGCGAACCTTTCCGCGTCGCGCCGGACAACGCCGATACCATGGCTTTGATGGAGGATATAATTTTTATTCAAATCGTCGCTGTTGAACTGACCGGCACAGTTGGCAAGGATGCAAACGGGGAATTCAAGCCCCTTGCTCTTGTGAATGGTCAATATTTTAACCGTGTCCGCCGTCTCGGAAAGCTTAGACGACGCGCCTATGTCCTCACCGCTTTCTGCGATTCTGTCAATAAAACGAATAAAACCTGGGAGACCTTTGTGACCCGATTCCTCATACTGTACGGCGATGCTCTGGAGCTGTAGCAGGTTTGAGCGCCGCCCCTGTCCGCCGCTCATCGCGCCCGCAACGGCGAAAAAGCCGGTTTCGTCAAGCAGTCTGCGCATCAGCTCGCCGGGCGGCAGCATGGCCGACAGCCGTCGGTAATACCCGATTGTCTCAAGAAAGCCTTTAATCTTTTCGTCTTTCTGTTCAGCGGCACGCAGGCAGGCGTAAACGGACGACTGCCTGTCAGCAATGCGCAGCGCCGACAGCTCGTCGGGTGAAAAGCCGAAAACAGGCGACAGCATGACGGCGATAAGCGGAATATCCTGCGCCGGATTGTCGACAACGCGCAGAAGCGACAATACAAAAGATACTTCCGGCGCGGAGAACAACCCGCCCGAGGCTTCGGCACACGCCGGAATACCGAAGCTTGTCAGTGTTTCGATATAGGCTGAAATACGCCCGCCGTCGGAACGCAGCAGAATGCAATAATCCTTGAACGATGCCGGACGGACGCCTGTTTTCGTGCTCACTGTCAACCCGTCTTGAAGCATTTTATGGATAAGCCGCGCCACATAGGCGGCCTCGGTTCTGATTTTATCCCCCGCCGTTTCGGACATATCAACGATATGAAGCTCCGTGTCCGGCATCGGGCTGTCAGGGTATTCCGCGGCGGCGACAAGCGCTTCGCCGTTTTTATAGTCGATTTCACCCGCTCGTTCGCTCATGAGCTGGTTAAAGACAAAGTTTATCGCCGACGTGACACCTTCACGGCTGCGAAAATTGCGGTCGAGGCTGATTGTGGCCGGAAAGCTGCTGCCGTCGTAACGGCTCATCGCGCTCCTGCGACGCAGAAATATTTCGGGCATGGCCTGCCTGAACCTATAAATGCTCTGTTTGACATCGCCGACCATAAACAGGTTCTTTCCGTCCCTTGAAACGGACTCAAAAAGCAAATCCTGCGCCTCGTTGATGTCCTGATATTCGTCGACGAGTATTTCCGTAAACCTTTCTGACAGCTCGCGGGCAAGCGCCGTTTTAACCATGTTGCCGTCGCCGTCCTTTGTGACAAGCAGCCTTAAAGCGAACGCGCTTATGTCGGAAAAGTCATAGCTGTTCGCCTGCGTCTTCAGCTGCGCCAGCTTGTTTCTAAACAGGCGTTCCGCCTCAACAAGCTTAACGATAACAGGCAGGCAATATTCCAAATCCTCGGTGTTTTCACCTTCGGTCGCGCAAAAATAATCGGCGAGCCCTTTTGTCAGCTTTTTAAGGTCGTCCCTCGAATCCTTGACGCTGTTTTTAAGCGGTGTATCATAGCCCTTCGGCGTCCGTCCAAGCGTTTGAAAGCTTCCGGCTGTTTGCCGAAGCGTCTCGCCGATATCGTCCCAGTCCTTATTAGATAAAGCCTGACGCAGTGTATTATAGTGATAAATGTCGCTTAAAAGTGTTGGTATATATGCTTTTTCAATTTCTTCCTCCGTCTTGGCTCTTTCGATGAGGCATTGTGTAACGGAGACACAGTAGTCCAGCGTTTCCGCTGCCTTGCCGACAATGATTTTTCCCCAGTCGGTTAAAACCAGCGGTTGCTTATCTTCAAACGGCTTTTGAAGAGACGCTAGCCAGTCGTCGGGAAACGGATAGGCGCTTGCCGTGTTGTTGAGCTTATATAGGGTTTCAATCAGTTCACGGTCGTCACGTCCCTTGAACAGCAGTTCAACCAGCTCCGAAAAAGCCGGAGAGCCCTCGGCGTAAAGATCCTCGATGGTCTCGGCGGCGGCTTCCTCCTTTATAAGCAGGCTTTCCGCCGGGTCGAGAATTTTATAGTCGGGTTCAATGCCCAGTGCGTGAAAGTTTTCGCGTGCCAAATCGTTGCAAAAGCTGTCGATAGTGCAGATACGCGCAAACGGCAGCAGCATCTGCTGGCGGCGGAAATAGGCATTTTTCGGTTCGGCCGCGACGCGCTGCGCCAGCGCTTCCGATATGCGGGCTTTCATCTGGGCGGTCGCCGCCTTGGTGAAGGTGACAATCAAGAGGCTGTCGGCGGGACATTCAACCTCGGTGTCGGTGAGCATTCCGATAACCCGTTCGACGAGCACGCTCGTTTTACCCGAACCCGCGGCGGCACTGACAAGCAACGTGCCGCCGCGCGCCGTGATGGCCTGTTCCTGTTCAGTCGTCCACATCTGTTTCAACCTTAACCTCCCCGCCCTCTAATAGCTTTAAGCAGTCGTCATGTTTAAAGCGTTCAATCGTCCTCACAGGCGAATCGCTTTCGTGG
The DNA here is from genome assembly GCA_964509145.1 of uncultured Eubacteriales bacterium. Classification (GTDB taxonomy): domain Bacteria; phylum Bacillota; class Clostridia; order Oscillospirales; family Acutalibacteraceae; genus UBA1425. The sequence goes on along the minus strand of CAZDWM010000045.1, from coordinate 8,212 downwards.
CCGCAGACGCTTTTATAATCGCAATAGTCACAGACACTTTTACCGCCGTGCGGCGCGCTGACCGGCAGCGCCGGGATTTGACCGTCATGAAGCGCACCGGCCATCTCGCGAAGCAGATTGTCCGTCTCGGCGCGTACTTTTCCGAGCTGTTCAAGTGTTATCAGCGTGCCTTTGAGCTCGCCGTCCTTTTTGATATAAGCCGGAATAAATGTCCCGCTGCCGGAGCTGTCCATTGCGGCGATAACAAGCTCATTTTTTAGGAGCATTCCGTTCATTTTAAGGCTTTTTGCTTTTTGAGCCGACACCGTTTTTTCGTCGGCGTCCCTGTCCGTCCCCGTGAACACGGCCTTTGCGGGCATATATAGAATCCCTGCCGGCATAATTTCGCCGCCGTAGCGCTGACCGCCGTTTTCCCATATTGCGAACAGATACAAAAGCATTTGAAGGTTAAGGCCGTTGAGCGCTTCCGATAATAAAAATGTCTTTGCGCCGGACTTGTAGTCGACCACGCGGACATATTGCCTGCCGCCGTCATCGAACTTGTCTACCCTGTCGGCAGAGCCGCGAATCACAATGGCGTCACCGTTGTCGAGCTTTATCTCATATGGCTTGAGGTCTCCGTCGAGGTCAATTTTAAGCTCAAAATCGACGGGTTCAAAGCTGCAAACGCTAAATTCCAGCACCAGACGCTCAAGGATTTCACAAAGTGTTTTCGCGAGGCGGTTATAAAGATATGTAAAGCGTTCGCTGTTGTCGCCGCCGCCGAGCTTATCTGAAAGATAGCTGTCGAGCAACTTTTTAACCTCATCGGCTCGCTTTTGCGGTGTCATTTTAAGCAAGCCGTCCTTGCCAAAGCGACGGAGTATATTTTCAAGCACAAAATGGATTTCGCTGCCCTGCTGCGACGGGTCAAACTCTGCTCTTTTCCTCGGCTTTGCGGAAAGACCGTATTGGCAGAAATAGCTGAATGGGCATTGATGATAACGCTCCACCCTTGAGGCGGACAGATACAGATTGCCTCCGAACAGGCTTCGGGCAATCGTCCGGTCATCTATGGTAAACGGTTTGTTTTCTGTCGCCCTGTCGAGCGCCGCGAGCTTTGCTTTGTAGTCATCTCTGTTGCTTAAAACGCGCCTGACCGCCTTATAGACTTCGCCGCCCGCGCGGCGGTTGAGGCAAACCTGTTCGAAAGCGGGTGCCAAACCCTCCGGCAGAATGCTTTGGGCGAGATTTGATGTCTCAACCTGACGGCAGTTTGGAAAAAGTGTTGTCAATTCCCGCACAAAATCCGACGGTGCCGCGGCGGAGCCGTCCGCGTCGGACAAGGTATATGTTACATATAGCCGTTGCGAGGCAGACGTGAGGGATTTATAAACAAGAAAGTGCTCGTAAATAACCCTGTATTCACCGGAATCGTAGAGCTCAAGACCCAACTCGCGCAGCTTTTTTCTGTCGGTGTCATTGAGCATTCCCCTCATAACAGGGTCTTTAGGGAAAACACCGTCATTCGCGCCGACGATAAAAACGGCTTTCGGTGATGAGGTGACGATTCGGTCGGCGCTGCCGATAGCCGTTTCGTCGAGCCCCTGCGGGATACTTCCGAGTGTTTTTGTGTTTAAAATAATGTCGAATATTTCCGCAAGACGTCGGGGCGAAAGCCGTGTTTTACCCACGGTGACGGCGATGAGGTCGAGCATTTCCATCGTCAGGTTCCACACGCGTTCCTGTTCGAGCGCCAGCACCGGCTCGCCCGTCTCCTCAAGCTTAACGGCCAGAGCTTTGAGGCGCTCCCCCGAGCCGAGGGCTACAAGCAACTCATAAACCGCCGCCGCAAAGCCCTCTCCGTCTGTGTCGCGGATAAAGTCCCTGAACGCCTTGACTGACGCAACGGATTTAGCGCGAATATGGTTGATTTTTTCGAGCCTTTCAAGGCAGTCCTGCGTCATTTCCGCGCCAAGACCGTCGGGATTTCCCGTAAAGTCGGACAACCATTTTTCTCCGCTCACGCCCCACATTAAAGCATAGTTTTCGAGCGTGCAGACATCCTCTTCGGAAACATCCGTCAAGCCGGTTTTTAAAAAGCGCATCAATCTGTCGCAGTCAAAGCCGTTGGCAGCGATGTCAGACGCGGCACGAATCAATGTGACGAGCGGCTGGGTGATTACAGGCTGTCGCCTGTCCTCAAAGACGGGGACGCCGCATTTTTTCATTGCGGACTTCAGCGAGGCCTCATAAGTGTCGGCATTTCGGGCGATGACTGCGATTTCGCGGCAGCGGTAGTTTTCCTCGCGCAGCAGTCGCTTAATTTCCGCCGCGACAAAGGCGCATTCATCATATATACCGTCGGCGGTACAGACCGTTACCATATCCGCTTCGCACTCAAAGGGTTCGTCCTGTGCCTCGAAAAGTGAACGGTCAAGCGCCAGCAGCGCGTCGGGCTTTTTGATTCCCTTGTCGGATATCTTGTCCGGCGTGGCGACGGACACATTGGCGCGGTTCGCGGCGTCAATAAGCTTTTGCGCGGTTCGCGTGATGTATGCGAACGAACCGTCCTCGCGGGTGAAAACATCGTCGGTACAAAGGGTGACATAAACATCCATAGCCTGCGGTAAAATACGCTCTATTACGTTATATTCCTGCCGCGTGAAGCCGCTGAATTCGTCTATTGCCACAACTTTACCCTTGAAGCATCCGCTCTCGGGCAACGCACCGTAAAGCAGCGTCAATAAATCGCGGTCGTCCTCAAACCTTTGTGAGACGAGCGCCTCATACGCTTCAAGCACGACCGAGATTTCATTCAATTTTGTTTTAAGCAGGCAATCCTCCATAGCGCCGGACACTTTTAATAGGTCGAGCGGCGTAACGGCACAGCGCTTGAACTCGTCGGAAAGCTTTATAAGCTCGTTGACAACTGAGGTGCTTTTACCTTGCTTTTTATAGACATTCAGCTTTTCGGTAACGCCGTCAAGAGCAAGGCTCATCAGCACCGCCCGTCCGCCGTCGTCGATTTTCGGCAGCCTGCCATGAGGCAAGTTGCTAAGTACATTTTCGGCAAGTCGCGTAAAGCTTAAAACATCGACTTTTTCAGCGTCACGCGGTCCTAAAAGGCGCAACATCTCACGCTCTGTCACAAACGAGGCCTGCTCCGGAACTATCAGCGTCATGCCGCTCATTCCGGCGCCGGCATAGTCCTTCAGAAGCGACCGTACATGCGTGCTTTTTCCCGAGCCGGCTCTGCCGGTTATAAAATGAAGCATACTAAACTACCGTTCCTGTCGTCTGGTCGATGGTTTTCGAGCCCGCTATAACGGACTTTAAAAGGGTATAATCAGTCTGTAGTATTAGCTCATCCCGCATAAAGTCGATGGCAAACTCAAAGGCAGAACCGGCGTTAATCGGCGTTGAACCGGCGATATGGGCTTTCAGCAGTGTTAAATCTGTTATGAGAACAAGCCCGTCGCTGTTTAAATCTCCGAAAACAACAAGTGTATAGGTATTAATAACTGAGTTATCGTCATCCGACACAACTTGAACCTCCGCGCCTGTGGATACAAATGTCGAACCGAGCGACTCCATGTGCGCGTTGCCCGTTATTTCAATCGAGTCGAAAAATTCTCCCCACGTCATATTGGTTCTCAATCCGTAAATATAGCCGTGTTCACTGTCAATTACCGTTTCGCTGCCCTCAGCCGGACTAACGGTAACCTCCTCTGGATAGTCATTTGTCATAGCCTTGACGCAGATATTGTTGTATAACGACGATGAGGTGTCGTACCATGTGCTTGTGCCGATACCGAAAAAGCTGACGCCGGTTACGCTGCTGTAAACCGCCGTGTCGGTACCCTCTACGGCAATGTACATCTTTGCGCCTGTCGTATCCGTCATCTTGACGATGACTGAAAACCTCTGTCCCTGTGTCAGTTCAACCGGCGAGGCAATCGCTACGGTGTGGTAACCGGTAAAGCTCACAGAGCCTGTCGTTGTCGCCCCAGTTACCTTTGTCCCGCTTGCCGGATTTGTCGAGCTTGTGCCGCCGAGATAGACGCTGACCTCATAGTTCACCGAAGCGTTAAAGGAGTTGTTAAAGGCGACATGTGTAAGTATTTCATCCTTTGAAGCGGTAAAAATATTCGCGGCTTTGGCGGTGGCATAGCCTTCCACGCAAATCGACTGTGTCCACCCCGCACCGTCGTACTGGTAAATCGAATCGAATGTGTCCGCCGGAGCGGCGGTATAACTAACGATGTTCTTTAAAGACGGCTCCGCGTAAGACAGCCAGAAACAGCCGTCGTCACCCCAGTTGTCGCCCCAGCTGTTTTTGCACAGCCACGCGCCGTTAGTTGTCGGGCGGCAAGTCGAGCTGAAGTTTGCGGTTGGGTAGCTGTCGTCCCAGCCGATAATCATCACGGCGTGGTTGGTCGACGTCGCTCCCGTCTGAAAATATGAGGTATAACCGCTGCCGTAGGTGTATCTTGCCGAAAGGCTGTAAAACGACCCCGCGACAGCGCCGCCGTTCATTATGGACGATTTGACGACTTGTGCGTCGATGGCGGCGTGTGTTTCGGCAAGTATACTTGTGTCCATAAGCCTTGAGTATGACGCGTAACGGTCTGCTTCAGTGTATTCCATCAGCCCGAAATTTTCGCTGTCGTCGTAAAACGGTTTGTTCGCCTCAAGCTCGGCGCCGGAGCCTCGCGCATATGTAAAGGTGGCATCGCGCCAATTGCCGCCCGTTTCAAAGGGTGAGGTGACGTCCTCGCCGTCGCCGTAGGTCGGGTCTGATGTGTCTGTCGTGCGTTCTTTACCGGCAAACCATATGAGGTGTGCCTCGGAATAGTCGGCGTTTCCAAGCGCTTCATAGCTGTTTTTAACCATTGATGACTCAATTGCTCCCGTAGCGGCAAACGCCCAGCAGCAGTTTGAATCACCTTGATCCTTGACAGACGTAATACAGCCGTAATCCCGCGCGTCATACTCCGCCGGAGGAGTGTCGAGCTTACCTGTGTCTTCGGACATTGACAGTTGAGGAAAACTGACGGTATTTCCGTTCTCATCCACAAAGTACTCATCTGCATAACCGCCGTTCGATGCTTCTTTAACCAGTGTTATCACATTGATATCTGATTTTTCCGGAACGGCCATTACACCGGGTGTCACCATACAAAGCCAAACAACCGCCGCTGTGAGCATGGAAACAATCTTAATTCTAAGCGTCCTTTTCATCAGCCGTTCCTCCTAATTGTTCAGTTTTTAACCTTATGTATCACAGGCACGGTCACATCCGTAATCGGCGCAAAGGAATAGCCCTGCTCCCGGCAGTATTCGATAATTTCGGGCAGTGCATCGATGGTTGTGGTCTTGCCTTTTGAATCGTGCATCAGCACGACATTTTCACGTCCGTGCTTAAGCCCGTTGATAACATTGTCGACAATTACATCCTTGTCGACCGTTTTTAATGACGCGTCACCGCTCTCAACATTCCAGTCGTAATAAACATAGCCTTCCTCAAGCACCCTTTTTGTCAGCTTAGTCATGATGCCGGGGTTAAAATCACTCACAACATTTGAGCTGCCGCCCGGGAAGCGAATGAACCTTACCTTTGTGCCGGAGACATCATAAATCCTGTCCTCAAGCTTTGATACATTTTTTATGAACGCGTCCTCGGATTTATATATGTCCTTGTAACGGTGCGAATAGCCGTGGACACCGATTGTATGCCCTTCGTCAATCATCCGCCGGATGATGTCGCTGTCGCCGTCGGAAAAGTTAATAATAAAGAAGGTTGCCTTAACCGAGTATTTTTTCAGCACATCAAGCACCCTTGGCGTATTCTGGCGACTCGGACCGTCGTCAAACGTCAGGTAAACCATATCACCGTTTGCGTAATCCTCGCTGACAACATTGACAATGCGCATTGCGGACGCCTCGTTGCCCTGCTTGTCGGTTGCGGTATAGGTAAGCCTGTAAATACCTACATTGGCGGTGTCGACCTTACCTGTTATCACAAGCTTGCCGGAGATATCCCGTCCGGCGGTATCCTTAGCCGTCGCGCCCTGCTCGTCATACACGCTGCCCTTGCGCAGCGTAATGGTGCTGTAGCCGTTTAGGCTTACCTTTGGTATACCGAGATGCCCGACCTCGAACGTTCGCGTCGCGTGCGCCTCATTGCCGGAGGAATCAGCCGCGAGATAGCTCACTGTGATACAGTCGCCGTTACGCAGTTGTGTAACAACGGTTTTCGCGGTGATATCGCCGTCGCAGTTGTCGTAAACCGAGAAATTTCCTGTGTCAATCTCGTCGGGGTCGTAAACCATCCAGATTTCCTCGCCGCCCAACAGCTCGATAACCGGCGGCACCGTGTCGACAACGTGAACCGTCCGCCGTTCAATGGCGCGTCCGAACAGGAAGCTCACTTGATACCTAATGGTGTAATCTCCCGTTTTTTCGGTGTTGACCTTACCCGAGACCCTAACCTCTTTCGTAACATCCGTGCCGTTAAAGTCCGCCGTATAACCCGGTTCTTTAAACTTCTCAAAAGCCTCGACGGTCACATCTTTACCGCCCTTTAATACAATTAACGGTGCGTCACTGTAGCCGTAGTAGAAAAACATCGTGGCGAAGAACAGCGACACCATACCGACGAGAGCAAAAGATGAGCGTCTTGAGCTTTTCATTTTGACGCAGAAAACCGACGCCGCCACAATCATCAGCGCGGTAAATATAAGTAGCCCAATTCTAATAGGATCGACCATATGTAAACAGTCCTAAATTTCAGATTTCCGGCAAAACAATCTCATCAAGCGTTCTTTTAGGAACGTAATGTGTATTGTCCGCGTCCCTGTAATATTTTATATTGCCGTTTTTAACGTCAGTAAGCACTATTTTTTCGTTCGGAGCACCGAGTGCGATTATAAGCCTTGGCACGATATTCTGCGGCAGTGAAAAGATATTTACGATTTCCGCTTTTTTTATGCTGCCTATCATGCATGCGCCCAGCCCCTTTTCCATCGCGCCCATAACGATTACCTGCGCACATATGCCGACATCTACGTCCGCTTCCTTCATGATTTCGTTATCGACGCACAAAAGGATATACGCCGCCGGTTCGTTGCCCTCAAACGGCGGTTTGTTTTCCGCCAGATAGCCCGCCCAAGCGAGATTAGGAAAAATTCGGTCGCAGTCCTCCCGCTTGTAGGCATACGCATATTTAAGCGGCTGCCTGTTGGCCGTCGCGGGCGTGTAACGGCACAGGGCGATAAGCTCCAGCAACGTTTCGCGGTCAATGCTGACCGACCTGTCAAAGTTTCTGTAGCTTCTGGTTTTTATGAGCAAATCCTTTAACATAAGCGTTACCCCCGTTTAATAATCAAGAAGTAAAAGGACATCTTTCGTAAAAAAGCCGGCTGATTCAAAGAAATCCCCAATTTTTATATTTAAGTGTATAATAGCACATTTTATCGAAATATTTATTTTTTTTGCGCAAATACAAAACATTATAGGTTAACACTTTTTGCAAGCAGCAAATAAAAACCGCATACGCAAAGCGCACACGGTTAAGGATAATATTTTGTTTTACAGTTACTTACAGAAACCTTTTCAGTTCCTCAATGTTGCTCTGCTCCGTCGTGACCAGCCTCTGCGCGAGACTCTGCGTGTCGGGGCTCGCGGTACTGCATTCCCTGCATTTCGTTAGCAGCTTTGTAACACCCATCGTACTGCCCTGAATTATCATATCGGCGATGTGCGGGGTGCTGCTGTCAATCAAAGTATTCGTTTCGCTTGAGATATACGCGCCGAGCTTTGTCATCGGGTTAACGTCCTTAGGCTTTTCGCCGAGTGTGTTGAGCTTTTGCGAGGCCTCGCCGGCGATATCACAGTAAAGCTTGTCCTGTTTTTGAAGGACATCTTTAAAGCCGGTATCCTTGACAGAGCCGATAACATTGCCGATGCCCGTCGTACCCATTTTCGCGTTTTGGTAGGTCATGTTTAATAATTCCGAATCGTGTGACATTTTTATAGCCATCCTTTCGGAACATAGTATACCCTAACTTATAGTAAATATTAAAATTTTATTGTTACGGTATGGGTACCCGGTACCGTCGTGATTTTTAGAACGCCCATTTGACCGCTTATCGGTTCAAAGCTATAGTCACCGTCAGTCTCAACCGAGACAGCGGGCTTATGAAGAAATATTTCGGTCTGTACGTCAAAA
>CAZDWM010000044.1:0-12543 GCA_964509145.1 uncultured Eubacteriales bacterium | reverse complement strand
GCGAGCCAGACCAAAGAGAGCTGAAAAGCGCCGCCGCTGAAAAACGTGATAGCCCAGAAGAAGCAGAAGACCAATTGCAAAACCCAGATGTAAAGGGGCGTTTCCCGACCATAGGATTTGCTCTTATAAACAAGGTAAGCCGAAATGCCCATAAGCGTATACAGAACCATGAGGACAATCGGATAATATCCGGCGTTTGGCGAAAGGTCGGGTTGATTCAGCTGGCTGAAGGTTTGCATGGCGTCGACAGTGACGTTTGCCGCCCATAAGCCGACGAGCAGCGGAGCAAGAAAAAAAAGAGCAATCGGTTTTAAAACATGCTTCAACTGAACCATAAAACTCACCTCCCGAATTTATTTAATAAAGGGATGACGTCAACTGACTATTCCTCTAATACCATCATAAAGCAAATAGATTAATTAAATATTAATGGTTTGTTACTACTTTATTATATTTTTATTTGTTGTATTTGTCAAACGTAATAATAATCCATTTTAAAAAACTACAAAAGAACGTACAATCATTGACATCATTATTACCGTGTGATAGAATGCAGACAGTTTAGAAAATCATACCAATCAAGCAATAAAATTGAAGAGGTAATATATGATGTCTGAATACCGCGGCAGATACATAGACGGCAGAGGGGACGGCGATTGGCTCCGGCTTATTGACCAAAGCTGCGAGATGCTTCACGCGAGCGAAAACCTGCCGTGCCTGCCGATGCTGTACCGCTCGAAAAACAACATGTTCTCCGAGGGCTTCATCTGGGACGGCTGGTGGATACAAAACAGCTACGGCTTTTCGCTGGGCGCGGTGCCGTTCCTGCCGCCGCACTGGCGCAGGGTGCTGGCCAATTCCTACGACGCGTTTTGGTCGCGCATCGGCGACGGCAAACGGAGCGGTCGCGACGACGGCGCGACGGATGAACACGCCTGCCTCAATCTTGTCGCCCCCGACGGCGCGTTGGGCGACTGCGTGTTCGACTGCGGCATTGTGTATAAGCAGGGCGACGGCGACATTGACCGTTACGACTGGTTTTACGAGGCAACGGCGGCAGGTGTGCTGCTCCAATGCGAGCAACTGCTGTTTTCGCGCGACCTTGAGGCAATTAAGCGTTATCTGCCGCTTATGAGACGTTCCATAACGCACATCGAAAGCACGCGCGACGAAAGCGGGCTGTTCCTTGTGGGACCGTCGTGCAATCTTTTAGCGCCGAGCTTCGGCGCGGCGTGGAACGACGAAACAAAGCAAATCGAAAAATCCTACTTAACCGGCCTTGCCGTCACCTTTTCCGCCGCCTTGAGCCGTTATCTCGACGTGCTTGAAATCGCGGGCGAAAAGGACACGGACGAATACGCCGGCATTGTCCGAAAGCTTGAAACGACGCGGTTAGCGCTCGAAAGGTGCAAAACGCCCGAGGGTTATTTTGCGAAATCTGTCGAAAAAAACGGCATGATGCACGGCTTTTACGGACAGGCGAAATACGGCTATCTTGAGGGCGTTTGCAATGTCGACGCCGTGGCGCTCGACGAAGCGGACGCTGCGACGAGCCGGAAAGTTCTTGATAAAATCGCATCGGTAGAGGGCATACGCCCTAACAAGGTGATTTGTTGCAATTATCCCCACCTTGACGACACCTATAAAAGCTATCTTACAGGCAGCGACGCGCCGCATTCGCTCGGCTGGATTTCCGGCGACTGGGTGGACGGCGGCTGCTGGGCGACGGTCGAGGGGCGCGCCATACTTGCCTACCTTAAAAACGGACGCTTTAAAGACGCGTTCGACGCCGCGTCGGTCTATATGGGCTGGGCGTCGTCCTACCGTCAGGACGCGCCGCTGTCGCAGTGGGGCTTTAACACGGCGAACCCGTGGGCGAAGGAGAAGGACGGCGACCTTTCGGAGTGCCGCCCTGTCGCTGTGATGGTCGACAATTTCGCGCCCGTCACCTGTCTGTTAAGGGGCTTGCTGGATATCAGCGCAAAGGCCGACGGGCTGTATCTCACGGCGCACATACCCGACGGCATAGAGGAAATCAGTTTTAAGCAGCCGATTTATTACGCGGGGTGTGAAATAACCGTTGAGTACGCCGGATGGAACGGCACGGTTTTCATCCCGGCAGCGGCGTGCAAAGCAAAGAAAATTCACGTTCAGTTCAATCCCGAGGCCTTCGGCTATTCAATGACGGGTGATTATAAGGAGAGCATTCCCGACGCGTTCGCCGCAGAGCTTGAGGCTTTCCGCGAAGCGGCAAAGAAAAGAAAAGAATCGCCCTTTACGGACGATTCAGTTAGACCCGTCACGGAGGAAAAGGTTAAAGCGATACATAAGCTGTATGACGATTGCCTTGAGGAGCTTGAAAAGGGCAAAGAATATTTTGGTAAGATATAGAGCTGTCTGGGGTTTGTACAGTTCATTTTTGGGAGTGATACATATGTTCAAAGGACTAATTGATTATCAGAATGGGAAGATACCTTTCATAATAGATAATTATCAGATGAACCTGTTTTCAGAAAAAGAATTGGTTGCTGCATTTGCAAGAGAACATAGTTACAAGACAAATTATATATTGACCGGCCAGTGTTTTAATGAATGCAATATACCTCAGGATATTACCCTGTTGGTTGAGAAATCGATGGGAAATACATGCTATTTAACATGTTTTATTTTGAGAAGATTTGGTTCTGACAAGAAAATCGATTCTATAAACTTTGAGTCAAGTTTACTTGATAGTATTTTTCGATATAAATACCATTACTTGGACTTATCTAGAGATGGAGTCAATCTTGCTGCAATGCAAAAAGAGATATATTCAATACCGTTCAATATTTCTGGCAGCACATATGAATTAAAATACTTGATTGGCAAAAACCATCACATGGGCATTTCAGGAAGTTATAAAATGCGTGGAAAAACATCAATACTTTTACAAACAGCACAAATTGAAGAATGCTATAGAATTACGCTTCTAATGAGTAGATTTTGTAAATTTATTACTTCTACAGATAATGTTACCTTTGAACGAATTACGCTTTCTGCAAAAGAATTCAATATTGCAGATTTTTACTGTAGATTTGTTTCAGATGACTCTGAAATAGACTTGGACATATTGTTTTGCGAGTTTCCAGTTATGAAATATACTGCTAATATACTTGATAATTTAGCACTTGAGTTGGATTCAAAAATAACCAAGAGCATTCCGTTGGGTCACCTTACAAACCATGGAGACCACTACACCCCAAATCGACTTATTGAGCAGATTACAGCATTTGAGTATTTATTTGAAAAATTAGAACCCCAAAAAGCTAAAAACAAGAAAATTTCTTTAAAGTCTGAATTAAAACTCATGTTTGATGTTTTCCCTGAGATATTGCAGAACGTCCGTATAAACTCAGATGAAATCGCAGATCGTATCAAAGAAATGCGACGAAATATTGTCCATGGATATGCTTACTATTACGACTTTAGCAGTGACACCAATATTCAATGCTGTATTATCATAATTGCGGATTTAATACAACGAATGAGCCTTAAACTTATTGGCTTTAATGATTCAGAAATTTCAGAGTTTAGAAAAGTTGTATTAGCTTGGTGAATTAACGCGGGACAGGGACAGTTCAAGTTCTTGACAGGTAATCAAAAAACGATATTAGTATCGTCAAAATAACCAACAACAAGATAGCCAAGCAATACACAAAGTCTGTTTGTCTTGTTCATATATTTCGCAAGATGAAGAACTAAGAATATTGCATGATAGGTTAATCAACCTTTTCAGACCGCAAACGGACAACTCAACCGTTAGTTGAGTTGACTGCGCAACCAATTGTTAATACATAACAACCAGAAGGTTATTGTTTCGCTGTGGATATGGGCTGTAAAATGAAGCTACCAACAAAAGGAGGTAGCTATTATGTTTAACAGGTCAAAAAACGAACCGACGCCGCAGGAGGTATTGGAAATGAACTTGGGCAAAAATATTGCCGCGCTGAGAAAAAAAAGCAATCTTACCCAAGAGGATTTGGCCGGTCGCTTAGGAGTAACGCCGCAGGCTGTTTCAAAGTGGGAGAACGAAAGCTCCTGCCCGGATATAGCGTTGCTGCCGATTATCGCCGATTTGTTCGGCGTCACCGTCGACGACCTGATGAAAAAAAGCGAAGCGGAAATGATCGAAGCGCCCACACCTGCGGCCAAAACCGACGACAAAGTTTCACCCCGCGGCGCAAGCGCTTCAAAAAAGAAGATTTATATCACAATAACACAGCCGAGCGGAAAAGTAACCACTGTAAACATACCCTGGAAGCTCTTTGAAACCGGGCTGCGTATCGGACAAAAGTTCGGTCTTGAGGAGGAAATCGCTCATAAAATCAACGAGTCTTTCAAGGGCGAAATTCTTGATGAAATATTGACGGTTGACGGTGAAAACGGTGAAACCATCGTTATTAGGGTTGAGTAACGAACAGGACAGGTAAGACGGGTAAGACAAAGGACATTATTTACATATAAAGGATTGATGCAAATGACTAAGCTGTTGGACGACCCGTTTTATGAATCCATATGCAAAAAGCTCATTTTCTCGCTTGATTGCACTCAAGCACTGCCCGCCGACAGCTTTTATGAGGTGGGGCGCACAAGTGTTGTCAACTCGCCGTGCGGCTCCTACCGCGAGGCCGCGCCGGACGCGCATTCCCGATTCGGATACCGTTTTTCCGTCAACAACCCCGGTATGCTGCATCTGATGGTAATCCGTTATCCGGATGACAAACGCCGGTTTATGTGCGTCAACGACGGCGCGGGCTACGACCTCACCACCGGCGTAACCTCCGGCATCCGCGACGCGGTGTCCGGAAGCATGAAAACCATTTATAACTTCTTCCGACCCCGCTGGAAGGACGCAAGCGTAACGTTTTCCAGCTGGGGTCGCGGAGAACCTGCCGCCGTCTGTGAGTTTGCCGTATACGAGGTAGGAGAGCTGCCCGTACATTCCGTCGCATGTGAAAAGGATAACCGCCGATCCTTCGGGATTCAGTACGAAGACCCCTGCGGCATAGCGTTGGCCGAGGGCAGTCTCAATTTTAAGGAGTGGCTGGACTATCTGACGGAATATATGAAATTTACAGGTCAAAACCGCCTGATTTATCCGGTAAACTGGTATGACGGGCCTATAATTCCGGTGGACTGCCAGCCGTGGGTACGGCAAAAGGATTATACGGCAATGCTGGACGACACGCGGGAAATTATCCACAACGAAAACCTATGGGGCGAAATTATCGGAAACAAATGCGAACATGCGGAGGAATTTCAAACCTTCGATAACTGGGCGGAAATATTACTGGAACGCTTTGCGAAAGAAAATCTGAAATTCACCGGTTCCTTAACACTGCTTCGGCTCGGCAACCTGTTCAAAAACATGAACTGCGACATGGAGTCCGTCCGGAACGGCGCGGACACCTATAACAGCATCACCGCGTCCGGCGGCATCCGGACAGCACCGAACGACTGGACGGGGTCGTTAGCCCACGGCGATGTTGCCGGAAACGACCCGTCCGCGGGTCCTGTGTTCAACTGCCTGCATCCGGAGGTTCGGCGGCAGGTAAAGGAATACTTTGCCGAGCTGGCCGACAGGCTGTCCGCTTATCCCGCGTTCGAAGGGCTTTCCGTCAACCTCTGGCACGCAACGTTCCTGTGGTTCGCGAACCTAAACAGCGGCTATGACGACTGTACCGTCGGTCTGTTCGAAAAGGAAACCGGGATTAATTTAAACATTGACCCGACGGATCCGCAGCGCTTCACGAAACGGAGCGAAATCCTTCTCGAAAAATACCGCGAAGAGTTCATCCAATGGCGCTGCGGGAAGGTGCGTGATTTCCTGTGCGAGCTGCGGGATATTCTAACCGCCCGCAGAGCGGATTTAAAACTTGGATTTACAGTTTGGAATGAAACCTCCTTCTTCCGCGTTTACGGGGAAAAAGACGCTCTCTCCCAATACGGCATCAGGAAATCAAACTATGAATGCTACAGGGAGGGTGGCTTTGATCTTGCCCTTTTTGAGAACGAACCGAACATAGAGGTCAGCGTAGAAGAAAATTCCATGCGGGACTGCGACTGCTGGGATAGCGACGGCACCGATACGGAACCGGAAAAATCACACATGTTCTCCGATTTTGCCATGCTCGACCGCGAAACACAGCACGCTTTATATGCGGCTAAACGCCCGGTCGGGTTCCATTTTGACTGCTGGGTTGAGGCGTGGCGCTACAGCGGCGACGACCCCTGCTGGTTCCCCGTCAATTTCGCCATTACGTCCGCTTTCAGGTCCGAACCTTATTTTTCCGAATGGCTCATCCATGCCCTTGCGGCGTATGACGCCCGCTCGTGTACGGCAGGCGGGTTGTATCTGAATAAATCCCACGCGGCACAGCAGTGGGCTTTCGCACGGGAATACCGCAAGCTGGCGGATGTTCATTTTGAGACGTTCGCGCAGGATCCGGTAACGGTGCGATGGGCGATGGACGGCGGCGAAACGTGTGTGTATCTGGTAAACTGTGAACCGTACGAAATCGGCGTAAAACTGACCGGAAGCGGGATTAATCTGCAAGAAAATCTGCTGCCGTTTTCGCTGACCGTGCGGTTCTTTCCCGGCGTATGCAGGCCGGAAAAGCTGGATATTTCCGTTCCGGAGGAAGAAAGCGGCAGGTATGAGCGGGAAGCCGCCGCGCTTTTGACCGTGTTTGAAAGGTGCAGGCGTGAGGAATGTGTCCCGCTCGGAATGGAAACGGTGGAGCGGGAACTACGCGAAGCTTTGCAGGGGAAGCATTATGCCCGTCTGCGGCATATGCTGTCCTGCTATTCCGCGGACAAAGCCAGAAAAAATTTAGGGTGTGGGACGTAAGACGGGGTCGGATATATATCTTGAAAGGTTAATTAATATTATTTATGGATAAAGTTATCGTCATTACAGGCGCTTCGGCGGGCATAGGCAAGGCCGCGGCGGAGCTGTTTACCGCCAAGGGTGACACAGTCTTTAATTTTTCACGCCGTCCGTCAGATTCGGTCGGCGTGAAAAATATATTAACCGATGTCAGCAGCCGCGAGAACGTCGCCGCGTCCGTTGAAAGTGTTATAAAGGAAGCTGGTAAGATTGACGTGCTCATAAACTGCGCGGGCATGGGTATTTCGGGCGCGGTTGAGGACACGAGCGAGGAAGCCGTGCGTAAAATTTTCAACATCAACTATTTCGGCACGCTTTTTGCCATACAGTCAGTTCTGCCGTTCATGCGGACGGCGGGCGGCGGCACCATTATAAACATAAGCTCCGCAGCCGCGCCGCTTTCCATTCCGTTTCAGGCGTTCTACTCCAACACAAAGGCGGCGGTGACGTCGCTGACGGAGGCGCTGCGCTCCGAGGTTCGCCCGTTTAACATCAAGGTGACAAATGTATTGCCGGGCGATGTGAAAACAAGCTTTACGGCGATGCGTCAGAAAAATCCTGTCAACAGCGGCGTTTACGGCGAACATATCAGCCGCTCCGTCGAAAAAATGGAACACGACGAACAAAACGGTATGTCACCCGAGGTCATCGCAAAGCTGATTTACCGCCTCGCTTACAGTAAAAACCCGCCGGTCTCGGTCGTTGGAGGAGCGCCCTACAAGGCACTTGTGTTCCTCGGACGGCACCTGCCGCAGCGGGCTGTATCAAGTATAATTTATAAGCTTTACGGTTGAATATGAAGGAAGGAAAGACAGAGCTTAAACGGATGTTAGTAGTGGAAGTTTTGTGTTTTTGAGCCATACAGGGTGGCGCAAATCGGCTTCACCGACCGGTCAAGACTTCCTCGTTATTTGAAAGGATGGTCATAAAATGAAAAAGTCATACGCAAACCCCGAGGTCGACGCATGGTACCGCGCACAGCTTAGCAACCTTGAGCGCTTCCCGTTTTCCTTTACCTACGACGGAACACGGTACGACGGCTTTCCGGCGGACATCTTCCGCGAAACGGGGCGGCATACGTCAACCGACGAAAATAAGGAGACCGACAAACGGGTTTTCGCGTTTCGTGACGGACTTACCGTAACGCTGAAAACGGCATATTATCCTGTTTACGGCGTGTCGGAATGGACGGTCTTTTTTGAAAACACGGGCGCGGATAACAGCGGACTGCTCGAAAAGGAGGAAAGCACATTGACCTTCGAGGGCAAGCGTCCGGTGCTCAAGGGCATTATGGGCGACCATGTCAACCTTTACCACCCCTATGCGCACGACCTTGCGGACATGCCTGTTCATTTTCTGTCCGACAGCGGCAGACCGACGCACGTCAACTTCCCCTATTTTAATCTGGAGTACGGCGACGGCGGCGTAATGCTCGCCATCGGCTGGGCGGGTACATGGTCGGCGGATTTCTCATCCGACAGCGCGACCTCAACATTTACCGCCCGCTCCACCCCAGGGCTTCACACATATCTCAAACCAGGCGAAAAAATCCGCACCGCGCTATTTGTTCGCGCGCCGTATACCGTGCGTAGCGAAAGCTACGCGACCAACTTCTGGCGCAGCTGGTTTATAAACTGCAACCTGCCCGCCGCCGACTCCACCGGGGCGCTGCCGCAGCCGTTTTCAAGCTGCTGCCTCGCTTCCGACACAGGGCTGCCAAACTCCGACGGCAGCATCTCCGAGCGTGCGTACACCTGGAAGCCTTCACTTGAAAAAATGATTGCCGAGGACTGCAAGGTCGATTTCCGCTGGTTTGACGCGGGCTGGTATGTCGCGCCCGACGGTTCAAGTCCCGAAAGCGACTGGTGGGGCACCGTCGGCACATGGGCGCTTGACCCGGCGAAATGGCCGGACGGCACCTTCCGCGAATCGACCGATTTCGCGCGGGCAAACGGCATGAAAACTCTCATGTGGTTCGAGCCCGAGCGCGTGACTGACCCTGAGTCGCTCGCGAAGAATTACAGCTATAAAACCGAATGGTCTATCCAGAGGGATGGTGTCGTCGCAGTCTCAAACAACATAG
Organism: uncultured Eubacteriales bacterium; assembly: GCA_964509145.1. GTDB lineage: Bacteria > Bacillota > Clostridia > Oscillospirales > Acutalibacteraceae > UBA1425. The sequence continues at coordinate 3,532 of CAZDWM010000044.1, read as the reverse complement.
GCATTCCCGAATGCCTCGACTGGACGACAGAACGCATCCGCAAGGTATTGCGCGAAAACAAAGTGGAAATGTACCGCGAGGACAACAACAGCGACCCCGGCGCGCTCTGGCGTTATTTAGACACACTGGAGGGTGAAAACCGGACAGGTATCACCGAGTGCAAGTTTGTAGCGGGTCATTATAAAATGTGGGACGACATCATCGCCTGCACGCTGGATTTCGGAGGCTGCGGTTTTGTGGATTCGTGCGCCAGCGGCGGCGGACGGAACGATTTGGAGTCCCTGCGCCGCGGAATTCCGCTCCTGCGCAGCGACGATGACCGCACGACTACGGCGCTTCGGCTATCGATGACGACATCGTTTAACAAATGGATTCCGTTTTGCGGCGCGAATACCAAAGAAAAAACGTCGCAGCTCGCGCTCACAGGCCGCAGCGATGTCTACACCTGGTGCGCGTCCTACCTGCCGTCGCTCAATGTCGATTCGCAGTTTGCGCAGGATCCGGCGCAGGATTTCGACATGCTGCGTTTCGGACTGCGCGAATGGAAAAAGCTTTGCCCGTATATGCTCAAGGATTTTTATGTGCTGACACCGTGGCACAGCAAGGACGACAAGACCGGCTTCACAGCGTTTTGCTTTTTCGACGATGAAAAGGGGAAAGGCGCGCTGTTGCTGTTCCGCATGGAGGAATGCCCCGAGGACACGTTGACTGTGCGTCTGCCGTTTGTGGAAACAGGCGAAGTCTACACGCTAACCGACGAGGACAGCAAAGAGACAATGACGCTTTCGGGTGATTCGCTTATAAGCGAAGGATGTACCTTCAAGTTACCGGAATGCAGGACTGCGCGTCTGATTTGGGTAAATATAACCTGAACAAGACAGAGTAAGGAAGCAGCTTTGGAGTTGTATTAACCTGCCGAATATATAATATAAGTTAAACAGACAGAATGTGAACATGGGTTCAGCTGTCTGTTTATTTTTGAACAAGTTTAAAAAATGTAATAATATGGACTACATTAACAAGAAAACAAAATTATTACCAACTTATTATACAATATGTATAAAATATCTTAAATTTTGCTTGTAATACTATTAATTGTGTGGTAAAATTAACTCACCAAATTGAAAGGCGAGGGATGTAAAAATGTCAAAAAGAGCGATCAGGGCATCGGTTTCTATTATCACGGCTATTGCAATGCTATGCGGCATGGGTTCAATTTCTCTTATGGCGGGCGCTGTAAATGATGTTATCGGCTCATACAATTACTCAATCACGAATCCTTATTCAAATGTTAACTGGAATACATGGGGTGCTTATAAAGGCGCCACACATGTTCATTCCCATCTCAGCGACGGCGATGATGATTTTAATGAGATGCTTGAAGGTTATTACGCGGCAGGCTATGATTGTGTCGCGATGACAGACCACGGTACCGTTAACTATGGTTGGACCGCCAATAAAACAAGACACACAATTTTTAGTTATCAGTTTTTTGTCCATGGAAATGTCACTCCGTTAACAGCACAACGTAATTTAGAAATGACAACCGGTGTCGGCAGAAACGGTCAAATCATGATTGATGTTCCTCTCGGCATTGAGCTTAACGGAGCTTCAACACAAAAGGTTCATGTCAACAGCTATTTCGCAAACTGCGGCGACGGTGACATGGAGCTTGATTCCACATGGCCGGCAAGTGCTGTTCAAAAATGTCAGAACGCGGGCGGCGTTTGTCATATCAATCATGTCGGCGAATGGTCCGGCGGACAGGATAATATAGGCGTTTATAACAGCTCTTTCATAAACAATTATGCTTCGCTTTTTACCACATATTCTTCATGCGTAGGCATGGAGCTGGTCAACACCACAGACAGCAGAACACGCAACGACCGTTATCTTTATGATAAAACACTCCAGGTTCTTGCGCCCTTAGGAAGAAACATTTACGGCTTTTGTGAGGATGACGCGCACGAATTGAGCGATATCGGCAAGAATGCGCAGATTTACATGATGCCCGCAAATACGGCTGCCAACGTTCGTACCTCTATGGAAACCGGCGCGTTCTTCGCGTGCTCTAAAAATTCAAAGAACGCGAGCGAGCTTGGTGACGGCTTCAATGCTGTAGGCAATTATCCGAGCGTCAGCAATATAAGCATTGATGAATTAAGAGATCAGATTTCCTTAACCTGTGCAAATGCAACAAAAGTCAAGATAGTTGCTGACGGTATTGTGCTTGACAGCTATGATGTCAACGCAAGCGGCTCAACCGTTGCGTTTGATCTTAACAAGTACGAAAGCCAGATTAACAGCTACGTGCGTATTTATCTCACGGGCGCGGGTGGAATATGTTATGTTCAGCCCTTCCTTCTGACAAGATCAACATATTCAATCTCAACGGTTCAGTTTACGCTTCCTTCGGCTGATTCGACACTTGTTGTTAAAGACAACGTCGGCAATACTATTGCGCCGATTAATGACGACAATTATTACATGCTGGACGCGGGCAGCTATTCTTATTCAGTTTCAAGGTCCGGTTATATTTCATTGGTTGATGTTCCATTTTCAGTCACATCAAGCGACATTACATCAGGCAACCAGATTAAATTTTCTGTTTCTCTTGAGGTTGATCCCACGGTTTTATCCGCGTTTTTCTATGTTCCTGAAACAATATACCTTGCGCCCTCAACAGGCACAATGAATACCTTTAAGTACTATTCGGATCGTGCCAACGCTAACGACGGAGCGCTTACTCAAAACGCGGCAGATACTTCAGGCAATATTTATTTCTCCTGCCCGGACGCGACGTCCGTCACAATAAGGGTTAATGCTCTTACCGCAACCAACGGTTCGATAAACTTTGTATCGGGATATACTGTAAGCGGTTCATCCGTTTCAACAGCCGTTACGGCAGGCACCTTGGCAACGGCTCTTTCAGGCAACAGCGGTACCGTTTTAACCTGGTCTGCTGAATATACTTTACAAAACGGCACAACCTACACCGATTACGCTTACTCTTATGTGTACGCTCCGCAAATCAACGAGGTATCTGCCGCTATGCGTCATGTCCATACCTATAGTACGGACGTATTCAACCAAGGCGTTCTATGGTCTATTGGCTTCCAGACAGTGTCCGGCGGTTCACATCTTTGCAGCAAGAATTTCTATTTTGATACAGCGCCTACAAGCGATACGGGTATTGCCGGCTGGTTCACGAGCTCATCGGGCGGCGGTTCAGCATTCGGGAATTACAGCCATACCTCAAATGCCGCCGATACACACTCTGTAACGGGCGGAACCGGACTTATTGCGGTTGATTCGAGCAGAAACACAAACCTCAATCAAATTCCGAATCTTAAGGTCGGCTTCTGGCAGTGTGATGTTGAGGGCGACGATGTTGCGACGGGTTATATTAAGCAAACAGTTGACAATACAACCTCAACCTTAAAAACAATTTCAAACGGGGTCGGCTGTGTTTATTCATCTGATGTAAACTTCGCGAATGCTTCCGGCTATGCGGGAACAAAGAACGTTTCTT
>CAZDWM010000043.1:11879-12664 GCA_964509145.1 uncultured Eubacteriales bacterium | reverse complement strand
ATGCGACGATGACCTTCAGTTTGTCGTCACCGGCAAGACCGGAAAGCGTCATTACAGTTGTCAATAAACCCGTTATGAAAACAAACAGCAGTGCAAGACTTATCCTTTTTGACATGTTGACACCTCTTTTAACTTGTTTACATATCAATTCTATGAGTTGTGTGACAATTTGTCAATAACATAGATAAAAATAAGTAAAGTCATGCAAACAGAAATATCATGAAATAATATGAAATTATCTATTGACACATGAAAAGATAAGAAATATAATGAAGACATGTTATAAGTTTAACCTTATAAAAATGAAAAGAGGAGTAATTGTGTCATTAGAAAAAATGTATACGGTAGACGACATAGCGGAAAAAACACGGCTTAGTACCCGCACAATTCGCACATTTTTAAAAGAGGGCGTTTTAAAAGGAACAAAACTCGGAGGTCAGTGGCGCTTCTCCGAAGAGGACGTTAAGCATTTTATGAGCAACGACACAGCAAAAAGCGCTGTCGTCGACGACAACAGGCAGGAAGTCATTGATTTCCTCGACGGCGTAAAGACAAGTTTTAACGGCGTTATTCAGATATGCACAGTTGTGGATTTGTATATATCAAAATTGGAGAGCTACAAAAAAAGCGACGATTTGATGGCTCTGATTGAAAAACAGCCACAGGAGGAATATCTGCAATACGTTTATGACTACGATGAAAATCAGGGAAGGGCAAGGTTCACCTTGTTCGCAAAGCCGGAATTCATTGTGGATGCAGTAAAACTATTGAGTTATTAAGTTGAA
>CAZDWM010000043.1:0-11869 GCA_964509145.1 uncultured Eubacteriales bacterium | reverse complement strand
TTCAACAGTTCATACTTGACTAATGGACAGCGACATTTTTTTAAAACCAAGTCGTTTTTTGGTTGACTTATTGACGACATTTCTGTATAATAATGATTTGATAAAGTTTGTATTTTTTATAGGTCAGAGGTTGTTATGAAACGAATATCTGTTCTTGTTTTAATAGTCGCCATCTTGTTGTCGCTCGTTTCATGCTCTGTTTTTAAGAACAAAGACGAGACGACAACTGCTCCGTTTACTTTAAAGTCGGACGAGGAGCTTCAAGGAATTAACACAACATCCGACGAAGCTTCAACAAACGCCGGAGGCGTTCAGACACGCGTTTATTACTCCGATAGCTACAAAGCCGCGGATGTCAGGAGCTTTTTCCTTGATGTAGTTTACGGAAGCTCAAAAATCAAGGAAATCGAAAGTGAACAGCTTGAAAAGTGGAATACTCAAATTAAGTATTTTTTTACCGGACGGTACACAAACACAGATGTTCAGGCTGTGGCCTCGATGGCAACGACGCTTAACGGTATAGACGGCTTTCCGGGCATGAAAAAAGCAAAGTCAAAGGACGAAGCGAACCTCATCATCAATTACGGCGTTTATGTTCCGGTAAGCAAAACTGCTGACGATGCTAAACAGGCTGTTACAACCACCGAGTTTATACAGCAGAACGGCGGCGAAATCAACAACTCGAGTGTGACGAAATGCGGCGAAAACCCCGCTTACATCTACGAAGCGACGATTGATATTGCCGTCGGTACGGCGACGGACAAGGAACGCCGTCAGGCGATTTCCAAAGAGCTGATGAGGATTTGCGGTATGTCGTTCGGCTCCGAGGTGTATCCGGACAGCATTTTTGCTGAAAATCCTTATATCACGGGTGACCCGTCAGAAATCGACCTGATGGCTTTCGAATTGCTTTACAATGAGGAATTACCCGGCTCGTGCACATTTTCTGAATGCTACTATATTCTTGATAACCTGCTTTCATAAATTATTTATAAAAATTCAGGAGGAAATATCATGCAGCCTATTTTAAGATCGGACAAATTGCAAGAGGTTCATTCGGACATCAGAGGTCCTGTTTTTGTCGAAGCGATGAAAATGAGGGCGCAGGGCATAGACGTGCTCCGCCTCAACACAGGTAATCCGGCAACCTTCGGCTTTAAAATGCCCGAAAGCGTTAGAAACGCCCTGTTAAACAACGCCGACAAAGCTGTGGCATACTGCGACCTTAAGGGTATGCCCGAGGCGAGACAGGCCATATGCGAATACCACAAGGGCAAGGGCTTTCAAAACATAACGCCCGACGACTGCTTCATCGGAAACGGTGTCTCGGAGCTTGTCACAATGTGTCTCACGGCACTGCTTAACTACGGCGACGAAATTCTTGTTCCAGCCCCAGACTATTCGCTTTGGACAAACTCTGTCTGGATTGCGGGCGCAAAGCCGGTTCATTATATCTGCGACGAGCAAGCCAACTGGTATCCCGACCTCGCCGATATACGTAAGAAGATTACGCCTAAAACAAGGGCGATTGTCATCATCAACCCCAACAATCCCACCGGCGTACTTTACCCCAAGGAAGTGCTTGAGGAGCTTGTAAAAATCGCGAGAGAGCACAGTCTTGTCATCTTCTCCGACGAAATATACGACAGGCTCGTTCTTGACGATATGGAGCATGTTTCCACGGCAACGTTAGCGCCCGACCTTCTTTGCGTCACGATGAACGGTCTTTCGAAGTCGCACATAATCTGCGGCTTCCGTTGCGGCTGGATGGTCGTCAGCGGCGCCAAGGAACAGGCAAAGGACTTTGTGGCCGGTCTCGTTCAGCTTTGCGCCATGCGCCTTTGCGCTAACGCGCTCACACAGCTCGTCATTCCCGCCGCGCTCGCCGACCCCGAAAGCACAAAGGCAATGCTCGTTCCGGGCGGCAGGCTTTACGAGCAGAGAGAAGCTACTTGCAGCGAGCTTGAGAAAATCCCCGGAATATCTGTTGTCAGGAACAATGCCGCGTTCTATGTATTTCCGAAGCTTGATGTCAAAAAGTTCAACATCACCGACGATCAGCAGTTCGCCATGGATTATCTCCACGCTAAGAACGTCATGATTATCCCCGGCAGAGGCTTCAGCTGGGATAAGCCCGACCATTTCAGGATCGTCATGCTGCCCGAACCAGCGCAGCTGGCTAAGGCCATCAGCGACCTGGGCGACTTCCTCGCTACATACCATCAGAACTAAAAATAAAATACGGGCGGATTATTCCGCCCGTATATTTTGACAGGAGAAATGTGTTATGAGCATCAATATTTGCGCCGACGTCAACGAGCTTGGAAAAAAAGCCGCCGCAGAAGCTGCCGGATATCTTAAGTCGGTCATCGCCCAAAAAGGCTACGCGAGAATTGTTCTGTCAACCGGTTCATCGCAGTTTGAAACACTCTCCGCGCTCATAGATTCCGACGTCGACTGGAGCAAAGTCGAAATGTTTCACCTCGACGAATATGTCGGTTTGCCCGAGACGCATATCGCGAGCTTCCGCAAGTATTTAAAGGAGCGCTTTATATCAAAGGTCAATCTGTTGGCTTATAACCTCGTCGACGGCAATCCGGCGAGCATTCCGGCGCTGTCTGCTAAGCTTCGCGAAAAGCCGGTCGACCTCGGCGTTGTGGGTATCGGTGAAAACGGACACATTGCATTTAACGACCCTCCGGCGGACTTTGACACGACAGAAGCGTATATTGTCGTCAACCTCAACGACACCTGTAAAATTCAGCAGGTGGGGGAGGGCTGGTTCGCGACCATAGACGACGTACCGAAGCAGGCAATTTCAATGACACCATATCAGATTATGCGATGCAAAAAAATTATTACCTGCGCGCCTCACGCCGTTAAGGCAAACGCCATTCGGGCAACGCTTTATGACGCGGTGTCAAACATGACGCCAGCGACGCTGTTAAGAACCCATCCCGATTGGTCGCTTTATGTTGACAGTAATTCGGGAAAATATATCAAGACTTTTTAAACAATTAGAAGTACATATTTTCAATGTATCCGTCGACAAAGGTCTGATTTGTTGTCAAATCAACCGTTTCGGCGGATATTGCTGTCTTTTCGGATATGTCAATCAGCTCGCGGTTAAGAAGAAGCATCGTAGCACCAGCGCCCGCCGCATTGCCGACGGATAACGCAGCCGATATGAGCTTGTCAGGAATCATACCGATTTTTACGGCTGAGCTAATATTAAGATAAGTTCCGAAGCCTCCGGCTAGTCGGAACTCCGATATATTTTCGGCAGAGATACCGGCCTCGTGCAACAAGGTGTCAATTCCCGCGCGTATGGCCGACTTAGCGAGCTGCACCATGCGGATGTCCTTTTGCGTGACGACGATATCGGTATCGGGCAGCAGGAAAGCGTCCTGAGCCTCAAACTCACAGAGGTTTTCCTCAAAGCTGTGCCCGTCCTCCGAAAGATGACCCGTTTCGTCGATGACACCGGCTTCAAGCAGCGCGGCGGTGATGTCGAGAATGCCGGAGCCGCAAATGCCCTCGGGCTTTACGCCGCCGATAACCTCATATTTAAACGCCGCGCCCGTAAAGGAAGCGCCTGAAATTGCGCCCTCCTTGGAGGTCATACCGGCGTGGATACCGCTGCCCTCAAAAGCCGATCCAGCCGCCGTGGAACAGCATAAAAGCCGTCCGCCTGACAACAACGCCATTTCACCGTTTGTGCCGATGTCGGCCAAAAGCCGAGGCTTGCCGATTTTATCATCGTGGAAGCCTGAGGCGATTATTGCCGCGGTGATATCGCCGCCGACATAGGACGAGATGCTTCGAACGAGATAAACAGGCGCGTTGATGTTTATATTGAGTTCCGTGCCATATAAAAAGCAGCCGAAATAGTTATCCTGTTTAAAGGGGGCGAAAGCGATGGACGACGGGTCAAGGTTGCAGAACAAGTAAATCATCGCCGTGTTGCCCGCGACAACCGCCGCGTCAATGTCGTCCAACGTAACACCGCTTTTTGTGCAAAGCTCGTTAACCAGATCGGATATACAGCCGGTTATTACTGACGAAAGCCGCTCAAGCCCACCGTGCATGGCGTAGTCGAGCCTTGAAACGACATCAGCGCCGAACACCGCCTGTGGATTCCGCTTGGACGCTGTGGCAAGAAGCAAACCGTTTTTTAGGTTGTATAGATAGGTGGCAACAGTCGTTGTGCCGATGTCGACCGCGACGCCGAATTTTTTGCCCAACGGGTCAAGCCGGACGTTTTCCGCCGCACCTTCTGTTAAAATAACCTCTTTTTCACCGCCGCCGTCAACCGTCAGGGTGACGTCACCCAGCGCCTCGGCGACGCAGGCAAAGCGTATACCGTTAATCAATTCGTCGGAGGATAGAGATGTCCGCTCGAACGCGGAAATAGGGGAGAGGTCACCGGCGGCCTTTATCCGGCACTTTTTGCAACGCTGACGACCACCGCAGGGCATATCAAAAAAAATACTGCTTTGACCCAGAAGCTCGGAGAGCAAAACGGGCGGCGTGAATGCAATTTTAACTTTTTTACCGCTGGAAACGACTTCAGCAAGGCTCATTAATCTCTACCCTTTCAGAAGCAATGATATCTTCGTCAAGTGTGACGGCGAAGTCGTCGCAAAGCCTTTTTTTGAGCCTGCGAACGGCGTATATATACATTGGAATAAGTACAAAATCCGCGGCGAACCAAGCGACGGGGTTTGCGTAACAGACTGCGATATATCCGAATTTCAAAACAAAGCCAAACCCCATGACGCCTCTCGCAATCAGCTCTAAAACACCCGCCATCATGGCTTGAACACTGTAACCCATGCCTTGAAGCGAGTTGCGCAGTACAAAAATAATTACAAGCACGGGGAAGAAAACACAAGCGGTGTTCAGGTATTGTGCGATATATGCGAGGACTGTTGTTTCGCTTTTATCAAGGAAAAGAAGCGAAATATAAGTTCCGGCAAAGTAGGCGATTATTATTGCAATGATACTATAAATAAACGCGAGCAACAAAGCACGCCGAACGCCGACCTTGATTCTGTCAAGTCTTTTAGCCCCGAGATTTTGCCCGCAGTAGGTGGCCATTGTGAGACCAATCGTCTCGGACGGCAGAACAATCATAAGCTGTGTTTTTCCGGCGACGGTGATAGCTGCTATGATGTCAGAACCGAGGCTGTTGATACAGGATTGAAGCATAACAGAACCTATGGCCGTAATTGAGAACTGAAGCGACATCGGCAGGCTCGAATGAAGCAGCTCGCGGCATGTTTTTCTGTCGATTATCGCATCACTGCGCCTGAAATGAAGAATATAAAAATTCCGTTTGACATACCAAAGGCAAAGCAGACCCGAAACCGCCTGTGAAATAACAGTGGCGACCGCGACTCCCATCACACCCCATGAAAAATATATGACAAACAACAGGTCGAGCACTATGTTGAGAAACGACGAAAGAATGAGAAAATATAACGGCGTTTTACTGTCTCCGACAGCCCTGATTAAACTGGCAAGGACGTTGTAAAGGACAGTCGCAAAGATTCCGGCGAATATGATTATGATGTATAAGTAGGCATCGGCTAAAATAAGCTTGGGTATGTTTAAAATAATCAGCAACCGCCGCGCAAACAGCATCGTTAACGCTGTGATAACACCGCCGATAATTAATGAAAGCCATAATATATTCGCAATCAGCTTGCGGATTTTTTCGAAATTTCCGGCGCCGAAGCTTTGCGCCACGGGAATGGCAAAGCCGGTGCATAAGCCGATGATAGAGCCGATGACAAGAAAGTTTAATGAGCTGACAGAGCCGACGGCTGACAGCGCGTCTTTGCCGACAAACTTGCCGACAACAATGCTGTCCACCATATTATAAAACTGCTGAAAAAGATTGCCCGCCATGAGCGGCAGACAAAATTTAATAATCAGTTTGGTGGGGTTGCCTTTTGTGAGATCCTGAACCATTTGTAACCTCGGTTATATAAACTTATAGAAGCGGTATCACATTTTTGTCAAGATAGTCCTTCTGAACTTCGGTCAAATCGGCAAACGGCTTGCGGCATGCGCCCATGTCGAAGCCGAGCCGGTCGAGCACGTATTTTTCGCCCTGTATGACGCCGACCTTTATCAACTCTTCAATAATTATGTTAATCTGTTTTTGAAGCTTCTGCGCTTCGCTCATATTTACAGCGTCAAAAAGCTTCTTTAGCGTGATAAACTTTTCGGCCATGAAGTTATAGGTGCTGCCGATGCCGCCGTCGGCACCCATCGACAATCCGGCGAGCATCATCTCGTCGTAACCGTTGTAGATGATTTTGTCGGGAAATGCCGATTTAATCCGTTCAAGCGAGTAATAGTCGTTCGACGTGAACTTGACGCCGAGAAAACGCTCATCCTTTAAAAACTCGCCGATGTTTTCAGCGGTGAAGGTGACACCTGAAAAGACGGGAATATTATAAATAATGATTGGAATGTTGACCGCGTCGGCGAGGGCGAAATAGTAAGCTTTAATTTCGTCAAACGTGAATTTGTAATAAAACGGAGGCACGGACGACACCGCGTCGTAGCCGACGGATTGGGCGTATTGCGCAAGCTCGGCGGTCAATTCTGTAGCTATGCAACCAGTTTGAGCAATTAAGGTACATCTGCCGCGAGACACTTCGGAAATAACCTTTAGGATATGCTTGCGCTCCTCAAAGCTTAAAAGAAACGCTTCCGCCGTGCTGCCCCCCGCGTAAAAACCGTCGACACCCTTTGCGATATTGAATTCAACGAGCTTTGCGAGCTGCTCGTCGTTTACGCTACCGTCTTTGCAGAATGGAGTTAAAAGTGCGGGAAATATCCCTTTAAAATTTTTCATTAATGTACCATCCTTAATTTACTCAACCTCAGTCTCGTCGATAATTTCAGCCTTGACCCTGTCGAAGTTAGCTGCGATTTCGCCGAAGGTGGCGACCTGTGTGCCCTCCTTGGCGGCGGTGATGGTTCCTGCGGCGGTCATCACCTGTGCAGTCTGTGTCAGTGTCAGCGCGTGCTCAAGTGAATAAATGAGCGCCCCGACCATAGAGTCGCCCGCCGCCGCGGGTGATTTTACATCAATGGGGAAAGGGGTTGTTTTAATAACAAGGCTGTCGCGAACAAACACAGCGCCGTCCTCTCCCAAAGAAACCACAACAAGCTCAACGCCCATTTTGTTGATAGCCTTTGCCTCAATTATAATGTCGTCAAGGCTGTTCAGCCTGTGTCCCGCTAAATGCTCAAGCTCGGCTTTATTAGGCTTGACGGCAAACGGAACGGCTTCAACGCCGCGCCGGAGCAGCTCACCGTCGGCGTCGAGAATGACGCGGACGTTAAAATGTTTAGCATATGATATCAGCTCCGCGTAGGCCGAGTCGCCGATATCCTTTGGCGTACTGCCGGACAACACAAGCAAATCACAGCCGCGCAGAAGCTCGGTTATTTTGCGGCGGAACTCCTCATAGCTTTCTCCCGCCGGCGCGCCGGGTTCGTTTATCTCGGTGGTAATTTGTGTAGCCGTGTCGAATATTTTCAAGTTGGTGCGTGTTTCGCCGCTGCCGAAAACAAAGTCGGTCGAAAGACCCGATTCAATCAGGCAGCGTTCAATATAGATACCCGTCTCGCCTGACAAAATACCGGTGGCAACAGACTCGATACCTATACTGTAAAGAATTTTCGAAACATTGATACCCTTGCCGCCGATGTCTGAACGAATGCTTAATGTCCTGTTGGTTTTACCGATTTCAAAGCCTTCTATCTCGACGGTTTTGTCGATGCAGGGATTAAGCGTGACGGTTACAACCCTCATGGAGGACACTCCTTATAATGCTCTGAATTTTTGTTCGGCGTTCTTCATCAGCATAGCGTAAAGAATATAAGAAAGAATCAATAAAAGAGCGCAGAACAGCAGCAAAAATAAATTAATCATGCCGGAAAACTTATTGCCGAGGTAAAACACTAAGATCAGCGGTAATATAATAGCGGTAAACGAGCCAATCATCGCGACGAGCACCGCCGCGCTCTGTTTGATAACAACCGTTTCATTAATCCAGTCAAATTTCGGGAACTTCATGTTGCCGAACACACCGAGAACGGCACTGAAAACGGTTGCCGAAAGTGGCAGAAGGAAATAAAGCAGAACCTCTGACACACTTTTTCCGAAAGCTATGGCGCAAACGATACCGCAAAGCATAATAAACGGAAAGCAGATAAAAAGATGAGCGGCTATCTTTGAACGCAAAATGACTTCTGCTTTGACGGGAATGGATTTAGGTATCCAAAGATTTTTACCCTCAAGGCTGACAGAAGGTGCCGATATGAAGGTCATTGAGGTGCAGAAGCATAAAATGATACATACACCAGTTCCGAAGCTGAAAGGCAGACCTGACGGGAGTTGCATGGACGCTAAAATCGACTCCCCCTTAACAGCAGCCGCGACGACAAAAATGACCATCAGTACAAGACCGATACCGGCGTTCATCATATACATCGGGCGTGACAGGAAGAAGGTGATCTCCTTCTTTGTCAGTGCCGCAAAAGCACCTAATGATTTAGTTTCCTTTTCAACATACTCCTTGCGCGCGATGCGTTTTGTTGTCATCATAATTTTATAGTAATTTTTTGAAATCAGCGCAATGACAAGAATGCACGGTATAACAGCGCAAAGAATATAAAAAAGCAGATTTAAAAAATCTATTTCGGAGATGGCTTTCCCGAAGAAATAAAACGGAGGAAGTGTGCTTTTAACGGCGTCGGCCAACGGTTTGCCATTTATGACAATTTTTGCGATATAAGAGTTTATTGATGAATAAACAACCATGTAGGCGACCAAAAGAACCAAGTAAAAAAGAAAAATGAATAATGAGCGATGGCGCGTTTTTGTGGAAGCAAAAGCAATCAGCCAGCCGAAAAAGCAGGAAATTGGAAGCACAAGAAACGGAAGCAGCAGAAAAGCAGCTAAAAAAATAACCACGCCTCCGGCGGTGACGGGAAGCTGCATCGCGTAAACGGCTCCTGTTGGAACGGCGAACACAAACACAAATAAAAAATTGGTCGCGAGAATTACGCTCATCCGGCTGAGAAGCACCGCCCGCGGCGGAATCGGCATGGATAACAGCAGCTCGTTGTCCTTTGCCTCAAACAGCTGTGCGTCGGCGGCCAAAACGCTGCCGATTAAGCACAGACAAAACGCGAAGATGGCGGATATGGCAAAATAAAGCCACGAAAGACCGGACAGGTAAAGGGGGAGGCACAGCTGGTGAAAAATCATACCAAACGAAAAACACATCGCACCAAAGGCGTAAACCAAGACCGCGGCTAAAACAATCTTAATATATTTCTTGTTGCCGTTGGTTTGAACAATTGAGTGCCAAAGAGATAGCAATCTAACCTTTAATAAGCTCTTAAGCATTTTTATACCATGATTGATTTAACATAAAAGTGTTGAATCAATCTCCCTTCTTAAAATTGTGGTGCCTCAATAGCGGCAGACGGGCTACAGCCCGTCAACAATTTTTGCAGGTTGAATTTATTCAACCTTGTCCTCCAACTCAAGGAAAACCGCTTCAAGGGAGGTGTTGCCTTTGACCTCCTCGGTTGTGCCGGACTCAATCAGCTTTCCGTTTTTAATAATAGCAATTTTATCACAGAGCTTCTCTGCGACCTCAAGAACGTGCGTTGAAAAGAAAATCGCGCCGCCCTTATTGCACAGTTCGCGCATGAACTGCTTAAGAGTGTGAGCCGCGATGGGGTCGAGACCAACAAACGGCTCATCGAGTACCATCAACTTGGGTTCGTGAATGAGCGCAGAAATCAACGCCAGCTTTTGTTTCATACCGTGGGAGTAGGAACTGACGGGCTGCGCGAGATCAGCCGTCAGCTCAAACATATCGGCATACTTTCGAATGCGTGTTTCACGTTCCGATTTAGTAATTTCGTAGACATCCGCGATGAAGTTGAGGTATTTTATGCCGGAAAGGAAATCGTACATGTCGGGATTATCGGGAATATAGGCAATTTTTTTCTTGCAGGCAATCGGGTCCTTACGCACCGATATGCCGTCAATCGTAATCTCACCCTCGTCAAAATCGATGATGCCGCAGACGGCTTTAATAGTCGTAGTCTTGCCGGCACCGTTGTGGCCGATGAAGCCATAAATCTCTCCGCCGCGGATGTTGAGCGAGAGATCGTCTACCGCGACCTTTTCTCCGTACTTTTTTGTTAAATGTTCGATTCTAAGCATTATAATACCTCCGTTTTAGATAATGTGCTAATAATTAATCGTAGCTGTCTTTTAACCCTTGCTCATCGAAGAGCAACGCAGCATTGATGAGCGTTTCAACACCCTTTTCTATCGTCTTTGGGTCAAGGTTGTCTGCTTTATCAAGCCTTGTATGATAATATCTTGCCGGTGCGGGATCCATGGCCGCGAGCGCAATGGCTTTGATACCACCCTGCTGAATAGCAGCCGCGTCGGACGAGCCGAAGAAGACGGAGAGGAAGGGGAGGTCGAGACCCGCCGTCGCGGAAGCCTTTTTAAGCAGCGCCGCAGCCTGCTTATCAAGCTTGACCGTTCCTGTCATGTCCTTGGTGAAAATACCCATATGTTCGAAGTCGCGAAGTGTATCAGTGCCGATAAAAACAGTTTCAAGCTTGTTGTATTCGTCGACGTGTTTTTTTACAAGTGCTTTTGAGCCTCTTAATCCTGCTTCCTCAGAACCCATTGAAACGGCGACGACCTCGGTGTTTTCAAAGCGGATGTTGTTTGTATCGAGAAATTGTAATACCGCCATCGAAGCGAAAACGCCTGTTAAATTGTCGTTCGCACCGTCGACTACGACCTTACCGTTTTCAAATAGAATACCTATAATTATAAACAGACCGGAAATGCCGACGATGATCTGACAGACAAGGAAAAGCGTGTCGTTCATGTCGGGAAGGATGATGCATAAAATATTAATAACCAAACTCATAGTAATTACTGTGATAGAGGAGGCGACAGCCGTTGTTAAAAGCTTTGCGCCGCCTAAGTGTGTGAAGCGCCATTCATAGCTTGAATCGATGTGGCCGCTGAAAATGATTCTGCGCTTGACCTCGCCCGTGGGCTTTCTGGTGAGTAGAACATTGCTTGATGTTGACTTTTTAAACAGCGGATCAAGCATAGGCTTATACAACAGAAACTCAAACACCATGATGATTATCGATATAACAATAACAGACAGCGAAATGATATAGAAGTTTCTTGACGCAAATGACGGTACGACGTTGAACGCGCCCAACTGAAATATGATATCGGCGACTAAAATACACACACCTACAACCCACGGCCACGCCATAAACGCGCGGGGAGAAAGCTTGAAGGATTCTTTCTCAACGGCGTCGGCAAATCTTCCGCAGTTTTCGGCAACATAGTCCTGCGCTTTGTCCTCACTCGCGCTTCCCGGCGCGCGCGGACCAACATTTTTACACACTTTTTTGACTTCCCTGACCGCGAAATTAGTGCTTTCGCGTACCTTAGCCACCGGGTTAAGGTTTAAATCCGTCAGTTTCATAAATAACTTTCCCCCAAACAAATTTAACGCAGGGCCACGGAGACCGCGGCCCTGAATTATCACAACAATTATTTTGCCAGAGCGCCGACTTCAAGCATATAAGCTCCGATTTGACCGCCGAATTCCGGCGCACCGTCCATGATAAGCCTTCCGGCCTTGAGTGCCTCAAGCATGTCGTCCTTGCTCATCAGGATTCCGAGCGCGCTGTCAAGGTTGTTGAAGCGAAGTGTGAAGAAGGGCATTGCCCGTTTGTATTCGCCTCTGCCGGCACGTGACTTACCGGCCTTGAC
>CAZDWM010000042.1:6739-12756 GCA_964509145.1 uncultured Eubacteriales bacterium | reverse complement strand
CTGCTCATCTGCACCGACGGCCTTACAAACCTTGTGGAGACCGAGGAAATATACAGTATACTGCGCACCCCGGGCGAGGGCGACTTTGCCGACAGGCTCGTCGCTTTAGCCAACGAAAACGGTGGGCGCGACAACATCACGGTGGTAACCATATCAAGCTGATTCGCCAAAACAATAATTGAGCACATGGAGAGTAGACGTTATGGATAATTATGTTGGCAAAAGACTTGACGGCCGCTACGAGATTCAGGAAATCATCGGAGTGGGCGGGATGGCTGTCGTCTATAAGGCGTACGACAGCATTGACGACCGTATTGTCGCTGTAAAAGTTCTCAAAGAGGAATACCTTGCCAACGAGGATTTCCGCCGCAGGTTTAAAAACGAGTCAAAGGCCATTGCCGTCCTTTCACACCCGAACATCGTTAAGGTCTACGATGTCAGCTACGGCGACAAGCTTCAGTATATAGTCATGGAATACGTCGAGGGAATCACGCTCAAGGAGTACATTGAGCAGCAGGGCAAAATCAACTGGAAGGAGAGCCTTTATTTCGTCACGCAGATATTGAGGTCGCTTCAGCACGCCCACGACAAGGGCATTGTCCACCGTGACATCAAGCCTCAAAATATTATTCTTCTTTCAAACGGAACCATAAAGGTCACTGATTTCGGCATAGCGCGCTTTAGCAGAAGCGAAACAAAAACCATGACCGACAGCGCCATCGGCTCCGTTCACTACATAAGTCCGGAGCAGGCGAAGGGAGACATCACCGACAACAAGGCCGACCTCTACTCCGTGGGTGTCGTCCTTTACGAAATGCTGACGGGACAGCTTCCGTTCCAGAGCGATAATTCCGTCTCGGTTGCGTTGATGCAGCTTCAGTCCGAGGCAAAGCGTCCGCGCGAAATCAACCCCTCAATTCCCGTCGGACTTGAGCAAATCACCTTGAAGGCGATGCAAAAGCGTCCGCGCGACCGCTACCAGTCCGCCGCCGAGATGCTGCTTGACATAGACGAATTCAAACGCAATCCGTCTATAAAATTCAACTACGATTATTATGTCGATAATGAACCAACAAAGTTTGTCAGCAAAACCGATTCACCCACCTCCCAGGTACCGCTGGCGGCCATAAGGGAGCAGGAGCAGCTCCAGCGGCAGGAGGGCGACGGCGAATATGACGACGACGAATATGAGGAGCGGAGTAAGACGTTACCCATTATCGCTGGCGTAGGCGGCGGTCTTTTAGTGCTTGTCGCTATAATTATCGGTATTGCCATTGCTTCCGGCGTGTTTTCGGGCAATAAAATTGTTGTCCCGAACTTTATCGGAATGAATTATTACGACGAAATTCTTAATAATGAAGAGTACAATAGCCTCAACATTGTGGTCGACGATTCGGTGGAGTCCGACACCTACGAGGTCGGTGTAGTCTACGACCAATCGCCGTCCGCACGCGTCAAAATTAAATCAAGCGAGACCATAACTGTTTATATTCCAAAGGAAAAGGTGCCCGGAACTGTACCCGACGTTTACGGGATGGACTATTCCGAGGCTATAAGTATCATCGAGGGCAGCAATCTAAAGGCGTCGCTCGAATATGAGGAAAACGACGCGTTTGAGGCCAACAAGGTCATCCGTTCAAGCCCTGAGCGGTTCGCCGAGTGTTATGAGGGCTCTACAGTCATTCTCTATATCGCGAAGGGTGGCGACACAACGGAGATACCCGAGGTTATCGGCTGGGATCTTCAGACAGCCAAGGAGCTTATTGAATCCGTCGGGCTCACGGTGAACAGCACCATCACCTATGAAAACAGCACAGAAAAAAAGGATACTGTGACGGGCCTTGTCACCTATAAGGCCGGCGCGTCCGTACCAAAGGGAACGGAAATTCAGCTTATTGCTAGCAACGGTATGCCGCCGTCGGCCGACGCGCCAGTCAAGTTTATGCTCCCCGACGCAGGAACAGGCAAATACGGAACACTCAAGGTGTTCCTTGACAATGTGCTCGTCGAGGGGAACTCAAACAAGACCGTGCTTCTAAACGGCTCGGAATATTCCATGACCGTCACCAGCTCCGACGCGGCTAAAAAGCTCGTTGTGCTTATTGATGATATCAAGGTCTATGAATGCACCATAGACTTCACCGTTTCACCCGCTGCCATTTCAGAGGAGACGACGCTTGACTATTTTGAGGGCAGCGGCTCACCCTCAGGACGGGCATATCTGCCGGATGTCACGGGCATGTTCTACGACCAGGCCGTCGCAAAGCTTACGGAGGCGGGCTTCTCCTACATTGAGCCGCAGTATGTGACCGTCACCGATCCGACCAAGGACATGATTGTCAGTGCACAAAGCCCGACAAGCATGACGCTCACAAGATACCCGCTCGACACATCAATTCTTTTAACCGTTTATTCTTACGAATCCGACGAGCCGGAAGATTAGCGTGAAAGGCTGGGTTCCATGATTAATTTGTACCGTCGTGCGTTTCACGCCTGATTATAATAACGCCGCGCGACGCGGCGGGATAGAGGCTAATATGCAGATTGACGGAATGATTATAAAAGGTATCGGCGGCTTCTATTATGTGGAAGCCGCCGACTCGGTATATGAATGCAAGGCTAAGGGCGCTTTCCGAAGGGAGGGTATTACACCGCTACCGGGCGACCGCGTGACGGTGACACTCGGCGAAAACGGCGCCGAAAATACCGTAGCCTCGATACACGAACGCTCAAGCCTGCTCAAAAGACCGCCTGTCGCAAACATCGACAGGCTTTTTATCGTTATATCCGTCTGCGCGCCGCAGCCCAACCTGCTTGTGGTCGACAGGCTTTGCACCATTGCCGAATCCAAGGGAATCGAGTCGGTTATTGTTGTCACCAAGTCCGATCTCGGCGACGCGTCAGGGATTGCGGATATTTACCGCACCGCGGGGTTTAAGACCATCTGTGTTTCGGGCGTTACGGGGGAGAATACGCAGGCGGTCAGGGAAGCGCTCGCGGGGCATGTCAGCGCGTTTACGGGTAACACCGGCGTGGGCAAATCGACGCTGCTCAACAGCATAGACACGCGGCTATGCCTCGAGACAGCCCAAATCAGCCTAAAGCTCGGTCGCGGACGCCACACAACACGGCATGTCGAGCTGTTTAATATCGCAGGCGGCTATGTGGCAGACACACCGGGTTTTTCGTCGCTTGAAACGGACATCGAAATAGGCGAATTTATATCAAAGGAAAATCTGCAATTCTGCTTTCGAGAGTTTAAGCCGTATATCGGCCATTGCCGCTTTTCATCCTGTGCCCATGTTGCCGACAGCGGCTGTAAAATTATTGAGGCCGTCGAGCGGGGCGAAATAAGTGCTTCAAGGCACCAGAGCTATATCGCGTTGTATCGAGAGGTCAAGGACATCAAGGACTGGCAGCTTATGAAAAATAAATAGCGTTCACCAACACGCACCGTGCCGTGTATAATAGAATGATGATGAAACAGGGACGGTGCGTTTTTATGTTCGGATACGGCTGCGGATACGGATGCGGATGCGGATACGGCAGCAGAAAGAGCTGCGCGGGGCTGATGGTTGCTTCGTTCGGCGCGGGTCTGATTGCGGCGCATCTGATTCCTTATTCCGTTATTGCGGTGATAGCGGCCACCGCGCTGATAGTTGCGGGTATCATTATTTGTAGAAATTGTTGAGAAAGGGTTGGTCATGACAATGAAAATCGTTGTTGTACGCAGTCCTAAAGCGCTGAAGGGCTTGCTCAGGATTTTCTTCGGAATCAGGAAGGACGAGACGGTTTAACACGGGAAATGTTCGCGGAAGCCTCCTTATATGGAGGCTTCCGCGTTTAGCAAAACAAAGCAGAGATTAGTGCAGCTTTTGTACATATCTCTGTTTTCTTTTTTAAACATGTAAAACAATTTTGAACAAATAAGGTTGTGGCTTGACAATTAAAATTAATTCAATATAATAGAAGCTAACACTAATAGTTAAATGAGGTTAGCGTATGGAAACGAGACAATCGGCGGAAGAACTTGTGAAATACCTCGCGGCTATATTCCGAAGTCCAAAGGCGAACGTTCACGATATTACACGGGGCGAAATAGCTGTTCTTTTCCTTTTATGCTTGAACGAATCCGCCATCAACCCAACGGAATTAAGCCGGGAAGCGGGCCTATCAACCGCGCGAATTGCCAATACGCTCAACAGCCTTGAAAAGAAAAAATACATTGAACGTTCGCATGATTTGAAGGACAGGCGGAAAATAGTCGTGAACATAACAGATAATGGCAGGGCGTTCGCTATGGCCAGATATGAGGACGTTGTGGAAAGTCTTCAAAAGATGCTGGAGGTTATCGGCGAGGAAGACACAGTTGATTTACTAAGAATCAGTAAAAAATTAAGCGATTATCTGCCGGGAATCATGTTGGCGAAAACGCTGGGGAACGATGATTCCGGTACAGCGAGTTAACGGGCGGCTTACTGGTTATCACCTCCATAGGGCAGGTAAATCGGACAAATATAGGGAGTTTATTTTTATATGCTTAGACTTTTCAGGAACCTTAAAAATTATAAGAAGCAGGTTGCGCTGATTTTAGCACTGCTGATAGTGCAGGCGGTTTGCGATCTGGCATTGCCGACCTATACATCGGAAATGATTGACACCGGTATACAGAACCACGGTATTATACACGCCGTACCCGAAAAGCTGACCGCCGGAAGCTACAAGGCGCTCCAGATGATTATGACCGAAGACGAGAGCACCGACTGGCAAAACGCCTACATACAAAACAGCGACGGAACATACAGCCTTAAAGAGGGCGCGGACATTGAGGCGCTGGACGCCGAGTTCACCGCCCCTGTCGCTATATTTTTTATGATATCACAAGCGGGAGACGAGGGCTCCGGTGGTCAAACGGGCGAAATGCCTACAATGGATCTTTCGAATGTTGATTTTAGCGCGCTGCTGTCGGAGCTAAACCTAACAGATAAACAACTCAAAGAGGTCATCGGCGCTATGACGCCTGCTGTTAACTGGGACGCGGTTCAGGACACTCTCGGATTGAGCAGGGAAACGGTGACCGCTGTGCTTGACAGGCTGAACGCTAACACTGTTCAAAAGCTCGGCGCGGCGCTCGGTAATGACAAGACCGCGGACATTTCATCACTGATAGACACTTCGAAAATGGATATGTCGGTCGTGCTTTCGGCGCTCGGTATCGACGCTTCAAAGCCCGACATCGCGGCGTTAATAAAGCGATATCAGCTTACCGACGACAGTATCAAAAAGCTGGCCGAGGTGATTTTGCCGGCTGTCAACATGAGCTCTATTGAACGGGACTTCGGTCTCAACGAGCAGGCGGTTAAGCTCCTGCTCGGCAGTCTGAACACAGAGACGCTGACAAAGCTGTCGAAGCTTTCGGAGGACAGTCTTGATGTTACAGCCTTAATCGATTTTTCCAATGTAGATTTTGAAAAGCTGATGGCCGTGACCGGCTCGAACGCGGGCGGCTTCGACATGACCGAAATGATGTCCGGACTGACGGCAAAGCAGCAGGCGACACTGATGAAGGCCGTTATTCCGGCCATCGACCGCACCGCGCTTGCCAAAGAAGTCGGAATGCCCGAAAAGCTTATCGGCGCTATGCTCGACGAGCTTGATGCCGCGACGCTTGTTGAGCTGATGAATTCCGACATGAGCTTTG
Source organism: uncultured Eubacteriales bacterium (assembly GCA_964509145.1). Lineage (GTDB taxonomy): Bacteria > Bacillota > Clostridia > Oscillospirales > Acutalibacteraceae > UBA1425. The sequence continues at coordinate 7,055 of CAZDWM010000042.1, read as the reverse complement.
ATCTTACGGCAAGTGACCTGCTTGGCTGCATTGACGCCTCCAAGCTGAATCCACTCTCAATGCCAGCAGCCATAGGAAGCGCGGTATCCGCCCTGCTGTCAGGCGGCGATATGACGCAAGCTCAGCAAAAATTGATTGTCGAGGTCGTTCTGCCTGCCATGAGTCCCGAAAAGCTGAGCAAGAAAACAGGACGGAACTGGACGATGGAGGATATCGTGCGGCTGGCGCAAAAGCTGCCGAAGGGAGGGAATGGAAACCTGGATGATGTGTTTGACGAACTGTCAGACATGGGGCTCAATCTGAGCGAGGAAACGCG
>CAZDWM010000042.1:0-6729 GCA_964509145.1 uncultured Eubacteriales bacterium | reverse complement strand
GAGGTTTTTCTAAACAATATCGACGCGCAGACGCTCGGCACGCTGATGTCAGCACAGAGCGGGGGACAAACACCCGCTTCCTTTGACATGACCGGCTGTATAGACTATTCAAAGGTTGATTACAACGCGCTGTTCAGCGTTATGGGTTCCGATATGACGGGCATTGACCTTAAAAACATGTCGGACAAGCAAATGGAACAGCTGATTAATATCCTGCTACCTGCCGTTAAGTGGGACGCTGTTAAGGATAAAACGGGGCTTAACGAGCAAACCGTCCGCGATTTCCTAACCGCCGCAGGTGGAAGCGGACTCAAAAAGCTTGTTTCCGCGATGGAAGGCGGGCTTGACAGTACCGCAATGAGCGGCCTGATTGATGCTTCAAAAATCAAGCTTGATGACGCGGAGAACGCGCTTGGGATTGGTATGGCCGATATTGTCGCCCGTTCGGGAATGACCGACAAAGACCTGAAAAAGCTTCTGACCTCCGTCATAGGAGCGGTTGACTGGGATAATGTAAAAGAACAGTTCGGCCTTGACAGAGAGACGGCGGATATCGTCCTCGGCGGTCTGACAGTCGACGCGGCAATCAAGCTACTAAGCCTTTCCGACGCCGATTCCGCGCCGGATATGTCCGCGCTGATTAACAGCGCAAAAGTCGACAATAACGCACTCATGGGGGCGCTGAACATCGACACCTCAAGCCTAGGCGCAATGGCGGGAACTATGCCCGAAAGCTTTCTGCCGGTTATGCGTCAGATGATGTCGCCGGTGCGCGCTCAAATGGATAAAAGTATTAAAAGCCTCGGGGAGTCTATTCTCCATTCGTCGGCTGTTTCGTTCATCCAGTCCGAGTACAAGAGCCTGGGTATGGATATAAACGCCATCCAGACGAGTTATTTATGGAGAATCGGCTTGAGGATGCTTGCAATGACGCTGCTGATGGCAATGGGGTCGGTCTGCGTCGGCTTTATCGCATCTAGAACAGGCGCGGGCGTCGGACGTGATTTGCGTGAAAAGGTGTTCGGCAGGGTCGTCAGCTTCTCCAACCACGATATTGATAAGTTTTCAACAGCCTCGCTTATTACAAGAAGCACAAACGATATCCAGCAGGTGCAGTTTGTAACCTCGATGATGCTTCGCTTCGCGCTGTACGCACCGATATTGTCAATCGGCGGTATAATCATGGTTGCGCGGACGGGCGCGGACATGTGGTGGATAATAGCCGCCGCCATCGGCGCAATTATGCTCATTGCGGGCGCGCTAATGGCGACGACCATGCCTAAATTCAAGCGTATGCAGTCGCTTATTGATAAGGTCAACCTCATCTCCCGCGAAATTCTCACAGGCTTGCCGGTTATCCGCGCTTTCGGACGCGAGGACGAGGAGGAGGAACGGTTTGACCGCTCCAACAAGGATTTAACTAAAACGATGCTGTTCACCAGCCGCATGATGAGCAGCATGATGCCCATACTTATGCTTGCGATGTATTCATTGGCGCTTACCATCGTGTGGGTTTCGGCGCGCAGAATCGACAGCGGTACGCTTGAGGTCGGCGCAATGACGGCGTTTATCACCTACGCCATAATGATTGTTATGGGCTTTCTGATTTTAACCTTCCTGTCCATCGTGCTGCCGAGAGCCGCCGTTGCGGCGGAACGTATTCAGGAAATTATCGCCACCGAGCCGTCCGTCAAGGACGCGGAACAGACGGATAAAATAACAGACAGTAAGGGCGTTGTGACCTTCGACCATGTTTCCTTTGCCTATCCCGGTGCTAATGAAAACACGCTGAACGATATCAGCTTTACGGCGAAGCCCGGGCAGACTACCGCTATCATCGGCGGCACAGGCTCCGGCAAATCGACGGTTATCGGTTTGATTCCGCGCTTTTACGATGTGACATCGGGTAAAATTGCCGTTGACGGCAAGGATGTTCGGACGCTCAAGCAAAGCGATTTGCGCGGTATGATAGGTTATGTCCCGCAGCAGGGTGTTTTGTTCTCCGGCACGATTACCTCAAACATCAGCTTCGGCGCGCCGGACGCCTCGGACGACGAAATCGCGGAAGCGGCGGTTATAGCGCAAGCCGAGGATTTCATCAACGAAAAGGATGAAAAATTCGAGTCACCGATTGCGCAGGGCGGCAGCAACGTTTCCGGCGGCCAGAAGCAGCGCCTTTCCATAGCCCGTGCCATTGCGAGAAAGCCGAAAATATACTTGTTCGACGACAGCTTTTCCGCGCTCGACTTCAAGACAGATATCGCGCTGCGAAAGTCGCTTGCGCCGAAGGTTGGGGACAGCACCGTTATCATCGTCGCCCAGCGCATAAGCACCGTCCTGTTTGCCGAGCAGATTGTAGTGCTTGACGAGGGAACTGTAGTCGGCATCGGCACACACAAGGAACTGATGGAGAGCTGCGGTGTTTACAGGCAAATCGCCATGTCGCAGCTGTCCGAAAATGAGCTCGATAAGAGCCTCGCCTAAGGGGGAAAGCAATATATGGATGCAATGAATAATAAAAATGATAAAAATACCGTCAAACGCCCCGCGCAGAAGTTAGGCGGACCGATGGGCGGCATGATGCACGGCGAAAAAGCGAAGGATTTTAAAAGCGCCATTAAAAGCGTTGTCAAGTATATGGGCAGCTACAAGTTTGCCGTTTTTTTCGTTATGATTTTTGCCGTAGTCGGCACAGCTTTCAACGTTATCGGCCCTAAAATCATGGGACGGGCAACAACGGAGCTTGCGAACGGCCTGCGTGAAAAGATATCCGGCACCGGCGGCATTAATTTTGACGCTATCGCACATGTTTTACTGCTGACGCTTTTAATTTACGCCGTCGGCGCGGTATTCAACTTTTTGCAAGGCTACACCATGTCAACTATCACACAGCGGATATGCTACCGTCTTCGCAGGGATATTTCCGAAAAAATCGACCGTATGCCTATGAAGTATTTTGAGGAACGCACCTACGGCGAAATCCTGTCGCGCATCACAAACGACGTTGATACATTAGGTCAGGGCTTGAATCAAAGTGTTTCCCAGCTGATTATGTCGGTTTCTATGATTGTCGGCGTTATCATCATGATGCTGACCATCAACATCCTCATGACCGCCATCACACTGATTCTCTTGCCGCTCAGCGCGGCACTGATAGGGCTTGTTGTTAAAAAGTCGCAAAAGCACTTTGCTACGCAGCAGGAATATCTTGGGCATGTCAACGGTCAGGTTGAGGAGGTCTACGGCGGTCAGACAGTCGTCAAGGCGTTCAACAAGGAAGCCGACGTTTTAAAGACGTTCCATGAAACAAACGAGGTTCTTTATAAATCAGCTTGGAAATCACAGTTCTTGTCGGGCATGATGTTCCCGATTGTTAACTTTGTCAGCAATCTGGGCTATGTCGGCGTTGTGATTTCCGGCGCGTTATTCGCTATCCAGGGCAAGGTTACGCTGGGTGATATTCAGGCGTTTGTACAGTACGTCAAGTTCTTCACACAACCAATCCAGCAGCTGGCGCAGGTGATGAACATGCTCCAGTCGATGGCCGCCGCCGCTGAGCGCGTGTTTGAGTTCCTTAATGAAGCGGAGGAGGACGAGACAGCGGAGAATAACATCACGGCGGAGCATGTTCGCGGACTTGTGGAGTTCAAAAATGTCCGCTTCGGCTACAACGATAACCAGACAGTTCTACATAGCTTTTCGTCAATAGCGAAACCCGGTCAGAAAATAGCCATCGTCGGGCCGACGGGCGCGGGCAAGACGACGCTTGTCAAGCTGCTGATGCGCTTTTACGATGTCGACGACGGTGCCATTTTGCTCGACGGACACGATATCCGCGAATACAGCCGCCGCGGTTTACGCTCGGCGTTCAGCATGGTTTTGCAAGACACATGGCTCTTTAACGGCACTATTATGGAAAACATCCGCTACGGCAAGCTCGACGCCACCGACGAGGAGGTCATCGCCGCGGCCAAGGCGGCGCACGCCCATCACTTCATCGAGGCGCTGCCCGACGGCTATCAGATGGCGCTAAACGAGGAGGCCAACAATGTCTCCGCCGGTCAAAAGCAGCTTTTAACAATCGCCAGAGCCATTTTGGCGAACAGACCTGTTCTGATTCTCGACGAGGCGACATCCTCTGTTGATACCCGTACCGAGGTGAGCATACAGAGGGCGATGGACAACCTCATGCAGGGCAGGACGAGCTTCATCATCGCCCACAGGCTGTCCACCATCCGCGACGCCGACGTGATTCTCGTCGTGCGCGACGGCGATATAGTCGAGCAGGGCAACCACGAGGAGCTGATGCAAAAGGACGGCTTCTACGCGGAACTGTACAACTCGCAGTTTGAGGAGATACCGGCCTGATGAGCATTAAGAATATCTTAATTGTGGCTTTTGGTGACACAGGTCATGAACCGGAGGCATTAAGACAAACGCTTGAATGTTTCAATTATTTTGTAGCAATGAAGCATATAGGCAGACCGAATGATTTTATTGATGTATTAAGCTGCAACTTGGAATTTAATCCTGACTGTATCATTTTATCCTGTCACGGCGAAAACGGAAAGATAATCATGCCTGTTTTGGCAAATGAAGTTTATGAAAGGGGAGAACCAAAGGGTAACTTTTCATACAAAGAGATTGATAAATATAATAAATTACATGAAAAGCTTATATATTAGGGGGAAATAAATAAACGGAATATACATGAAAAGCTTATATTAAGCTTAGGCTGCACGACAGGACAAAACGAATTATCCGTTGCGTTTTCAAAAAGCAACTGTACTTATATAGCCCCGCGCGATTATATTGATGGTAATTCCTCTTTGTTTTTTGCTATTAAACTGTTTTATGAGATTAAACAAAACAATAAAACAACTTATGACGCCTATGTCACCGCGAAAGAAACCGACGATGAAACGGAATTGTTTAACCTTGTTCAATAGTATATCAATAGTGCGAGGGACGCATTATACGGCAGGGCAACGAGAATCCGCAGATTGAAATATTCAGTTATGTTACCGAGAACACCTTTGACGCCTATCTGTATCAGCTCGTGGAGAACAAACAAAAATTTATCAGTCAGGTTATGACCTCAAAGTCGCCTGTTCGTTCAGCGGAGGATGTTGACGAGCAGGCGTTGTCATACGCCGAAATCAAGGCGCTCGCAACAGGCAATACTGCTGAATTTGTACAACATTCAAAAGATGGTTGTTAGTGGATTTACTTTAATTACTGATTTTTGACACCATTCATCTGATATGCCCTGCACAGCCGCTCGGTTTTTATGCCGTCCGGCTGTTTTTACTAGAGGTGATGAATAATTTCCTTGACATATGTTATCATATATGATAACATATACTGAAGGCGGTGAGAGCATGAAAGCGGATTACGAAAGCACAAGGCGTGAGGTTATCAACCAGCTTATCGGCGCAAGGCTTTCGCTGAATATGACACAGGTGGAGCTTGCGGAGAAGATAGGCACAAAGCGCAGCAACATCAGCCGCCTTGAAAGCGGAATGCAAAATCCAACACTTGATTTACTGACACGGATATCTCAAGCACTGGGCAAAGACCTTAATTTTCACCTTACGGACAGGGAGATGACACAGATGAAAACCGAATATACGCTTCGGCTGTTTGACACAGATTTGCTTCACTTTACGCTTACACAAAACGGTATCGAGGGCTTGACGGCGGAGATAACATGGACAGTGGAGGACAAAAATGACCTGTTCCCTGTCGGCTTGAAGCTTGACCCTGACGGTGTCATCGAATGGCTTGAAAGGCGTGTTATCCCTAAGAACAGAGCTTTCGTTGATGAAATATTGCAGTCGCTCGATCTTTCGGTCAACGACACAAAGGGTATCATAGATGTCTGCAAGGGCTTGTCATTAAACGACAGCTTCTGGATTGTGCCAAATGGTTTTAACGGTAAGTTTTCGGAGTATAATCTGTACGAAAACCGCTTTTCCGAGATACTCTCGCTTGTCGCATACACGGGCGTCGGGCAGTCGAACAAAGTTTTCTCTACCTCACCGGAGCTTACAACGGGAGGGGCTTTGCCAAAGGCGTGGCGGCTCATTGAAAGCGACGGAATATACCTGTATAAGGGCGGAACCTCGGGTGCGGCCAACAACGGAAAAGAACCGTACAGCGAATATTACGCAAGCCAGGTAGCAAAGGCGATGGGGCTCGACTGCGTGCGCTATGACCTTGAGAACTGGAAAGGCATATTGGCTTCAAAGTGCAAATTATTTACCGACATCGACACCTCGTTTGTGCCGGCGTATACGATTGTAAAAGAGAACACGCTGAAACCATATCTTGATTTATATAAGTCGCTCGGCAAGAAATATTATGACGCGCTTTGCGGTATGCTTGTGTTTGACGCGGTCGTCTATAACGAGGACAGGCACTTCAATAATTTCGGACTGCTCCGCGATAATCACACGGGCAAGTTTATCGCGCCCGCACCGATATTTGACAACGGGCTTTCGCTTTTTAGCGCCGCGATGCCCGGTAATTTTGAGAATCTTGACGCGTATGCCAAGACGAGAATGCCACCGTACCGCAATGTAACATTTGAAAGCATCTGCGTTGAGGTCATCGGAAAAACACAGATGCAGCAGCTCCGACGGCTCGTGAATTTTACCTTTACAAGACACCCGAAGATGAACCTGCCCGAGGAAAGGCTGACGGCGATTGAAGCGCATATCAGAAAGC
>CAZDWM010000041.1:3675-12794 GCA_964509145.1 uncultured Eubacteriales bacterium | reverse complement strand
GGGGATATCTCCGATTTCTGTGTTGATGTAACCGGTTATCGGAAAGACGTGTTCCCCGATGTAACAGACCTTACCATCTTCTGCGGGCAGGATGTCATCATTGTTCAGCTTTGTACGGATAAGTCTCTCTTTCATACGGCATGTCCTTTCTATATATTGTGTGTTCATTTACATTGTAGCACAAGATATCCAAAAACTCTGTCGATTGCAGTCGCTTCTCAAAATAAAAAGGCCGCATTCGCTTTTTTGAGCGAATGCGGCCGTTATATGACGCTATACCGTTATCTTTTGACGAAATATTCCTCATACCAAAGAATGAAGGTGTAGACCGACCAAATCTTTTTCATATTGCTTGCATTACCGTCGCGGTGGTTGTCGAGCAGGCCGATAATTTCCGGTACGTTGAAAAACTTCTTTGCGATGTCGCCGGTAAATTTATTGTGAACCAAGTTATAATATTTGTCCTGCATGAGCCAGTCGTTGAGTGGGACGGGGAAGCCGAGCTTTCGCATGTTGGCTGTCTTTTCGGGCAACTGACGCAACGCGGCGGTACGCAGGGCGACCTTGGTTTTTTCGCGCGTGACGCGATGGCGAGCCGGTATGCTCAAAGCCAGCTTGAGCATCTCGCGGTCGAGGAACGGGACGCGCAGCTCAAGGCTGCTGGCCATGCTCATTTTGTCGGCCTTCTGGAGGATGTCGTAAAGCAGCCAGGTGTTTAGGTCGGCAAACTGCATCTTTGTGACGTCGTCGAGCCCCTTCACCTTGTCGAAATGCGGCTTTGTGTAGCAGGAGGGGTTTTTGGACGGAATCTTTTTAGATAAATATCTGTCGCGTTCGGTATAGTCGAACACATAGTTGTTGCGTATAAAACGCTCCTCAATTGGATAGCGCCCACGGACAAGGAAGCGCTTGCCGTGGAAGGCGGGCAGCGTCTTTGCAACAACAGCTGCGGCTGTTCTGACAGGCTGCGGCACCTTCATGTATCGCGCGTAGTCGAGCGGTTCCTTATAGTAGTTGTAGCCGCCGAACAGCTCGTCCGCGCCCTCGCCGGAGAGAACAACCTTGACATATTCAGAGGCCTTTTTAGCGAGGAAATAGAGCGGCAGTGCGGAGGGGTTGGGCAGCGGCTCGTCCATGTGGTACTGCACTGTCGGCGCGACGCCGAAAAAGTCGTCGGCGGAAATCTTAATTGGGTAAAACTCCACGCCGTCGGCCTTGGCAAATTCCTCCGCGTAGGAAAGCTCTGAGTACTTTTCCTCCTCGTAGCCGACGGAAAACGTCTTGAGCCGCTGCATCTTGGCGAGCTCGTGGACGGTGTACGAGCTGTCGACGCCGCTTGAGAGGAAGCAGCCGACCTCGACGTCGGAGATTTTATGCGCCGCGGTCGAGCCTTGGAAGGTGTCCGTTATGATATCCGCCCATTCGTCGAGCGTCTTTGATTCGTCGATATCGTATTTAAAGTCGAAATAACGACCGGTGGTCAACTTGCCGTTTTCGTAAACAATGTATTCGCCGCCCAAAAGCTTATAAACATCCTTAAAAAGCGTTTCGCGGTCGGGAATGTATTCAAACGAGAGGTAATCGGGGATGCGGCTTTCATTCAACTCCTTGACAAAATCGGGGTGGGGGAGGAAGCTTTTTATTTCAGAGCCGAACAGGAGCACACCGTCGCGCTGATAGTAATAAAACGGCTTGATGCCGAAGATATCGCGCGCGCCGAACAGCTTTTTGGCGCGTTTGTCCCAGATGACAAAGGCAAACATGCCACGCAGCATTCCGAGCAGCTTTTCGCCGTATTCCTCATAGCCGTGCAGCAGCACTTCGGAGTCTGTTTTTGTTTTGAACACATGTCCGGATTTCATCAAATCGTCACGGAGCGCCATGAAATTGTAAATCTCGCCGTTAAAGACCAGCACCTTGGTGCCGTCCTCGTTTTCTATAGGCTGGCGCCCTGTGCTAAGGTCGATTATGCTCAACCGCCGGAAGCCCAAGGCCGCTCCGTCCTCGATGTAATAGTCGTCATCGTCGGGACCGCGGTGGGTGATACGGTCGGCCATTTCTTTTATGTTGGAATCGTCGATTTTGATATTTTCGTCAATATAACCTACAAACCCGCACATTCTAAAACCTAACCTAACTTTAAAATTCGCTTCTGACTTTGCGTCCGCACCGCTCGATGGTTCGCAGTGCCAGAACCTCCAAAGAATCAAGCACATCATCGTCGCAAACGCCGCATTCCTTTTTAGCGACTGACAGCTCCGTGCAACCTAAAACAACGCATTGACAGCCCTTTTTGCGCAAGTGGTCAATAAATCCGCGCAGCTTGTCGCCGTCGGCCTTTTTACCCGCCTTGATATCGTCGTAAATAAGACGCATCACGTCCCGCTGAATGTCGTCGTCGGGCGTGACGCATTCCATCCCGAGCTCACGCGCCGCGAGCTCGTAGGTCTTTGTAACAATTGTACCGTCGGTGGCGAGGATACCAAGCTTTTCAAGTCCCGGTACGCGCCGTTTCGCCTCTGAGACTGTCTCCTTGACGATATTGAGCACGGGTATCGATACACTCGCCGCAACCTCGTCGAAGAAATAGTGCGCCGTGTTGCAGGGGATAACAATAAACTGTGCCCCGATATCCTCAAGGTTTTTGGCGTCGGCAACCATGTAGGGCAGGGGGGAGTCGTCGCTCCTGCCGCAGATGAACGCCGTCCTGTCTGGGATGCTGGCGTGGTTTAAAATGACCATGTTGACATGGTCCTGATCCCTTTCGGCCTGCGTCAATGAAAGGACAAGCTCATAAAAATAGACTGTTGCCATCGGACCGACGCCGCCGATGATGCCTACGGCGTTGTCAAGCATTGTCAGCACCTCTCGGGTAATACTGATTGAATTTTTTTATTTGGTTCATCTCATAAGCGGCGACATAAGCCCAGCGCCTCGGCGTCATGTCGGGGGCGTAGATAATCGGGTTGCTCCACTTACCCTCCTTGAAAAGACGCAAGGCTCGCGCACGTAATTCGTCGTCGCGTACGAACTTTTTAATGACATATTTGGGCACAAAGGTGAACAGATGCTCGCGGTCGGCAATGGTGAGCCCCTTGAACTCCTTACCGTAGATATAGTCGTCCACAATGTATTTAACGGTGTTGAAGCCGCTGCCCGTGACATAGTAGTTGCTTCTGCCGAGACGGATATTAATCTCAAAAAACTTATATTTACCGTCGCGCGGGTCGTATTTTAAATCAAAGTTGGCGTAGCCGACATAGCCGATATGCTCAAGGAACTTTTGCGCCTGATTAACTACCTCCATGTCGACCTCGTTGATGACGGCGCAGGGGTTGCCGAGCGCCGACGGTGTGTGCTCCTCTAAAAGAGTGTGTCCTAACGCCGCGAAGCGGACAAGCGAATTGCGATCGCAGTAGCAGGTCAGAACCCTCATACCCGAGTCGTCGCCGGGGATTCTGTCCTGAATCAAAAACTTATAATCGTAGCTGCTTTTGCCGAGGTTTTCGAGCATTTTTTCAAGCTCATCCTTGCTGTTGAAGCAAAAGACCTTCTTTTTGCCCTCAAACCTCGCGTAGTGGTAAAGCGCGCTGTTGGCCGTCTTGGCGATGATGGGATAGTCGAAGACGTAGGTCAGCGGCGTCTTTTCCTTGCAGTCGTAAACAAAGGTCTTCGGGTAGGGAATGTGCAGCTCCTCAAGAATTTCGTAAAATTTGTCCTTGAGGACAATACGGTTCATTAAGTCCTCGTCGATGTAGGGGACGATGTAATATTTCGACAGCATCGCCTTATTTTCAATCAAGATGCGGACATACCAGTCGCCGCAGCCGAGGACGAGAAGCTTCTTGTCTTTTCCGTATTTTTCGCCGATTTCCATCAGCGCCGGAAGCAGCACCTCGACGGTTTCGAGCTTGTCGTAAAAAAGACTGTCGCACAGCGCGCTCATTACGACGGGACCGCCCTCGGACATATTGACCGCGAGCGACTTTATTTGATATTCCTCGTAAAACGAACGCACGAGGCTGTAGGCCGTGATGTCTCCGCCGAGAATCACAGGCAAAAAATCATATTCCTTGAATTCCATTGAAAAACTTCCTTTAGTTCTTATAATCCTGTTATGTTAATGCCCCTTGCCCGCGCGATTATTCGCCCATTCCCGCTTTGATTTTTTTAAGGCGCTTCATGACGTCGTTCGCACCGCGCCCGAAATAATCGTGAAGGATTTTATATTCCGCGAAAAGCTTGTCGTAAACGGCGGCGTTTTCGGCGTTCGGGTAATAAACCGTGTCCTTGACCTTGCCCATCGCCTTTGCGGCGGCGAAAACGTCGTCGTAGCCGCCCTTGGAAGCACCCGCGGCGACGGCGCCGAAGATGGACGAGCCTAAAGCGCCGCCCTGTTCGCTGCCCGCGATTTTTATCGGCATTTTAATGACATCGGCGTAAATCTGCATCATCATCGGATCCTTTTGCGAGATACCGCCCGCCGCGTAAAACGATGTGACCGGCACACCATAGTTGTTGAAGGTTTCTATAATCATCCGTGTGCCGTAGGCCGTGGCCTCAATAAGCGCGCGGTAGATGTCCTCGGGTTTTGTCTGGAGCGTCATGCCCAGCATCAGCCCCGTTAAATCGGCGTCGACAAGGACGGAACGGTTACCGTTCCACCAGTCGAGCGCCACAAGCCCGCTTTCGCCAGGCTTTTTACTTTCGCACTTTTTGCGCAGATATTTATGGATGCTGACGCCCTCGGTCTTGGCAGCGTCGTAATAATCCTTCGGCAGGCAATTGTCGATGAACCACTGGAAGTGGTCGCCTACGCACCCCTGACCGGCCTCGTAGCCGAAGTAACCGGGCATGATGCCGTCCGCCACGACGCCGCAGATACCGTCGACGACATGCTCCTCGTCGCCGAGCATCATGTGGCAGGTGGATGTGCCCATGATGGCGAGCATTTCGCCCGCCCGAGTGATGCCCACGGCGGGTACAAAAATGTGCGCGTCGATAACGCCCACGGCGACGGCGGTTCCTTTGCATAATCCCGTAAGCTTTGCCGCTGCCTCGGTGATTTCACCGGCCTTTGCACCCAGAGGCATGACCTCTCGACCGAATTTGTCGTCGATGACATGCTCAAGCGCGGGGTCGAGCGCCTTGAAAAAGCTGTCGGAGGGGTAGCCGTTATTTTTGTTCCATAAAGCCTTGTAGCCCGCACAGCAGGCGTTGCGCGTCTCGATGCCCGTCAATTGCAGGATAATCCAGTCGGCGGCTTCAATAAACCGTTCGGCCGCTTTGTATATTTCGGGTGCTTCGGATAGTACCTGCCAAACCTTCGGTATTGCCCATTCGGAGGACACCTTGCCGCCGCAGTATTTTAAAAATTCCTCATTACGCGCCACAGCGATGTCGTTTAAACGCGTGGCGTATTCCTGCGCCGCGTGATGCTTCCAGAGCTTGACATAGGAGTGCGGCTCGTTTTTGTATTCGTCGAGGAAGCACAGCGGTGTGCCGTCCTTTAATGTCGGGAGAAGGGTGCAGGCCGTGAAGTCAACGCCGACGCCCACAACATCCTTCGCGTCAACGCCGGAATCCTTAAGCACCGCCGGTATGGTTTTTGTCAGGACATCGATGTAGTCCTGCGGATGCTGTAACGCCCAGTCGGCCTTCAGCTTTTTGCCGGAGGGCAGAGCGGTGTCCATGACGGCGTGCGGATAATCGTAAACGGAGGTAGCGAGCTCCGCGCCAGTCTCAACGTCGACAAGCAGGGCTCTGCCGGAAAGGGTGCCGTAATCAATACCGATGGCGTATTTTGACATGTTATAACCCTCCAAAGATTAAGCCTTGAGCGCGGCGATTATGCCCGAATAGATATGCACAGGGTCGTTTAAAAAGTTATTTTTGATGTGCTCCGCCTGACGGCTGTCGGCGGCGTAGACCGACAGGCGCATCAGTTCGTCGCTGCCGTCGGTTATGATGAAGGTGACGCTGTAGCCGCTGCCGGACGGCGTAATGTCTATCTTGGTCTCACGCTCGCGGCGCGCGCGCGTTAAAATTTCGACCCCGGCGTCGATGGCCTTTTCGCGGATGGCCTTGGGCAGTTCTTTTTCAAGGACATCCGACGCGAGTGCGGCTTCTCCGGAAAGCAGCAGGCACTCCCGACCGTCCCTGTATACGGATGTGACGGAGCCGCAGGTGACCAGCTCTGTCAACGCCTGGCTAACGTCAAAGTAGTTGGCCAGTGACTTGCCGAGCATAATTTCGTTTAACTGGTCGTTTGTTAAGGGCTGGTCAAGGTTTCGCAAGATATAGCAGATGAGCGCCTTGATTTCGGCGCGGTTGCGCAGCCCGCCGTCCTCAACGCCCTGAGTAAAAGCGTCGTAGTCGTCCATAATGCTTGTTCCCCTTCCCGTAGCAATGTCATAACTTAAGAGAATTTTCAACACAGGAACATGGTTTCATCCTTAATACCAACAACAATGCGAGTTGCGGAACGGATGAATCCGTTCCCTTATCGCGGTTTTTGTTAACTAGCCAAGCTAATGTAGGGAACGAATTCATGCGTTCCGAGCAATATAGATGCATGTAAAAATAGACGAGTTGCTTAAGTTGTTGACATTGTCCCTGTAGGGCGGCACCGCGTGTGCCGCCGATATCAGTTAATAGAAGCAAATTTACGGCGGAACACATGGGTTCCGCCCTACACGTTCACATAAAACGGTTTTCCGTAGCGCCCGTGGTTGAGCATGTCGTCCGAGATGAATTTCTCGCCGCTGAAGCGCTCGCCCCAGATGTTTGCCCACCCCTCGCAGTAAAGCGCGTAATAGGAAACATCTTTATCCTCACGGTATTTAACGAGTGCCGGCAGGTTGCACCAGATAACGGACGGCAGCGCGATGACGAACATCCAAACGGGACCCAAAACAAGAGACTGGATGGTGTGACCGTATTCGTGAATACGTGAGTCGTAGCGCCAGTCGTCTTCTCTTCCGGCGTTAATAAAAATAAAAATACCGAACGAGACGCCGCCGAAGGGCTTGTCTGTCTCGATGTATGTTATTAACGAACGGTGATAGCGCTCGTGACGGTATACTTTGTGTTTTGCTATAAACAGAATTAGTCCTATAAGGTTCTGGGGCAGTCCCCATGTGAATTGAACGAGATAAAATAAAACCTTTTTCATCGCTGTCTATTATTTTAACCTTTCTACGCTATTTATGATACTTTCCGCCGCCGTTTATCTGGAATGCTCTGTAAAGCTGTTCCAAGAGCATAACCCGGGCGAGCTGATGCGGAAACGTCATTTTTGACATCGACAGCCGGATATCAACCTTTTTCTTGAGCACGTCGTCCAGCCCGAACGAGCTGCCGAGAACAAACGCGAGGCTCCCCACACCGCTTAATGCGTCGCCTTCGAGCATGGCGGCCAATTCCTCGGAGGACATTGCCTTTCCCTCGACACACAGTGCATAAACCCTTGACCGCGACGGAATACACTTATAAATCTGAACAGCTTCGGCTGACAGCGCCGCCGTAATTTCGGCGGGCGACGGGTCGTCCGGCAATCGCGCGGGTACAAGCTCGACGATGTCCACAGTACAAAACGCGCTTAAGCGCTTGAGGTATTCGGAACAGGCGTCGCGAAGATAGCTTTCCTTGAGCTTTCCGAGGCAAATGAGAGTTATCTTAATCATAACTAAAAAACGGTGACGCCCTGAGTCACGCAGTCCGACGCGACGGTGAGAAGGTAGTCGCACCCCTCCTCGGCTCCCGTGCAGGTCATGGCCGAATGCGTCGCGCCATGGGCGAGGGCAGGCATGTTGTTTTCGCGGCTTAAGTGGGCGAGAAAAAAGCGCGTCGTGCCTCCGGCAAGCAGCTTTGTGGCCGTATCGGCGCACACATCGTTTGAAAGGTGACCGGTGTCGGACAAAATACGGCGCTTGGTAATATATGGATATGAGCCGTTTTGAAGCATTCCGACATCGTGGTTGGATTCTATCATAATCAGGTCGCTTCCGTAGATAGCAGTAAAGGTTTCGTCGGTGACAAAGCCCGTGTCGGTGGCGACGGAAGCCCGTTTGCCGTCGGCGGTGACGACGGTGTAGCCGACACTTTCGGCGGCGTCATGAGAGGTGCGGAACGGACGGACAAACATACCGTTGACCTCGACGCCGTCCAAGCCGATTTCGCAGGCGGTGAACCTGCCGTCGAGAACACCGTTTCTCTCAAGCGCGTTAAGCGTACCGCGTGAGGCGTAGACGTCAATACCGTGCGCTCCGGCAAACACGCGCAGACCGGCGATGTGATCGGTGTGCTCATGGGTGATAAAAATAGCACCGATGGACGACACGTTAACATCAATACCACAAAGCGCCTGCGCGAGCCTTTTCGCACTGACGCCGGCGTCTATCAATATGCCGCCCTTGGCGGAGCCGATATATGTACTGTTGCCCCTTGAGCTTGAAAAAAGCGGACAAAAACGAGCCATAACACCACCCGATACCAATTGAGTTTTAGTTGACACTGTAAAATTACTGAATAAGCAAATAAAGAAAAGGCGGGAGAACCCGCCTTGAGGAATCATTCAGCCGACGCTGACGGACGCGCTCGGTTCGGAAACCTTAACCCGCTTGATGTCTGCTCCCACACTGCTTAATTTATCTACAACATCTTCATAGCCTCTGTCGATGTATATGATGTTATCAATTTCGGTTGTGCCCTTTGCGACGAGCCCGGCTATAATCATCGCCGCTCCGGCGCGCAGGTCGTCGGCCTTGATTTGAGCGCCCTTAAGCTGTTCCACACCCTCAATGACGGCTATTTTGCCGTCGACCTTGACGGAAGCGCCCATCCTCACAAGCTGGTCGACATAGCGGAACCGGCTGTCCCACACACCCTCGTTAATGATGCTTGTTCCCCTTGCCACCGAGAGCAGCACAGCTATCTGCGGTTGCATATCGGTCGGAAAGCCGGGGTGAGGCATTGTTTTGATGTTGCAGCGCGTCGGCCTGCCGAAGGATTTGACTAGTACGCTGTCGTCAAACTCCTCAACCTCAACGCCGCACTCGATGAGCTTTGCGGTAATCGACTCAAGGTGCTTTGGGATGACATTGTTGATTCGAACATCG
>CAZDWM010000041.1:2957-3626 GCA_964509145.1 uncultured Eubacteriales bacterium | reverse complement strand
CACCCATTATTTTAATGACATCCGTACCGGCGCCCCTGACATCGGCACCCATGGAATTGAGGAAGTTCGCGAGGTCGACTATGTGCGGCTCCTTGGCGGCATTTTCAATAATAGTCAGCCCCTTGGCCTTAACCGCGGCGAGCATGATATTGATGGTTGCGCCCACGGAAACGGTGTCGAGGTATATAGGGCTGCCTATGAGACGGTCTGCCGAAGCGTCGACAATGGCGTCCTCATCGAGAAAAATCGACGCGCCTAAAAGCTCGAAGCCCTTGATGTGCTGGTCTATGGGACGCACACCGCCGAAATTGCAGCCGCCGGGCATGGCGACACGCGCCTTGCCGAACCGGCCGAGCAACGCGCCAATATAATAGTAGGACGCGCGCAGATGCTTTGTCATGTCGTAGCTGACGGTGTGTGAATTCATGTGTGTCGAATCAATTTCAACGGTATTTTCGTTGATAATTTTAATGTTCGCTCCGAGCTGGTGGAGAATGCGAATCATCATGGAGGAATCGCTGATGTTCGGTATATTTTCAATCCTGCAAACATCCTCACATAGGATGGCTGCCGGAATGATTGCAACTGCCGCGTTTTTGGCTCCGCTGATATCGATTTTGCCGCAGAGCTTTTTGCCGCCGTTAATCACGATTTTTTCCAAAAGCAGTT
>CAZDWM010000041.1:0-2947 GCA_964509145.1 uncultured Eubacteriales bacterium | reverse complement strand
AGTTCACTTCCCGATTCAGATTGTTATGTAAAAAGAAGATAGGTTAAGAACAGAAGCACACCTAAAAAATTATAGCACTCTTTCCATAAAAAATCAAAGCTTTTTTGATAATTTATTCATAGAAGCAGTATTTTGTTGAAAAATGCTGAAACCACAGTAGCTTGTGGAACACATTTCATCAAAATACAACCTGATGTGCGTTTGATTTCATAGTTAGTATACGCAGAATGCGTGACAAAACAAAAATGCCGCAATTAATTTTGTTGTTAATTGCGGCAAAATTTAATTATCGTAGTAAAACTATACGGAAAGCAATTTTTCGACGGCGGCAAGCTCGACGCAGACACACAGCACATCCATCGCCTTTGAAAGCTCGTCGAGCGACGGAAACGACGGTGCGATGCGGATGTTTGAGTCGGTAGGATCGTTGCCATAGGGGAAGGCGGCGCCTGCGCCCGTCAGCGTAACTCCGGCTGCCTTGCACAGGGCGACAGTGCGCGCGGCGCAGCCCTCGGGAACGACGAGGTTGACAAAATAACCGCCGTTAGGCTTTGTCCATTCCGCAATGCTTTTACCTGAAAATTCCTTGTCAAACTTTTCAAGCACAAGCTCAAACTTAGGACGAAGATATCCGGCTTGTACCTTCATATGTTCCCGCACACCGTCGGTGTCCTTAAGAAACAGTGCGTGGCGAAGCTGATTGACCTTGTCGTGACCTATAGTTTGCACGAAAAGACGCTTCTTAATCTCAGCGATGTTTGCTTTTGAGGCGGCAATGGCGGAGACGCCCGCGCCGGGATATGTGATTTTTGAGCTGGACACAACCTCAATAATCATGTCCTCGTTGCCATACTTTTTACATTGCGCAAAAATTTCGCAAAGCGTATCGCCGGTGTCGTAAAGGTCATGAACGAAATAGGCATTGTCCCATATAACGCGGAAATCCTTCGCCGCGGGCTTTATGGCGGCTAAGCGCCGAACCGTTTCGTCGGAGAAGGTGTAGCCCTGCGGGTTTGAATATTTCGGCACACAAATCATGCCCTTGACGCTGCTGTCCCTGACAAGCGCTTCAAACGCGTCCATGTCGGGTCCCTCAGTCGTCATGGGGATGTTTACCATCTCAATACCGAAGTATTCAAGGATGCTGAAATGACGGTCGTAGCCCGGGACAGGACAGGCAAATTTTATGTTGCCCTGTTTCATCCACGGCTCGCCGCCGCCCGTGCCGTGGGTCATGCACTGGGATATGTAATCGAACATCAGGTTAAGGCTGGAATTGCCGCAGACAAGAATGTTCTCGGCGGGAACGCCAAGCAAATCGGAAAAGAGACGACGGCATTCGGGAATGCCGTCGGGCACGCCGTAGTTTCGCACGTCAAAGCCGTTTTCAGCCTTTTTCGGACACGTTGAGCCGAGCGCGTCGAGCAGCGCGTCGGAGCTGTTGAGCTGTTCTCCCCCCGGCTTTCCCCTCGACATGTCAAGGGAGAGCCCCATGCCGCAAAACGCCTTGTATTGCTTTTCAAGCTCCTCACGCAGCTGTGAAAGCTCCCCGCGTGACAAACAGCCGTACTCCGTCATATGCTTTACGCGGACGCCGATGTTCGAAAAACATACGGTATCCGCTTCCCGCCTTTCCTTATAATCAACACGAACCTTTAGTATATACTTATTGTGCATTGGTAAGCTTTTTAAGATGATAAGGTATTGGTGCGGAAAAGTCAAGATTTTCTTATAGGCTTTAACAGCAAAGGCGGTAAAGCATACGCAGTTCTTAGGTTTTATTTCTTTAGTTTGATACGCATTTCCTTGCGGACGGCCTCGAGCGCCTCGGAATAGCTTACGGAGCGCATCTGCGAATAGGCTTTGATGAGCCGAGCCGGTTTTGAGACGGATATGCGCTCAAGCAGCTCGCGGGCGCGCTCGTTTTCCTGAATTTTTTCGGCAAGGTCGGCACTTTTTTCCTCCGTCAGGTTGATGCCCAGCTGAACACGCGCCTCGATGAACCTCTGGAACAGCTGAAGCCGGTTGGTGAGCTGAACCATGCCGGACACGGTGAGCGTTATGTCAGCTATCAGGAGTGTGTAAATAATGAACGCGGAGACGTCAACGACGGGGACGGGCAGCATGTCTGTCACACGTTCTATGGCCGGATGAACAACCTTCAGCAGCAGCGCGGTACACCCGCCGAACGCGATAGATGATGTGAGACAGACACGCCCGTTGATGTTGAGAAACGCGTGGGAATAATCCCACCATGTGGCGTGGAACAGCTTTTCAAGCAGATAGTGGGTGACATATTCAAGCAAGGTGCAGGCGGCAAGGCCGATAATGAAAATCAGCCACCACTGCGACAGCCGTCCGTACATTAGGAGTATACAGGCGACGGAACCGACACCGTAAATGGGACACAGCGGACCAAACAGGAAGCCGCGGTTGACGAAGCGTTTTTCACGCACGGTGAATAAAATCGTCTCCCACAGCCAGCCGATGAACGAATAAAGGAAAAACCAGATGACATATCGAAAAACGCTACTCAACGTTGACCCCGGCCTCCCTTAAAATTTCAGCATAAACCGGACGAAAAGCAGCGCTCGTCTTTATGATATCTGCGGTCGCGCAGTATTTGTCGAAAAAAGTTACGACATATGTTTCTTTATGCCGCGGGAGAGCGGCGGTTACCGGCCACATATGCTTTCGGATAATTTCCTCCTCAACGGGGTTAATGATGAAACAATTTCTGGCGTTTTCAAGCGCTTTTTTTGGATGATAGTAGGCGTGAAACTCGTCGTGCTTGGTGGTGTACCAATTGTAAAGAAAAAAGTCGTGCAGCAGCGAGCCTATGGCAAGACTTTCAACATTGAGCCGTTTTGAGCCGCGGAAGGAGCGAAAGCAGCAGTAGGAGACATATACACTGTGAAACAGGCAGTCCGTTTCGCCGTGGATGGGA
>CAZDWM010000040.1:0-12885 GCA_964509145.1 uncultured Eubacteriales bacterium | reverse complement strand
AGCCGTCGTAATCAGCCTCGGGAAGGCTTAACGGTATCTCGGAGGTTTCGGTTTACGCGGTGTATTATTCCGTTGTGGCAGGCATTGAAAGAATCACATCCACACTATCCTCGGGTATTGAGGCAGCGTTCGGGAATATGATTGCGAACGACGAAAATGATGCGCTGCGACGGAATTTCAGCGTTTTTGAATTCGTTTCATTTTTAGCCACAACAACTCTGTTTACATGCGCCGGTCTGCTGATTCTGCCTTTCGTGGCGGTTTATACGCGCAACATTACAGACGCCGACTACATCCGCCCGGCCTTTGCCGTGGTTCTTACTTTAGCGGAAGCGGTCTACTGCCTGCGCATTCCCTACAACAGCGTTACATTGGCGGCAGGGCATTTTAAACAGACACGAAACGGCGCTTTCGTCGAGGCTGGTATCAACCTTGCGCTGTCCTGTATCCTTGTTGTCCAACTGGGTATTGTCGGTGTGGCCGTCGGGACGCTGGCCGCGATGAGCTTTCGTACCGTCCAGTATGTTTTATATCTGTCAAAGCATATTATCAAAAGAAGTCCGGCGGTGTTTTTCGGTCGTCTGGCGGTCAACGCCGCCGCGTCCGTCGCAGTTATAGCCGTTGTAGCATTTTTACCCGGCTTTTCCGGCACATCATATGTGCGGTGGGCTGTTTATGCCGCGGAGGTTTTCGCGGTAAGCGGCACCGTCGTAACAGGTGTTAATGTTTTGATGTTTCACAGGGACTTTAAAAACCTGTTAAGCCTGATAAAAAATACGATAACAAACAAGTAACGGAGGTCAACATGGAAAGAAACTGCCTTTTGCTCAGGAAAACCGCCCAGAAAACCAGAACGTTCTTCGGCACCGCCGACGGGCTGCCGTCGGACAGCGTCACCGCGCTCGCATACGCACCGGACGGAACGCTTTATGTCGGCACAGACAACGGGCTTTGCCTGTATAACGGCAAAAAGTTTTCGCTTGTCGGCGGCGTTACGGCTAAGATAAAAGCGCTGTATGCCTGCGACTGCGGTAAAATATTCGCGCTTTCAGGCAAGCAGGTTTTCACGGTTGTCGGCAAAAAGCTTGAAAGTTCCGAGAGCTTTGACGAGCAGACAGTCGACATTTGCCGCGACGGCGCGGGTAACATATGGATGCTGACGGATTCCTGCCTTTATAAATATGACGGTTCTAAATTTAACAGAAGGCAAAGTCTTGAGCTTGGCGGTGCGACAGCTATGACGGCGCTGGGCAACGGCGAGGTCTACGTGTTCTGCCCCGAAGCGCTCCAAATATTACACGGTAAAAGACCGAACTGGGGTGTTGTGATGCCGTCACAGACCGACCTTCCGACCACAGCCGTCAGCACAATGGCCTCCGACGAATGGGGTCATGTCTGGTGCGGCAGCGACAAGGGGCTGATGATTTACGACGGTCGCAGCGAATGGCTCACGCCGGACGACGCAAGCGTTCTGCCAAAGTGTAAAATTACCAAAATTCTGTTCGGCAACGACGGCTCGCGGTATATCGGGACTGATATCGGTCTTTATGTCCAAAACGGTACACATTACAGCTTTATCGGTGCCGAACGCTGGCTGCCGAGCGACAAGGTCAGCGCCATTGCCGTAAAAGACACTAATGACGAATACTGGGTCGGAACGCCCGAGGGCTTGAGCAGAATTACCTTAAAGGCGATGTCGCTTGAGGAGAAGGCGGCTCATTTCGACATACTTACGCACAAGTACCACAACCGTGAGGGTTACATCAACAACCGCCACCTTTACAGCAGCGACATCAACGACGGAATTGTCGAAATTTCCGACAACGACGGTCTGTGGACAGCCACATATATCGCGGCTATGAGTTTCCGTTACGCCGTCACAAAAGACCCCGAAGCCGCGGCTGAGGCGCGCGCGTCGATGAACGCGATTCTCAAGCTTCAAAACATCAGCGGCATTGAGGGCTTTCCGGCAAGGGCTTACCGCCGACCGGGTGAGGACAGATTCGGCGACGGCGATATAGAGTGGCATCTTACCGAGGACGAAAAGGGACCTCTTGAGTGGAAGGGCGAGACGTCGAGCGACGAAATGGTAGGACATTATTACGCGTCGGCATGGTATTTCGATTTTGTCGCCGACGAGGCTGAAAAGAAAATTATCGCCGAGTCCATCAAACGCGTTACCGACCATGTTTTAACGCATGATTATACGCTCTGCGACGCCGACGGGCTGCCCTGCACCTGGTCAAACTGGAATCCAGACGACCTCAACTGCAACGACACATGGTTCTGGGAAAAGGGTGTCAACTCGCTTGAAATGCTGTCTTTCCTCAAGGTGACCTATCACCTGACAGGTGAGGAAAAATATAACGAGCTCTACAAGACGCTTATCAAAAAACATCACTACGCGCTCAACGCGGTGACATACAAGATTGACGATAATCATGCCTGCCACATTGACGACAAGCTCGGTTTCTACGCAATCCACAACCTGATGACCTACGAGACAGACCCGCAGCTGCTTAAATATTATCAGATGGGTATCCGCTACCACTTCGACGTTGAGCGTATCGAGCGCTGTGCGACGTGGAGCTTCATCTACGGAGGGCTTACCAATGAGCCGTGCGACATCGAAAGCGCCGTACGCACCTTGCAGGAGACACCGCTCGATTTGATACGCTACAACATGAACAACACGCGGCGTCCCGATGTTGAAATAGACCATTCGCCGGAAATATTCGGCGGAGACGCGCACGCGAAGAACCCGCTGCCCGCCGATGAGCGCCCGAGCGACAGGCTCACCTATAACGCCTTTTCGCTCGACAGCAGCTCGCGCGGTTACAGCTGTGTCTGTCCGTCGTCATGGCTGCTGCCGTACTGGATGGGCAGATACTACGACCTATTCAGGGAATAATCCAAGCCGGTATTTATGATGACACAGCGCCCGTCCTTTTTAAATAGGACGGGCGTTTTTCTGTTCATTATTTTGACCGTCAACTATTCCGGCGTCTTTCATATAATGTAGTAGAAACTTTGTAAACAAGAGGGAAGAGCTATGAACAACATGCCAATAAAAGGAACCATGTCGCAAAGCGGCGGCATTTTACGTCTTGATAACGCGCTCGTTGAAGAGGTAAACGTCAACAACAGGGGGACGGGTGATTTAATCGTGTCCTACGGCGTGACGGCCAAGAACAATACGACAAAGTCGGAACAGCTGAGAATCAATGTATCGCGCCGTACACGTATCAGAAACCAGTTCGGTGAGGCGCTCATACTTAAAGATATCCGCAAGGGAACGCGCATAAACGCCGCGTGTTCCGCCGCGGTGACAAAGAGTATACCGCCGCAGACGACGGCCTTCGAAATCGTCGCGCTTACCGAGCCATCCTCAGTGAAGGTCACGACAGGACGCGTAGTCAGTGTGGACGTTGCAAACGGATTTTTAATCACGGGAACGGCGGGTGACATCTATAACCAAATGAAATTCGTCGTCAACCGCGCGACGGTCATAACAGATGTCGGTGGTAAGCGTATCAGCTTAAAGGATATTCGACCCGGCCAGACGGTTCGGGTGGAGCACGCGAGCTTCCAGACCGCGAGCATCCCTCCGCAGACAACGGCGTTCAAGATTGCCGTAATTCGAAACGCGTAAACAACAGCGGCAACAACCCTGCATATAACAATCTGCTGCTTAAAGCAAATGTCGCTAAACATTCTGTTTGAAAGCAAGACCCCGTTTGCAGACAGGTATAAATCTGCAAACGGGGATTGTGTTATCATGCTTTAAATAGTTGAATAAAGGATATTGATTATTCCTCCGCAATGCCCTCAAGGAAGTTTGTTTCGCTGACAAAGCCTTCGGCGTTGACGCGGAAGGTCTTAATTTCATTGCGTCCGAAGTCCGCCCAGAAGCCCGCGCCTATAATGTCGCATACGATGCCGACCCTGCCCGTGTCCTTGCCGTCGGTCTCGTAGCAGCGGATAATGGTATCACCGGAGCCGTCCTCGCACAGCTTGAAAGCAGTGACAAGAATATTAGGCTTTGTGATAGTTACAAAGCTCTTGTTTTGCGGTTGAGAGCCCTTGTGGTAGCTTTCTGGAATGGCGACGGGACGGCAGTTGAACAGCGCCGCTTCGGCTGTGATACCGCTTGTCTCCGCTTCGCCCGTATGGACGGCGATGCCGTATTCAAAGCGCTGAAGCCCCTCGTCGGTAAAGTTGAAGTTAGCCTTGGGACGGTAGGAGAAGTGGTCGGCAAAGATTACGTTGCGCAGCAGCGTGATGCGCAGCTCGTTGCCGGGGCAGTCGTAGCTGTATTTTGAGTCGCTCATCACTGAAATGCCTCTGCGTTTACCGTCGGAGGCTGTGACGGTGATATCTGCCCAGTTCTGAGCCGGTTCCTCCTCACCGTTGCAGGGGCGCTTGATGAACGACGCGGGTATCTCATATGTTGAGACAGGCGCGTTGCCCGCAAGCTCAAACGGAACCTTGAGCATGGAGAAGCTTTCCTGCCACATCGCCTTGCACTTTACGCGCAAAACCTTTTGCTTTGAGCCGAGGATAAAGTCCTGTGTAAGATAGCTTTCATTGAAACGGTGCTTTGTGCGCACAATCTCTCTCGCGGGTCCCGCTTCGACAAGCTCGATGCTGACAAGCGACATAATACCCTTGATGTCGTGGAACCTGAATATTCTGTGTGCCCATGTGTCGGCCTTGCTGTCGTCAATAACCGTCGGCAGAGCAAGCGTCTTTGCGCTTGCGTAGTTGAAGCCGTCCTCCTTTGAAACGAGCTTTTTAATTCCGCCTGTGACATCGTCAAACACGACCTTGAGGTATTCGTTTTCAATAGTCAGTCCGTCGGCCTTGACGTCGGTTTCGGGCTCATTTTTAAAGCTTTCGCGGTTTTCGCCTGTCATCCAAGAGAGCCAGTAGGTAGCGTAGCCCATCGCTGGAACCTTAGCCATAAAGACGGTGTCGAGGTGCGAGTCGTTGGAGCGCGACGAACGGACATTTTGGAACAGCACGTCGTTTCCGTCGGCGTCGGTGACGCGCACAGACGGCTGATACGTCCGTACGGGTGTGTTGACCTCATAGGAGAGGGGATTGAACACGACGACGGGGCGGGGGAAAGCGGGGTTATGATAATGGTGGCGAACAACCGTAGAAAGAGGGTCGGATACGCCGTCTATCCATGTGTCGATTTGACGGGCAATTTTAAGCATCGCATTGTTTTCGGCACGCGCAGCTATTGTCATAGCGTAGCCCATGCTGTCGCGCACGTCCTCGTAGGCCTCCATAATCGAGCAGCCGCAGAGAATGTCGTGGAACTGGTTGAAGCACACGCAGCGCCAGGCGTCGGCAAGCTCGTTTGTAACGGGCGGCATATCGGTGGTTATCGCGGCGACGGTGTTCCAGCGTTCGGCCGCGAGCAGCCAGTTTTCGGCCTTGCGGTTGAGCTGCTTGACAAGCGAGGTGGATGAGTAACAGCCGCTTGCGTGGTGCTGCATGTCGTCGCACCAGACGGGCAGGTCGAGCCGCTCGGCGCACATCTCCTCGAAATATTCGTCGGGTGACGAATATTTAAGGTTGTGGAAGCCGTCGGCTCCGAGCGAGGAAAGATGCTCTATGTCGCCCTTGGTCGGACCGCCGCCGTGGTTGCCCACGCCGTAAAAGAGCATCATACCGTATCCGTTTTTATCGGCTTTTCCTTCCATGAACGCAACCGTTCTGTCAAGGCTTTCCGTGCCGGACTCGCCGTAGCCGGTAGGGATGCGGTAGGTTAACACACGCGAGCCGTCGGCGCTGTCCCACCAGAACAAATCCTCGGGCATGTCGGGGTTTTCTTCGGTGTTGGGGCGCATCATTACATATGTTCTCATACCGCCCTTGACAAGCAACTGGGGCATGTTGCCGTTATGTCCGAACGAGTCCACATTATAGCCTGTATGACAAATACGGCCGAATTTTTCAAGGTAGTAAAGCTGGCTGTAAAGCGCCTGACGCGCGAAGCTCTCGCCGGACGGCATGTTGCAGTCGGGCTGAACCCACCAACCGTTGATTGGCACCCAGCGCCCCTGTTTAACGCGCCTTTGTATCTCCTTGAACATATCGGGGTCAATCTCCTCGACCCAGCGGTAGTAGGAGGCGGACGAGCAGGTGAAGATAAAATCATCGTATTCGTTTAGCCGGTCGAGCGCACTGCGGAAGGTTTGGAGCACTTCACCGCAGCCCTCCTGCCAGCGCCAGAGCCAGATGGGGTCAAGATGTGCGTTGCCGATTAAATGTATGCTTTTGTTCATGCTTTGTTCAACCTTTCCTCCGATTATTCAAAATATCCGTAATATCTGCCAATCCAATAGGCAAATGTATAGATATAGCAGCTTTCAACCGTTGTCAGTCCGCCGGAATCGACATTCTTCAAGGCAAAAGGATTGCGGTCGTATTTGGAGATGAACCGTTCGTCGTTGGGGAGCAGCCATGAAATTTCCTTTGCTCCAGCGCGGCGCTTTACAACCGGTGTGTCGTGACGCCCGATGGCGCTGACACCAGCGGCGAGGCGCGATACATTCATCCTGTAAAGCCATGTCGCCATGCGATCCATATCAATTTCCTCATCGGGGCAGGAAATCGCTATCGGGAGGTCATAACCCGGGTCAAAGTCGCGCCTTAATGTGGTTTGCCATTCCTTGAAGCCGGTGCGGTATTTTTCAAGCAGTGCTTCGTCCTTTTCAAGCAGGCAAAGCCCCCAGTACGCGCTGACACTTAACGCGTGGTCGCCGTACATGATGTCCTCAACAGGCTCAAAGCCCATCGACATACCGGTCTGATAAAGCCTGTTCCAATGCTTTGTCGCGATGTCGGCGTAGCCGTCGGCGACAAGACTGTCGTAATGCTCACGCCAATGACCGCTTTCGCCGAGGACATGCATGGTAACATTGAGGTACATTAAAAGCTCCGCCGCGTTAAGGCAGGCGTCGACATAGCCGAAATCGGTCTCAAAATAAGCCTTGCTCCACTTTGCCCATGTCGTGGGCTGACCTGTGCAGTCGTGCATTTCATAGCCGTGGTCGATGATGTGGTTCATCAGCGCGCGCGCCGAGGATTTTACGAGGTCGTCAAGCTCTGGGTCGTCACCGCCGAGGATATCGTGCGTAAACAGCAGGTTGAGGAAATGAAGCGTGACCTCGTCGCTGCTGGTGTCCGCCTTGTAAACAATGCCGTCGTCGCCGTAGCCCTCGTCCCTGTAAAGCTTAGCGAGCCTGTCGGGTACAGGCGCGGAGGCGTCGATTTCAAGGCCTATCATGCCGCGCTTTCTCGCGGCATTCGTCTCAAGGCAACGCGCCTTTCCTCCCTCCTTGCGGAAGAAAAGACCGTCGTCCGGCACCGGTTCGTCGGGGCAGAGATAGCTGCGCGATACAAAGCCGTCGCCGCGGCCGCAGATGTTCATGAGCAGCAGACAGGCCTCTGTGGCGCGTGTCGCGATTTTTTTGGCAGCGAGGGTATCGGGATGCTCAGCTCCCTTCTCACGCTTGAACGTGGCGTAGCGAAGCATTTCGGCAATTGCGAAGCCCGCTGTGAAGCAGCCGTCGTTGTCAGAATGACCGTATTTTACGGCAGTTGTGACGTCACCGAGGACAGCGAGTGTCTTCTGGCTGTACATGCCGCGGCGGTCGACATATTTTATTGATTCGTCAAGCAGCATATCGGCCTTTTCCTCGGCGCCGACAAGCTTCATTTCGATGTAGGAAGCGCCCGTTTCTGTTTGAACCCACAGACCGTTGCCGGACGGCAGGAGCGAAATGACATGATTATCAAGCAGGTCGCGGTCGGCTGAAAAGTACTGCATAACATTGTCTTCGCGTTCGGCGTCCTTGTCGTAGCGGGTCAATCCGGTTGAAGCGCCGTACCATTTTGCACTGTCTGCGGTGACGGCGGAGCAGGTGTAGTCGCTCTTTTTTGACGGGAGCGGAAGCGGAAAGCCGTCAAGGCAGGGCGGTACGCTTGAAACGGTGTAAAGCTCGGGCGGAATAGCGCTGTCGCCTTTTTTGTAAATAGTGCAGAAGCGGCACGGCTGAGCGGTGAGTTTATAAGGCTTTATCATTTTGATTCTCCCTTGCTGCTGATGTTTTGGGCAAAATAACCCATCCGTCAAATGATATCAGAAAAGACGGAACGATGCAACACCTTTTACCTTGATATATTGACAAAAAACGCAAAAATAGTATACTTAGTAATGTTAATAATATTTTGCGGCATACACCGTAAGGCGGATATGAAAGATGAGATTAAGGCGCAAGAAAAATCTTGAGGAAAGGCTCGAAAACTGCGGAGAGTATCTGCTTTCGGTCGAATACGGACCTTTAAATTTCGATGAACACCCCGCCAAGGATATGTTCCTCAGTTTTGAGGGAATATTCACAAACAACAACCCTGTTATGCTCGAAATAGGCTGCGGCAAGGGCAAGTTTATCTGTGAAGCGGCGGAACGTGAGCCGGACAAAAATTTTCTCGCTGTTGAAAAGGAAAGCGGCGTCATAGTCGACGCCTGCGACAGGGCGCAAGAAGTTGGGTTGCATAATGTCCGCTTTTTAAACATATCGGCGGAATACCTTTACCGCTACATTTCCGAAGGTTCTGTATCGGGCATATACCTTAACTTTTCGTGCCCGTTTCCGAAATATTCATACCGTTATCACAGGCTGACGAGCGAACGGTTTCTGCCCTTTTATAAATCGGTGCTCAAGGAAGGCGCCGTCATCCGCCAGAAGACCGACAACGTGCGCTTTTTTGAGTTTTCGCTCGAAAGCTTTTCTCAGCACGGTTTCGCGCTTAAAAACATCACGCTTGATTTGTACAACAGCGAATACATAAGCGGCAATATTCAAACAGAATATGAAGAAAAATTTGTCGGGCAGGGTAAACCGATTTACGCGCTTGAGGCCTACATAAAAGAATAACCGAAAGGGACGATATCCTATGAGAAAGTATCTTTTGCCCGAGGGCGGAACGTTTTTTAAGGCGAACCTCCATTGCCATTCTACTATATCCGACGGAGATTTGACGGTTGAGGAGCTTAAAAAAGCGTATAAGGAACACGGTTATTCGGTTGTGGCGTTCACCGACCACGACATCTGCGTACCGCACCACGACCTGACGGATGACGATTTTGTAGCGCTCACGGCCTACGAGGCGGATATAAGTAACTGGATTGTCAGCGACAGCCATTTTGTCCGGTGCTATCATTTCAACTGCTATGCGACAACCGACGGCGACGGCTACACAGCACTTGAAAGACCAAAATATCAGGATATCGACGCCGTCAACGCCTATATCGCACGTTTGAATGAAGCGGGCTACCTTGTCTGTTACAACCATCCGAACTGGTCGCTCCAGACGCTTGAGGATTACGGCGGGCTAAAGGGGCTGTTTGCCATGGAGATTTTCAATTACAGCGCAATGCTCGACGGAATTGACGGAAATCAGGAAATACCCTACGACACGCTTCTGCGTCGCGGCAACAGGATGTTCTGCGTAGCGGCGGACGACAACCACGACCGCAAGCCGTTCGGACACCCGCTCAACGACTCATTCGGGGGATTCACGATGATTAAGGCCGACGCTTTAAGCTACGGGGGTATCATCGATGCGCTCAAAAAGGGCAGCTTTTACGCCTCAATGGGGCCGGAAATCTACGCGCTGTATGTTGAGGACGGAAAGCTCTGTATCGAATGCTCGGGCGTACGCAGCATCCACATGACGACGGGCGGCCGCCGCACGGAGGTCGCACGTGTACACGACGGTGAAACTATCGAAAAAGCCTGCTTTAATATCAACCCGAACGACGTTTATATTCGGGTACAGATAACCGACAACAGCGGCAAACGCGCGAACACCAACGCCTATTTCCTTGATGAAATAATTTAAATAGGAACGGAGTGGCTTCTTTGAGTAAGGGAACAGACGAGTTAAGTAAACAATTCAACAAAAACAAGTGGATTTACACCGTGCCGGGCTTAGGACGGGACATGGCCTATTCGCTGTTCAGCTATTTTCTACTGACCTATGTGCTGTACACAAGGCAGTTAACGACACAGCAGTTTGCCGCCATCAGCGTAATTATGATCGTCTGTCGCATCTGGGACGGTATCAACGACCCTATTATGGGCGGTATCATCGAAAACACTCGCACGCGCTTCGGCAAATTCAAGCCATGGATTATGATAGGCGCCGTGACGAACGGCGTGATGCTGACAATTATTTTTGCGAACAGGGTTCAGGGCTGGCCGTTTGTTGTGCTTTTCGGCGTGCTTTATCTGATATGGGATGTCACCTTTACCATGAACGATATCGGCTACTGGTCGATGCTCCCGTCGCTTACCAGCAACGCCCAAAAACGCAATTCTATAACGTCGCTTGCAAACCTTTTCGCGGGGCTCGGCACAGTCGTAGCCAGCGGCTTGATTCCCATCCTGACCGTCGGTGCTTTAGCCATCGGTGGAAACACTATCACGGCCTATGCCGCCGTAGGTGTTTTTATAGCCGTTGTCTTTGTCGTGGGTCAGTTGGTTGTGTGCTTTGGCGTTAAGGAACCGCATGTGGCGAACACGCCGCTTGAGGAGCGCATCGGTCTGCGTAAGATGCTCAAGGTCATAGCTCACAACGACCAGCTTTTATGGGTGACGCTAATGATGCTGCTAGTCAATCTCAGCGGAGCGTTTATAACGGCGTTCGGCACAAATTATATGTATTTCGAATTTGGCTATGAGGGTAAAATTGTGACGATATTCGCTGCGTTTTACGCAGCGTCATCGGGCATTATTAACCTCGTTTATCCTTCAATGGCAAAGAAATTCAGCCGAAGCTCACTGGCTTGGATTGGTCTTATATCAAGCATTGTCGGCTACACACTGTTTGCGCTGACGGGCTTTTTCGCCCCGATGAGCATAAAATTGTGGCTTTTCTGCGGCGAGGCGCTCATCATCGGCTTCGGCTACGCACTGTTCTATATGGTAGTCACCATCTGTCTGACAAACACCATTGAATACAACGAGTATAAAACCGGCGACCGTGACGAGGCTATTATCTTCTCGCTGCGTCCGT
The DNA here is from genome assembly GCA_964509145.1 of uncultured Eubacteriales bacterium. Classification (GTDB taxonomy): domain Bacteria; phylum Bacillota; class Clostridia; order Oscillospirales; family Acutalibacteraceae; genus UBA1425. The sequence continues at coordinate 1,785 of CAZDWM010000040.1, read as the reverse complement.
TCATGGCGAAGATGTCGAGCTCGCTTCAGCAACTCATCGTCATGGTGGTCTATATCCTCATCGGTATGACCTTTATCACGAACAAAATTTCCGAGCTTGAGCAACAGGCGAGCCTCAAGCAGATAACCGAACAGACCAAGGCTTCTGGTATAACGGAGATTCTTAATGGTGCGCCAGGATATATGGCCGTCACTCTACGGCTTGTGATGGTGATTCTGCCAATTATATTTATGGCGGGCGGCTACGTAATTATGAAAAAGCGGATTACCGTGGACGAGGACGAGTACCAGCGCATGGTGGAGGAAATCGAGAAGCGCAACAACGCAAGCAAATCTTAAGCTTTTTTTAATCACTTTATAAGATCAAATTTGAAATTGAGAAATGATAATGGAAAATAGTAATATATAATAGACACGGTTTATTGAGTATCGGAAAGAGGGCGGAAAGATGTACAATGTGCTTGTGTGTGACGACGAACGGGATATTGTCAGTGCGCTAAAGGTATATTTGACAAGCGAGGGCTATAATGTCATTGAGGCCTGCAATGGTCGTGAGGCGCTTAAGGCGCTTTCGGAAAACGACATCAAGCTTGTTTTGATGGACATCATGATGCCGGAAATGGACGGCATATCGGCGATGGTAGAGCTGCGAAAGTATTATAATGTCCCTGTCATTTTTCTCACGTCCAAGGGCGAATACACCGATAAAATCCTCGGTCTGAACGTCGGAGCAGACGATTATATCACAAAGCCGTTCAATCCCATTGAGGTGACGGCACGTGTAAAATCGCAGCTGCGGCGATATGTTGAGCTTGGCAGCGATAACAAAAAAAATGACGCGCTGATAAACGGCGGCATTGAAATCGACGACAAATCCAAGGTCGTTACAGTCGACGGTGAACGCATCAACCTTACACCCACGGAATATGAAATATTAAAGCTGTTTATGGAAAATCCGGGTGAGGTGTTCTCTCCCAAGGATATTTACCGCCGTGTGTGGAACGACGACCCGTTCGGCGCCGAAAACACTGTGCTTGTTCACATCCGTCACCTTCGGGAAAAGGTGGAGATAAACCCGGCGGAGCCGCGCTACATAATCGCGGTATGGGGTCACGGATACAAGATGGAAAAGAGAAGCTGAAATGAAACTGCACAATATGAACTTGTCCGATAAGGTAACGGCTGTCATCGCGTTCCTGCTTTTTTTTGAGCTGGCCGTCGCGATGGCGCTTGCCGTTTCCTGCATGGTTGACTATCACTTCTACGCGGACGATTACAAGACCTACGCGTTCGAGGAAGCGATGCGGGTTAAGACGGACGACGAGTTTGAAAACCTTGAGAATTATTATGAGCTTTATTTAAAAAAACTTAATCACACGGCGACAAGAGCAGAGCTTAACAGAATTGAAGAATTTGAGAAAAAATACGTTAAGACACGCTGCAATGTGTTGTTTATCGCCTCGCGGGATGATAATTCTGCTGTGCTTTGCAACTTTGGCGACGAGGTCATCAACTCACTGTACGACACCTGTTATACAAACTACAAGGTGTTCGAGTTTTATAACGACGAGGACATTAAGGTGTCGGGCACCATTAAGCTGTTTATCCGAAAGGATATGACGGCCAAGGACGACTATTACCTTGCCGCGCGGCTGATTTCAGCAGCGCAGGTGATGAGATACCCAATTCTCGTTCTGTTTATAGTTTTTATTTTCGGCGCTCTTGTTATTCTCGGACGGATGATGAGTAGTGTCGGCAGAAGCGGCACAGACAACGAGGTGGCACT
>CAZDWM010000039.1:0-12914 GCA_964509145.1 uncultured Eubacteriales bacterium | reverse complement strand
GGTGAACTGGGACACTTGGCATGCCTACAAGTCCAACCTTCACACCCACTCCAACATGAGCGATGGTGACGCTGATTTTGATGATATGATTGAATATTACTACGCTACCGGCTATGACTGCCTGTCTATGACCGACCACGGCACGGTGAATTACGGCTGGACGGCGAGCAAGTCAAGGCATACTGCCTTTACATATCAATTTTTACTCCACGGAAGCCCTGACCCTCTTTCATCTTCACGCAACCAAGCAATCACGACCGGTTCCGACAGAAACGGTCAGAAGATGATAGATATTCCTTACGGCAACGAGCTTAACGGCGCGTCAATGGATAAGGCGCATGTTTGTGGATGGTTTGCCGCCGCGGGCGATGGCGACATGGAAACAGGAGCTGCGGACGTTTCGGGTATTAAAACTGCGGTTCAAAAGGAACACAACGCTGGAGGTCTGTCCCATGTAAACCATGTCGGAGACTGGTGGGACGACGATTACGACACCTCGTTTGTCAACTCCTTTACAAACGAAATATTTAAAACATACAACTCATGCCTCGGCTTTGAGCTTGTCAACACAAGCGACGGCCGTACGTCCGGCGATCGTGTCCTTTACGACAAGTGCCTTCAGGTATTAGCGCCTGTCGGCAGGCATTTATGGGGCTTCTGCGAGGACGATGCGCATGAACAGAGCGATGTCAACAGAAATGCCAATTATCTCTGGATGCCGTCCAACACTGTCGCGAACGCGAGAACCTGTCTAACAAACGGCGCTTTCTTCGCGTCGTCAAAAAGCTCCAAGGGCGCTAACGAACTCAACGGCACCACTGGCACGGGCGACTATCCCTCAGTCACGCGAATCACGACCGACGACATACACAGCCAGATTACTTTTAATATAACCAAGGCGACCAAGGCGCGCATCTACGGCAACGGCGTCCTGCTTGATACTATCGACTGCAACGCCGGCGGCGATGTCGTAACGTTTGACCTCAATAAATATGAATCGCAAATTAGCAGCTATGTCCGTGTCTATTTCACCGGCGCGGGCGGTATCACCTATGTCCAGCCGTTTTATCTGACAAGCACGCCGTATCAGACTTCAACAGTAACTTTAAACATCAACGCGACAGACACTAACATCAGCGTCTACAATTCACAAAACGTCCTTCAGTTGCCGTCCGCGGCCAACAGAATTTCGGCGACATATACTATCAATATGGACGACACATATACTTACACGGTCACAAGGGACGGCTACTATCCAGTTTCCAACGCATTTACGGTAACTCTTGAAGACCTGATAAACGCAACCCCAAAGGCTATAAACGTCAACATCATGCAATATCCCCAGATTGTTTTTAACGCGGGCATCACCTGTACGCCCGATACCGAAAGAAAGATTATCGACGGATTTGGGCAGGGTATCACCGCCGCCGAGGTTCAAGCTATCGCAAGCTCGTCAAGCGGCAGCGGCCAGATTGTCATCACACCGACGCCCAACGGCTACGGCACGGGGACAACCATCGCGCTCAACGCTTCCGGCGGCGAACAGCTTGAGAAGTACACTATCGTTATTTACGGCGACCTTGACGGAGACGGCGTAGTTACCCCTTGCGACGCTAATATTCTCAGCCTCAAGTTCTACAATTTGCCACTAACGCCGGCGCTGACCGACGCGAGCGACGTCAACAACGACGGCGTTATCAACGCGCAGGACACGCAGATGCTAATCGATTTTGGAATGTCGCTCGAGGATTCATTAAGTATTGAGCAAAACAGATAGAATTTAAAATATTAGGAGCTGTATTGCGAAGGGACAGTTTTTGTCCTTTCTGATACGGCTCTTTTTAAGGAGACCAGCTTTGTATGAGGTATGCTTTAATCGGCTGCGGTCGTGTCTCACCCAGCCACATCGCGGCGGCGATTAAAAACGGACTCGAGATAGCGGCTTTTTGCGATATTGATGTTGAAAAGGCAAAGGAAAAGGCGGCGGAGCTTCCGAACGGAGATAAAATCCGTTGTTATTCTGATTACTGCGAGATGCTGGCGGTCGAGAAACCGGAACTGACGGCCATCGCCACTTTCAGCGGTACCCACGCCGATATCGCCGTCGATTGCATAAACTCCGGCAGTAATGTCATCATCGAAAAGCCCATTGCGCTGTCCATAGCCGACGCAGACAGAGTTATCGCTGCTCAACAGGCTAAGGGCGTAACAGTTTGCGCCAACCACCAAAACAGGTTTAACGACTCAGTTCAGCACACGCGCAGGGCGCTTTTAGCCGGACGGTTCGGCAAGCTGTATTACGGTACGACGAGCATTCGTTGGTCGCGCGGCGAGGATTATTATAGAAGCGCCGACTGGCGCGGAACATGGGCGCAGGACGGCGGCGCGCTGATGAATCAGTGCATCCACGCGATAGATCTTCTACGGTGGATGATGGGCGACGAGGTCACCGAGGTCGTCGGCATGACAGACAGGATGAAGCACCCCTACATCGAATGCGAGGATTTCGGTACGGCGCTCCTACGCTTTAAAAACGGGAGCTACGGCAGTGACTACGAGGAAACGCTCACACTGTTTGGTGAAAAGGGTTACGCAAAGCTTGGCGGTACATGTGTCAACAAGATAGACGACTGGCATTTTGATGACGGCGACGAGACGGAGTCAAGGCTTGAAACAGCCGTCGGTGAAAATCCGCCTAACGTTTACGGCTTCGGGCATGTTTCGCTTTACACCGATGTCATTGACGCGATTAAAACGTTCAGGAAGCCCTACATAGACGCACAGGCGGGCAAACGTGCGCTTGAAACGGTTTTGGCAATATACAAGTCATCCGCCGAGGGCAGACCTATAAAGCTGCCTATGGACGGCTGCTCGACGCTTGACTTTAAGGGGCGGTTTGATGGCTGATTATTACGCGCATGAAACAAGCGTCATCGACGACGGTGTGCAAATCGGGGAAGGTACAAAAATATGGCACTTCTGTCATGTTCAGCAAAACGCCGTCATCGGCGAGGGCTGTACGCTCGGTCAAAATGTCTACATCGCCAACGATGTGGTTGTAGGCAACGGGGTTAAGCTTCAAAATAACGTTTCCGTTTACGAGGGCGTAACGCTTGAAGACCGCGTCTTTTGCGGGCCGTCGATGGTATTTACGAACGACCTGAACCCAAGAAGCGGACACACGCCGGAGGTTTATGAAAAGACGCTTGTCCGCTGCGGCGCGAGTATCGGAGCAAACGCCACAGTTGTATGCGGGCATGTAATCGGCAGGTTCGCACTTGTCGCTGCCGGTGCCGTCGTCGTGAGGGACGTTCCTAATTACGCGCTCGTAGCAGGCGTTCCCGCAAGGCAAATCGGCTGGGTGTGCGAATGCGGACAAAGGCTCAGTGCCGCCTACATATGCCCCGTCTGCGGCAAAAAATACCGGCTGTGTGACGAGGGGCTATGTGAGGTCTGACATTAAATCAGTTACCGGGCTGTGCCGCACGGCGCAGCCTTAACTTTTGTGGTGAATGTTGCATTTGTTTAATGGTTGTGTTAAAATATTATTCATCGAAAATTAATTCGCGAGATGAAGGGAGCTATAGATATGAACGATTGTCTGATAATCGAGGGCGGCGCGCTTCGGGGAATACACACATCCGGTGTGCTCGACGCGCTCATGGGCAGCGATATCTACCCGTCGAGTGTTTTCGGCGTTTCCGCCGGGGCGTTGAACGGCTTCAACTATATCGCGAAGCAGCCCGGCCGTTCGGCGCGTGCAAACCTTGAGTTTATTAACGATGAACGCTATTTTAACCCTATGAACATCGTCAGACGAAAGGGCATTTTCGGCTTCGACTTTATGTTCGGTGATCTGAGCGAAATCATCCCGTTTGATTATGATATGTTTAACAATTCGAAGCAACGTTTTTTTGTTGTTGTAACGGATGTCGAAACGGGTAAGCCGGCTTATTTTGAAAAAGGTGTCTGCCAAGATATTTTTGCGGCGGGCGCGGCCTCGGCGAGCCTACCCCTGGTTACCCAGCCGGTCAACATCGACGGGCGTGATTATGTCGACGGCGGCGTCGCCGACCCAATTCCGGTTGAAAAGGCGCTTGCCGACGGCTACGATAAAATTGTACTGGTGCTAACACGTCACAAGGGCTTTCGCAGGTCTTTGATATCTATAGCTGAACGCGAGGCGCTTAAAAGAATCTATAAGGATAAGCCGGCGCTGCTTGAGACGATGCTTGCAGCTAACGGTCGTTACAACGAAACGCTCGACCTCATCGACAGGCTTGAGGAAGAGGGCAGGGTATTCGTCATAAGACCGTCGGAGGAGATTGATATATCACTCATTGATAAGGACATCGACAAGCTCGGCGTTTTATATCAGGCGGGTATCACCGACGGGCGCAACAGCATGGAGGGGCTGCGGAAGTATCTCGGTATTAAGAATAAAAAAAATCCCCGTTGTAGCGACGGCGTGATGAAATACGACATCACCGACTACACGAGCGAAAAGGCGCTTGAGACCCAAGTTCAAAAGATGAACAGCTTCGGCTCAAGGCTGACGGGCAGTGAGGGGCAGCATAAATATGTTAAGTGGCTTAAAAGCGAGCTGCGACGGATGGATATCAATGTCTATTCCGACCCTAACTTTTTCAATCGCTGGGAGGAACAGAGCAAATCACTTGTGATTCACGACATAAACGGGAACGATAACGTGCCGGTTTCGTCCGTGTTTCCGTATTCAGGCGAAACGGACGAAAACGGCATTACCGCCGAGCTTGTCCATGTTACCGGTCCCATCGAGTACATCAACGCGCGGGATAAAATACTTGTCGTCAAGGTTAACAAGATGGATTTTCTTCCGACAGCGCTGGCCTTTGACCGTCGCAGGGCGAAGCCGGAGGATGTCGAACTGCCGAAAAACTATACCGGTCCCGTTGCCACCTCGTTCGTACACTTTTCTTTGCTCAAAGCGGCAAAGCTCGCCGGAGCGAAGGCTGCCGTATGTATTTGGGAGGGCATGAGCGACGCGAGCATTCAGGGGCAGTATCTTCCGTTTATCCTCGACTATCAGGGTATGCCCGCCGTATGGGTCAACTCGACCGAGGGCAAGAGGGTCATTGAGGCGGCGGCGGCGCACAAGAGCGCGACGCTGACGCTGACGGCTCAAAAGGAGGTTTGTGCCCAGACCGAAACCTTCTACTGTATGCTCGAAGGTGAAAACAGGGAAGAGGCCGTCATCATCAACAGCCACACCGACGGCACGAACTGCATTGAGGAAAACGGCGCATTGGCGATGCTGGCGCTCATCGACTGCCTGCGCGGCAAGAAGCTCAACAGGACGCATATATTTGTGTTTGTAACGGGTCATTTCCGTTTACCGATGTTTAAAAACCTGCTGGGCGGCGGTGTTCAGGCAACGTCTAAATGGCTCAGCGCGCACCCCGACCTCTGGGACGGTAAGGGCGGCCATATTAAGGCAGTGGCCGGCGTCTCCATTGAACATTTGGGCTGCATGGAATGGAAGGACATTGACGGCGTTTATACAAGCACGGGTAACATCGAGACCGAAATCGTCTACACCGGTAATAAAATAATGGACGAAATTTATTACAGGGCGCTTGAGGGCAGAACAAGGGTTCGCACGCTCACCCTGCGGGGGCATAATTTTCTTCATTTCGGCGAGGGTCAGCCACTTTTCAACGTCAGAATTCCCGAAATATCGCTCGTGGCGGCGCCCGACAGCCTTTGCGTTGTCAGCGAAAACCACGAGATGGATAAGTATGACGCCGTCTTGATGCTTGAACAAACGCAGACTTTTTTAAACTGCCTTACAATAATCGACAATATGCCGCGGTCGGCACTCGGTAACTGCGACCAGTATTCGCTTATAAAAATCAGGAAAAAATGACGTCGAGCAGCAACAGTGATATGACGCCCGGCGTGCCGAAAACGGCGCCCGTGCTTAATGTATACCAGTTGACTGCAAGCGTGACGCCCGTCAGAAGTCCGACAGCGTTCACCGCGAACACAGCCGCAACGCCCTGAAGACAGGTCAGAAAAAGCGCTTTGAAAAAGTGACCCGTTTTAAGCATGGCAATAAAAACCGTCAGGACTGCGCAGGACAGAATGGTAATCACCAGAACCGATGTAAAAGTGCTCATTTTTATTACCGTTCCTTTCAATTAACATAGTTAAGAGTTGTAAATAATCCTCCCGTTTATGTTTATAAAAAAAACGGGACAAATATGATAAAACCGCGAAATTAAAAAGAGGTGTTCTATATTGTATCCGATGAAGCTTAAACCCGCCGTGTCAAGCACACTATGGGGCGGCAGACGGCTGATTGATGAATACGGCGTTGTGACCGACAAGGAAAACGCCGCCGAGGCGTGGGTGCTGTCTTGCCACCCGAACGGCTGTGCCGAAATCATCAACGGCGAATATGCCGGACGCACGCTTAAATCCGTCTACGACGAAGACCGCTCGATTTGCGGCGTAAACGGCGCACGCTTCGGCGAATTTCCCATTCTCATTAAATTTATCGACGCACGAGACAATTTATCGATTCAGGTTCACCCCGATGAGGCCTACGCCCGCAGGGTCGAACATGGCGCGGGTAAAACGGAATGCTGGTACATCCTTGACTGCGACGACGATGCATGTCTGATTCTCGGCTTTAAAGAGGCAATCGATAAGGATACCTTCAAACAGTCAATTGAGAACAATACACTTCTCGATTATGTCCAAAACGTCAAGGTTAAAAAGGGCGATTTTTTCTTTATCGAGGCAGGAACGCTTCATGCCATCTGTAAAGGCGTATTACTTGCCGAGGTTCAACAAAATTCCGATACAACATACAGAGTTTATGATTATAATCGTCAAACAGCCGACGGAAAACCGCGGGAACTCCATATATCAAAGGCTGTCGACGTAACAAGTACTGTTCCGTTTAACTTCGACAAGAAGTGCGGAACGTGTAAAGCAGAAGTGCTTGACAACAATAAAATACTGCTTACAAGCTGTGATTTGTTTTCGGTATTTAAGGTCGAAGTACAGGGTAACTATGTTTCTCAGTCGGACGGCGACAGCTTTGTTTCGCTTTTAGCGCTTGAGGGTGAGGGTACGCTCGAATGCTGCGGAGAAGCGCTGTTGTTTATAAAGGGCGATAGTGTGTTTATACCCGCAGGCGCGGGAGAGTTTAAAATTACTGGACATCTGGAAGTCCTTGAAACAAGAATATAGTTCAGGATTAGGTAAAAAAGTTTATGGCTGTTTTAAGCGTTCAAAATGTTGAGATGATTTTCTCCGACAGATTGCTGTTTAAAAATGTCTCATTTGAGCTGGGCGAGCGTGAGACGGCAGGGCTTGTCGGGGCGAACGGCACCGGCAAGACAACACTTTTCAAGCTGATCACAGGCGCGCTCGAACCGTCTTCCGGGCAGGTTGTCCGGTCACGCAACACCAATTTCGGTTATATGGAGCAGCATGCATTCGAGGGCTCGCACAGGAGCATCTACGAAGAGATGCTTTCAGTGTTTAACGACCTGATTCAGATGGAGTTTGAGCTTGAGGGGCTGAATCGGCAAATAGAAAAAAGCGGCGAAAACCTTGATGTATTGATTCACCAGCAAAACCTTTTATCAGAGGAATTCCAACGCCGCGACGGACTTGTGTTCAGAAGCCGGACGAGATCGGCTCTGCTGGGCTTGGGCTTCGGTGAGGATGAGCTGACATTAAGCTGTTCAAAGCTCAGCGGGGGACAGCGGTCTAAGCTGTCGCTGGGTAAGCTGCTTTTATCGGGCGCCGATTTACTGCTACTCGACGAACCGACGAACCACCTCGACATCTCAAGCGTCGAATGGCTTGAGGGCTTCCTCGGCGAATACCGCGGCTCGGCGCTGATAATATCCCACGATCGTTATTTCCTCGACAGGGTCACCTCAAAGACCCTTGATATCTCAAACAAGACGCTTCATGTCTGGAAGGGCAATTACTCCGTTTTCCAAAAGCAAAAAGCCGAAAAGGCGGAATTTGAAAAGCGGCTGTATGAAAACCAGATGGACGAAATTAAGCGAATTGAGGGCATCATAGAGCAGCAGCGGCGCTTCGGACGGGAGCGTAATTTCGTCACCATCGCCAGCAAGGAAAAGATGCTCGAAAAAAAGCGCGAGGAGCTGGTGCAGCCCGAGCGTGCAGCAGCGGAGACGCATTTTAAATTTAAGCCGGTTGTTGAGAGCGGTAATGAAGTTTTAATAGTCAAATCGCTTTCAAAGTCCTTCGGCGATAAAAAGCTGTTTTCGGATGTCGATTTTCAAATCAATAAAAACGACAGGGCGTTTTTGCTCGGTCCAAACGGCTGCGGCAAGACAACGTTATTAAGAATCATAAAAAACGAGCTTCGAGCCGACAGCGGTACCGTCAGGCTCGGTGCGAATGTCAAGATCGGCTATTTCGATCAGACGCTTTCGGGGCTTCACAACGAGAAAACGGCTCTTGACGAAATCTGGGATTTGCATCGGTCGATGGACACCACGGAGGTGCGCAGCGCACTCGCGGTGTTCCTGTTTCGCGGTGAGGATGTCTACAAAAACGTCGGCGATTTGAGCGGCGGAGAAAAAGCTCGGCTGGCACTGTTGAAGCTTGTACTGTCGGGCGCGAACCTGTTACTGCTCGACGAGCCGACAAACCATCTTGATATCAATTCACGTGAAGCATTGGAAACGGCGCTCGACAGCTACGGCGGCACCATTCTTGCCGTGTCGCACGACCGCTATTTTATAAATAAGCTATGCACGCGCGCGTTGCATCTCACGCGTTCGGGCGTGACTGAATACATCGGCAATTACGACAGATACGCGGAAAATCTTGCCGCACAAACGCAGGTCAAGCGAAACGAAAGCGCCGCGGTAAAGCCCAACGATTACAAGCTGCGCAAGGAACGCGAAAGCGAGCAGCGCAGAATAGCAGGCAAAATCCGGCGCTGTGAGGAAAAAATCGAGGCAGTTGACAGTGAGATAGACACCGTTAATGCCCTGCTTTCAACGCCCGAAACGGCGGCCGACTACGAACGTGTTCTTGAACTGACGGAAAAGCTGCAATGTCTCCACAACGAGCAGGAAAGCCTGATGACGGAGTGGACGGGGTTGCAGGAGGAGTCAGAAGCTTTCGGAGAAAATGAAAATGATGAGAATTGATGAAACAGTCGTAAAGACCCACGGCGGACTACACGAAAAAGTGTTCCAAATCGGCGAGGGTAATTTTTTGCGGGCTTTCCTCGGCACTGTCGTCGAGCGGATGAACGACGCCGGAGTGTTCGGTGGCAGTATCGTCATCACGCCGCCTCGCCGGTGGGACAACTGCGCTAAGCTCGCGACGCAAAACTGCGTCTATACAGTGCTCGAACGGGGCATAACGGACGGTCAAATAGTTGAAAGTACCCGTGTTGTCACGTCGGTTTCGCGGTGCGTCAATCCTGTCGACAATTGGAACGAACTTTACCGCGTTATTTGTTCGGACGCGCTGTCGGTCATCGTTTCAAACACAACAGAGGCTGGTATTCGATACTGTAAAGGTGATACGCTTGACAATATCGTACCCGCTTCTTATCCCGCAAAGCTTACCGCCCTTCTGTATGCTCGGTATCAATTTTTCAGCGGTAGCATCGAAAATAAGTTGCTCATATTGCCCGTCGAGCTGATTGAGCACAACGGTGACACTCTGCGTAAATGTGTGCTTCAATACGCCGCCGACTGGCATCTGGGCGAGGGTTTTGAACAGTGGCTTAATGGCAGTTGCTGCTTTGCAAACACACTGGTCGACCGAATTGTCACCGGCTTCCCTGCGGATAATTATGAGGAAATAGTGCAAAAGCTCGGCTATGACGACCCGATGCTAACCGCCTGCGAACCGTTTCTGTTTTGGGCGATTGAGTGCCCGAAGCCTTACAGGGCTTGCTTCCCCGCCGAATGTTCGGGGCTTGATGTTGTGTTCTGCGACGACATCGCACCTTATAAAACAAGGAAAGTGCGGATTCTTAACGGCGCGCATACGGCAAGCGTACTCGCAGCATTTATGTGCGGCTTCAACACAGTCGGGGAGATGATGTCCGACACTCTGTTCGAAAGATACCTCGATGAGTTGATTTATAACGAGATTATTCCGGCGACAGATATGGATAATAAGCAACTTAAAAGCTTTGCCGCCGCCGTGTTCGACAGATTCAAAAACCCGTTTATCCGCCACAGGCTGCTCGACATCTCGCTTAACTCTGTTTCAAAGTTTAACGCAAGATGTAAAGAAACATTGCTTGACACAATCGACAAAGGTATCGACAGCCATGTGTTGCCGTTTTCGCTTGCCGCGCTGATATACTTTTACAAAGGCCGGTACGAAAACGGCGTTTATTGCGGCACAAGGGGAGAAAACCTTGAAAAATATGAAATAAGGGACAGTGCGGAGGTCTGCCGCTTGATGTCGGACGCATGGGATAGCAAAGACCCGGCATTAACGGTGCTGTCCAACGCTGAATTATGGGGTATGGATTTAAGTAAAGTAAAAGGACTTTACATTAATGTTTCTGAAAACCTGCATTGTATTAAACAAAACGGTATGAGATATGCCGTAGAAATAATACTCAACGAAAGGAAAATCTAACATGAGTGTTTCCGTCAGACCATATGAGGCAAGGGATTACGACCAGGTGCGTTTGATTTGTATAGCGTTGGCAGGAAAAAGCATCAGGAGCGAAACAAGAAGGACATACATTCTTAAAATGTATTGCGATTACTACATTGAGAAAGAGCCGTCAAACTGCTTTGTCGCCGTCGATAACGACGAGGAAAGCGGCGAGGAAAAGGTTGTGGGTTATATTCTGTGCGCCGCCGACTGCGAAAATTACGCGAAGAATTTTATAAAAAATTACGTGCCGAAAATTAAGGAGACGGGCAGATTAAGCGGCTTTACGGCGCGTTCGGAGGTCTTTCTGTATTCCCGTTACGCCGCGTTTTTTCCGGCGCATCTACACATCGATATTCTGCCCGCCTACCAGCGGCAGGGGTTGGGTCATGCGCTTGTCAATACGCTGCTCGAACATTTGCGCGGCATGAAGGTGAAGGGTGTGATGCTGGTAGTCGGCAGAAAAAACGAAAAGGGTAAATCCTTTTACCGCAAGTTCGGTTTTTCCGAGGTCGCCAAGGTCGGCCCGGGTATCGTCTTCGGCATTGATTTGTAAATTCATTTTATTAGCTGCTAACCGTTATCATATACATTATTTATAATGCATTCAGAATTCATTCGCCTGATGGGATTATTTGGGCGCATATATGTGTAATATTTTAGTAAATATTCACGAACTTAACGCATAATCTGTCACTTTTTTCTGAAAAGTTAAGTAATTTATGTTGACATTTTGTGTACGTAATGTTAAGATGAATACAACTGAAGTTGTATCATTATATGTTATTATGTGCTAACGCGTCTATTCAACGGCATATATTGTTATCGCTGTTGATATTAATGCCTTAACATGGGTAAACACCATTTTTAATTTGATGGGAGTGCCGCTAAATGGGAGAAAAAAAGTCAGCCGAAACTAAAAAATCCGCCGCCAAAAAGACGGACGCGGTTGATAAGACTGAAGGCCAGAAGAAGGCAGTCAGTTCAACGGGCTTAAGGTCGCTGGAGCTTTTATATCAGCCCGTTTTTGATATCCATCTTAACATGGCGCTCGATTTCGAAACAACTCTGCGCATCAACGACAGGCAGATGGGTGTTCTTTTGGCCGATACAATCATTCCCGTCGCGGAGAAATCAACTCAAATCTGCGAGCTTAACAAGTGGAACATCGAGGAGGCGTGCGACGCCATCATCCGCTGCGACAAGCGCGAGGCCGACGTCAACCGTATGATAATTCCCATATCCGTCAAGTTCCTGTCACGCAAGAACATGGCTCAGCAGGTCATCAAGATAGTTGAGGAAAAGGGCGTCAACGCCGATAAGTTTTGCTTTAATATAAATGAAAGCATTCTTGAAGCCGACAAGCAGCAGGTAAAAGAGAATATCAAGGCGCTGCGCGATTACGGCTTCCTTGTTTCAATAGACGATTTCGGCGTAGAGTTCACGGCGCTTTCCCACCTCGGCCAGTATGAGGTCGATTACATCGGGCTTGACGCGAGCCTTATCGAAGACATAATGACAGACGAGCGCACGCAGAACATGATACAGGGCATCGTAGATTTCGTAAAAAAGCTCAATACGCTGGTCAGGGTCGACGGCGTCGACACCGATGAAAAGGCCAAGCTGCTGCGCAGCATGAAGGTAGATCAGATGAAGGGCGCGCTTTACGGCAAGCCGATGTACGAAAGGCAAATCAAGATCTGATGTAAGCGGCACAACATTCAGGTAGGAGTTGATTGGTTTGGGCAAAAACAAAAAGACGGACAAAGAATTGATTGAACAGGCGTTTCAGTCCGTTTCGGCTCAGGGGGACAAGGGTCCGTACATACCGGCGCTTTCCATGGCAAACGCGAGCAAGCGATACGACGTCAACACGACGGCCGAAAAGATACACCGCAGAGATTATCTCATCCGTCTTATTGCAATCATTCTCGGGGCGCTTCTGTTGCTTCTCGGCATCAGCTTCGGTGTTTCAGAAATTCTCAACAGGGCGGGTCGTTTCACGGTCAGCCTGATGCCCAACGAATACGGCATATCCCTTTCTGAAAACCCCGATTTCAGCGAACCTACGTTAAACCTTTACGCCGATCCCATTTCGCAGATGGACAACATCACTAAGAAGTGGATTCAAAACCTTGAGGGCGAGCTCGGCAACGACCCGGTTTACAAGAGCTTTAACGACATCGACGACGTGTGGAGCCAGCACAACGGCAAGAACTACATAGCCTACACCTTCGGCGTTA
>CAZDWM010000038.1:7852-13009 GCA_964509145.1 uncultured Eubacteriales bacterium | reverse complement strand
CGGACAGTAGGTGCTGCCCGAACCGATTACCGCAACATTGATGTCTTTCATACTATATCGAACCTTTCAAAATTATTTGATGTATTCCTGCATGATCCAGTTGATGCAGCCGGTAACGGGCGGCTGGGTCAGCTTGATAAATTTAAATTTTCTTTGTGACCTCTGAGCGACCTTTTCACGTATGGTGTCTAGGTATTTATCGCTTGGCAGCTTTGTTAAAATGGAGCCTGACAGCACGACCTCGATTTCGTCGCCGTTGAACGTGAGCTGCGACGCATGGGACGTAATCAGCTCGGCACTGCGCTCGGACATCATCTCGTTGATTCCGGTACAAACCGTGTCGCCGTTGTTGAGCCCCTCAAAGAAAAAGTCGATAAGCGCCATGATGTAAGTTTCGGCTTCCTCTGTCTCAAGCTTTGAGACGCTGCCTAGGAATTCCTCACGCGACGCGACACCGAACCTGTCGTAAAACATTTTGCTCATGGACGTCTTTCGGACGCCGAGATAAACGTCGTCGTAAATCGCGCGGTAGGCCATCATAGCAATCCAGTGACCGTTGCCCATATCGCCGGAAAAATCGCCGAGACCGGCTAATTGTAGCATCCGACCCGTTGAGTCGATGGCGTTGCAGCAGGTACCCGTGCCGTTGTTCAACCCGATGGCAGCGCCGCTCTCGCTTCCGGCTTTAACGACAATAAAACCATCGTTATAAATAGCGAAATTTTTAAGCCCGTATGCTTCGAGCCTTTGGCACATCTCATCGTGCTGAAACGGGTGGTCGATGCCCGCCAGCCCCATCAGCGTAAACGAAACATCGCTGACAGCAATACCTGTCTTTTTCGTCAGCCCGGTGATGCCGTCCCATAGGATAGCGGCCGCGTCGTCAAACGCGCCCGCAAGATTTTCATGGTTGCTGCCGGGTGTTTTGATGTCGGCAACAATGTTTTTATGTTCGTCAAAAAGTGCGTAATAGGTTTTGGTTCCGCCGCCGTCAACGCCTATGTAATACTTCATTCAGCTTTTACCTCTTTCGTCTCAGAAGAAATATCCGATTCATCATAAAAATCCGTGCAAACCTCCTCAAGGCAGTACTTACCCCTGCGGTAAGGCTCGCGTTCAATCCACATGCCGTTTGTAAAATCGGGCACGGGCACGGGCATCCCGCCCATAGCAACCGACTGCTCTGACAGGCAAGTAACCGCCATCCACGCCGCAGTGTCGTAAACGTCAATCGGCGGCTTAACGTCGTATATCGCGGCCTCGGCAAACGCAGCTAAAACGAGGTAGTCAATACCGCCGTGACCGTGTCCGGAGCTGTCGTAGTTTTTCCATAATGGATGCTCATATTGCTCACGGTATTTATCGATGTATTCCCACTCGTGATGAGGTGATACCTTATCGATGTATATCAGGTTTTCGCCTTTGTACGACTCGCAGAATGTCGCCTTTGTGCCCTCAACGACGTAGTCCCTTGAATATGGCCGCGGTGTACAGCAGTCGTGGTTAAGCTGTATCGTCTCGCCGTTGGCGCATTTTATTATTGTCGTTACAACGTCGCCATCATTGAAGCTATAGTCGACCAAGTCATAGTCCTCGCCCATGTTGTCTTTAATCCACGTGTTCAAGCCTCTCGACTTGCTCGCCATCGAGCAGAGCGTTAAAAAGCGGTTACCCCTGTTGATGTCTATCAGCTTTGAAATCGGACCTAATTGGTGTGTTGGATACAGTTCGCCGTTGCGGTGCATGAAATTTACAAGCCTGCCGTGGCGTTGTTCGCGCCCCAAGCTTATCTCATCGCGCAGGTCATGGCGGTAGCCGCCCTCAAGATGGGTTATTTCGCCGAAGATACCGAGCTTTTTCATGTTGAAAACAGCCAACTCGTCGCGGTCGTAGCAGCAGTTTTCGAGCAGCATACAAAACCTGCCCGTTTCCTCCGACGCCCTGACCATCTGCCAGCATTCCTCGATTGAGGCAGCTCCGCCGACCTCGATGGCTATGTTTATCCCTGCGCGCATTGCGTCTATCGCAATGCGGCTGTGGGTAATCCACGTTGTGCAACACAGGATTGCCTGTATATCGCCGCGTGCGAGCATCTCTTTATAGTCAAGATAAACGGCGGCGGCTGTCCCCTGATACTTTTTGACGATTTCCGCGCCGTGATTCGCCCTGTCCTCATAAATGTCGCATACTGCGACCACGTTGACGCCGGGCACCGAAATCAGCTCACGCAGCATGCTTGAGCCCCTTCCGCTGATGCCGATGACGCCGAAATTTGCCGTTTTAACTTCCATAAATACTCCTCCGATTGTTATTTAAAGATGCGTCTGAAACGCTTCCGCCATTTTTTCAAATACACGGTTATTATAGCAGATAAAGTATAATCATACAAGATAAAAGCGATAATTCCCGCGCCTAAAAGAATCGGCACGGCAAAGCGCCCGAAGGTTTGAAGCTCGTCGAATTCAACGCCCATAAATCTTATCATCAAATAGTAGGAAACAACCATCGTCACGCAAAACAGGGCAATTTTAAATATCCAGCAGACGACCTTTTTAAATCTTGCCTCAACAAGCGCCTTGATAATCGGATAATAACCAAAGAAGGCTGCGTACATCATGGCCGCTTCCTTGTCGGGTACGAACAAAACCGCCAGCAGACTGACGGCGACATAGACCCCCGCCGCCCACTTTTTGTTGAGCTCAATGACTAAAAGAATTATAAGCGCCCCCGCAAGAGCGGGAAGCGCATATGTTAAAAAGGGTATGACCGACAGCATAAACAGCAGTGTAACCGAGAGCGCCGCCACAATGCCGCCAAGCGCCGTCTTTGAACTTTGCTTCAAAAAAACACCCCGCCAGTTTGAAATATCAACAACAGCGAATCAAGTCGCCGCCCATACACTCACAGCAGCAATCTGCACAGATGAGACCGGAACACATGTCGCATGCCGAACAGCCTGTGTCACCCTTCTTGCCGTTGTTCGTCCTGTATTCGCCGGAGCTTGAATTGCTCATGCTGTCGTAAGCCGCTCTGTATTCGCGGTTGTTCGGATCCATCCGGCACGCGGCGGCGTAGTTGCCGCTCGCCTCCTCCAGCCAGCCCTTACGGTATTGGACATTGCCCTTGAGGAAAAACCATTCGGCTGTGCGCGACTGCTCTGGAACGCCGTCGAGCAGTGTCTCGGCGTCGTCAAGACGTCCGTTTTGAATTTTCGAGCGGATGTCGCTGAAATCGGTGTTGACGGAATAGCCGCCCTGACGCGGCGGCGTGTATGACGATGAGGATGAACCGCCGGATTGCTGACCGCCGCCGAAGCCGGAGCTGCGCGACATGATAATTGAGTCATATGCTTTGTCGAGTTCATCCATTTTGTCGGCGGGATTGTAGCGGGTGCCTCCCTCGGCCATCTCCTGCTGATAACGGCGCGCAAGCGCACGGTAGGCCTCCCTGATTTGTTCGTCCGTCGCGTTTTCGGGCAGTCCTAAAACCTCATATGGATTTCTCATGCTGTGCGCCTCCTTTTTTGTACTTCTTGAGCACAAATAGCGATGAATTGTATAGACCGTAAAAAAGCACGTTGTATATAATGTCCCCGTAAGACTGAAGCTCTATTCCCTCGAAGCACCTGACAAGCTCGCCAATATTCAAGTCAAGCAGTTGCCGTGCGTAATCGTAAAACCCGTCCGCTTCGCCTTGAAGCTCAACATATTTTTTCTTGAGCGGATTGAAGCCGCCGCTTTTAAGGTCGTCGGTCACATCGTCGACGGCGTCTATTAGATAGACATACCTACCTAAAAGATAACCGAACCTCCGGAGCTTTTCAACATCGCCCTCGCCGTCCGTGCCGAGTAAAAGAAGTTCGGCAAGCGCCGTTGCAGTCGGGTCGGCTGCCGCGTCTGTTGAGGATGCTTCGTTTTTTTCTGTCTCGGACTGTTTTTCCATCGCCCGCGCGGCGATTTTCTCCGCCTCCGGCTGCCGCCTTGCCGCCTTGCGATGCATTAACGAAACAATGGGCAACAACAGATAAGCGACCAGCCTTCCGAAAAAGCTTTTATCTTGAATGTTGTCTCTTAGCTTGTGGTAGGCCATGATAACCGATACATCAGCGCAAAAATCAAGCGTTTGGTCGGCGCCGAGGCAGGCGTGGCATTTCTTGAGAGGATTGTAGCAGCAGCATGTTTCTTTAAGTGCTGCGTCCTCACCGCGAACCGCCATTAAAACGATTGCGAGGAGCGTGATGTCGTAGCTCAAAAAGAGCTGCGCAGGCGGTGAATAAGCTCGCAGCAGCCGTTTGCATATCGAGCAGTAGACACCTCGGTAAAGGTCGTATTCCCTGAACCGAAGCTCCGGCTTGTACGCCCGCACATATCCGAGCAAAAGCTTCACCAACCGATAAGA
Source organism: uncultured Eubacteriales bacterium (assembly GCA_964509145.1). Classification (GTDB taxonomy): domain Bacteria; phylum Bacillota; class Clostridia; order Oscillospirales; family Acutalibacteraceae; genus UBA1425. The sequence continues at coordinate 8,611 of CAZDWM010000038.1, read as the reverse complement.
ATTATTGCAGAGGCCGGGCAGAAAACCCGTCTCTGCAATAATATCATACTAAACACCTGTCAAAAAAGGATTAACACATTGTAAATTTTTCGCCCTATTAATGATAAGCGGGCAGCCAGCTGCCGTGCGCCTCTATAAGGTCGTCACACAGTGAAACGATGTCGTCAATGGAAAGCTCGCTTGAGCAGTGCGGGTCGAGCATCGCCGCTTGATAAATGTGCTCCTTTTTACGTGTGACGGCTGCCTCGATGGTTAAAAGATGGACATTGATTTCCGTCATGTTCATCGCGGCGAGCTGGACGGGCAGCGGCTTTTGCATACAGGGCTGTACGCCGTATTTGTTAACAAGGCAAGCGACTTCGACACAGGCCTCCTCGGGCAGATTCGGGATGACATGACCCTTGTTCGGCACGTTGCCGCCGATTTTATAAGGTATGTCAGTTACCATCGCTTCCATAATGTATGAGGCGTATTCCCTTGTTCTTGAGTGCGTGATTTCGCCGTTTAAGTATTTTTCCTTCGCGCTTTTCCATTTTTCTATTTGATTGATGCAGCGGCGCGGGTATTCGTCGAGGGGTATGTTGTAGTGCTCAATCAGTTCGGGATACTTCGACTTGATGAACATGTTGTTGTATTCGGCGTTATGCTCGCTCGACTCGGTGCAGTAGTAGCCGAGACGGCGGATGTATTCATATCTGACAAGGTCGTGGTGTTTATTATCGCCGCTTTCAAGAACTTTACATGCCGCCTCGCGTATGG
>CAZDWM010000038.1:0-7842 GCA_964509145.1 uncultured Eubacteriales bacterium | reverse complement strand
GGCAGGATATAAATCTGTTCCGTCAGTGTCGTAAATCTCAAGCAGCCAGCCCATATGGTTGATGCCCGCGATGCATTCCTTGATAGGTTCGCTGTGTTCAATATCAAGGTCGTTCAATAACCCTCTTGAGCAGCCCTGAACGCTGTGGCACAGACCTACTGTTTGAATGCCCGTGTACCTCTGCATAAAGCCCGACAGCATTGCCATGGGGTTTGTGTAGTTTAAGAACCACGCGTCTGGGCAGACTTCCTCCATGTCGGCCGCGAAATCGGCGAGCACGGGAATGGTGCGCAAGGCGCGGAAAATGCCGCCGATGCCAGTGGTGTCGGCAATCGTCTGGCGAAGACCGTACTTCTTGGGCACCTCGAAATCAATGATGGTGCAGGGGTCGTAAAGCCCTACCTGAATCGCGTCAACCACGAAGCTTGAGCCCCTTAAGGCGTCCTTGCGGTTTTCGACGCCGAGGTAGGCCGTAACCTTTGCCCTGTTCTCATTGATGTTTTTGTTGAGTGTGTTCACCATAAGGGCGGACTGGTCGAGACGCTCCTTATCGATGTCGTACAGAGCGATTTCGCTCTCCCGAAGCGCCTCGGAGCACATGACGTCACCGAGAACGTTTTTTGCGAACACCGTGCTTCCGGCACCCATGAATGTGATTTTCATAGTTTTCCTCCGTTTTGTTAAAAAATAAATTCTATATTGTCCGTCTTTTTATCGACGGACTTGTTATCTGACGCGGGATAACCCAACGCTGCCATGCCATAGACATCGTGGGATGCCGGAATCAAAAGCTCATCAAGCACTGCCCTCACATTCGACACACCGCATATACCGTTAAGCTGGTTAATCCATACGGAGCCGATTCCCAATGAATGTGCGGCAAGGAATACATTTTCGAGCGCACAGGCGCAATCCTCGCGGTTGTAGTCGTAATAGCGATCGCACGAGGCGATAATCAGTGCGTCTGGCGTGTAGAAATCGTAGTCGTCTCCCCTGCCGAGCTGTTGGGCTATAACCGCCGCAAGCTTTTTAATCAACGGTTTGTTCTGTAGCACTGTAAACTTCCACAGCTGGCTGTTGCGCGCGCTCGGGGCAAACCTTGCCGCCTCGGCCATAACGGCGAGGTTGTCGCGGCTTATCATTTTGTCTGTAAAGCTCCGAACGCTTCTTCTTGTTAAAATACATTCGAGCGCATCATTGTTCATAGCCTCTGTACCCCTTTCAGGCAGCGTTCTATCTCTTTGCCGATAATGTCCGCCATTCGTATAAAGCCCGCGTCGTTGGGGTGCGTGCCGTCGACTGTGCAGCAGTCGCGGTATTCGCCCACGAACAGACTTTTACCGTCGATGAAGTAGACATTTTGATCGCCGCTGTCAAGCGCGTTCATATATGTCTCGTAAATCACCGCGCGCCGCTTTGACGCGTCTTCAATGCTCCTATCGAAATCGGGCTTTGATATAAAGATAATCGGAAGCCCCGGATTTTTGCCGCGGATTTTTTTATAAAGCTTGTCGTGTGTCGCGCGAAGATGCTCGACGTCTGGCGCGTTGTGGTCGTAGTCGCAAACGAAAACGCTCATGTCGAGGTCGGCCATATAGCTGACGATAGAGTCCTCACCCCTGGCACTGCCAGAAAAGCCGAAATTGATGTAGTTGCAGTCGAGCTTGCGCGAGATGATTGCCTGATACGAATTGCCCGGACGCGAGGCGCAGCCGCCCTGTGTGATGGACGACCCGTAGTAGACGACATGGGTTTTGTATTTATAGACCGGCGCGTCCTTGACGACGGAAAAAGTCTCAAGCCCGACAAACAGGTCGTCTACGGGATTGTAAAGCGGGAAGTTGATTTCGATGTCCCGCATCCGCTTTGAACCGAAGTGGTAAACCTCCTCAAAGCCGTCCTTTATTTTAACGGGCGGTGTGAACGCCTTGCAGAACTCGCCGTCGACATACATATCGAAGCCCGACGAGCCGGACAGCGGCATTTGGGACATCAGGTTGAGGACAGACATCACCGCTTTAAGAGCAACATACTCGGAATCCGTTGTAAAACGGACGCGACCGCCAGCGGTGTTGAGGTTAAGGGATTTGACCGATTCGCTTGTGGCGTCGGCCACCTCCTGCGGCATACGCCGGAACGGCTGACCGTCACGGACGTTAAACAAGCCGAATATTTTAAACGGTTTGTTCCTGACACTGTAAAATGTGATTTTATCCTCTGTTATATCGGTGCTGACTTTTAAGCTGCCGTCATAGTTTGCGACGTCGTACTTAGCCAATGTCTCCCCGCCTTTCTGATTGATTACATGTAAAATATGTTGTCCGCGTATTCCTCAAATATTTTACGGTTGTGCGCGTCGCCGCCGTCGACGTTGGCGCTCATGAACACGGGCGGCACGATGCCGTCGGCGATAAGTCTTTCAACCGTCTCAATGACGATGCCGTTGATTAAGGACGCGCCGACCGCCGTGGAGGTGGGTCCTATCATTTCCTCAAGCCCGTCAAGCTTGACAGACGCGTCTCCCGGAACGCCGCAGTTATCGATGACAATGTCACAGACTTCAAACAGGCGTTTACCCGAAGGATGCCTCGACGTAACGGAGTTAGTGTGCTGCAAGCTTGTGAAGCCGACGACGAAAACGCCCTTTTGCCGTGCCTCAATGGCCATTTCTATGGGGACTGTGTTCCGGCCTGAATTCGAATGGACAAAAAGCATGTCGCCGGGTTTAACGTTGTTGTTTTCAAGGATGATTTTGCCGAGACCGGACATACGCTCAAGGTCGCTCGTCATGGTGACGGGACGGGTGCTCAGTGTGACGCCGGAAAAGAAGATTGGGTTCATGATGGCGAGACCGCCGGTTCTGTAAAAAACCTCCTCGGCAAGAATGCCCGCGTGCGAACATCCGAACACAAAGACGCTGCTTTTCCTCTTGATGGTTTCCGCCATAACCTGTGCGGTTTTCATCAGCTGCTCCTGCTGTGAAAACCACGCCTTGTTAATGGTCTCCGTAACCTTATTGATATAGGTTTCTCCGTGCATATTTCTAACCTCCTGTGCTGACATTTCTAATATTATACACTACAGACGAAAAAAAATAAAGGGTTGATTTAACTTTTATTTCCTTTGTTTTTACAGTGTTCCATGTCGCAGTTCTCACATTTTAAGGCACCGTTCGACATTGTGAAGAACCGTTCCGGATGCCTGTGATAGACGATTTCCCACTCAACCAGCGACGCTAGACCAAGCGCGAAAAGGATATAACCATAAATACTGCCGACAAACAGCAGAAAGCTGAATGAGAAAAACGAGTCCCAATTAAAAATACGGCAGTCCATACAACATTTCGGCTTGAGTAAAACTTTATGAAACGGACACCAGAAAAAAATCGCGAAATAGATGCAGAAGTCGCTCAACGCCGCCAGCACGACAAGCCAGCCTCTTGTTATGACCCCGCTGTAATATAAGGTGGCAAAGAGTGCAAGATAACCGCACCAAAAGATAATAGAACGCAGCGCCCCTCTGTCGTATTTCCTTTTCATTTCATTAAATTGGCTTTCCGTCAGATTGTTAACCGGCAGATAGTTTTTGCTAAACTGCTTGCCCTTATAAAGCGTTTTGTTCAAAGACGATATCATATCCTTGACCGGCAGGAAGCCGTATAGAAGTGTCGCAACGATATAGACCGGCATCGGCAGTGAAAAAAGCCGTTTTTCGTCGGTCAGTACAACAAAGATAACAACTAACAACACGACAAAGGATTGAATTAACCGAAATGTATTGTAACCGAAATAGCGAAAATAACGTTCTCTCTTCATACTAACACCCTTTTAAAGGATAATCTAAATGCAATAAAGTGTCAATCATAAAAACGAATACGCGAAGTTTAAATCAATTATGCCTTGTCCCACATTTTTTTCGTCAACCCTTGCGCAAAGCTGTGCGTTTGTTTATAATTTGATTTGGAGGTGTTTTGATGGAAACAGTATCAACCCACGGCATTGTGCTCAAGGACAAAGTCGGCTACGCGCTCGGCGACCTTGCGGGCGTCCTTACCTTCGGACTGGTAAACGCGTTTTTACAGATGTTTTACACTGATGTGCTTCATATTTCGCTCACACGCATTGCCATCCTTATGCTTGTCGCGCGAATTTGGGACGCGGTCAACGATCCCATGTGGGGAGGCTTTATCGATTCACGCAAGCCCACAAAGCACGGACGGTTCCGTCCCTATATTTTGGGCGCTTCCTTTCCCCTTGCCTTAAGCTCAATACTGATGTTTACAAGGATACCGGGGCTGTCGAGCAATCAGTATCTCGCCTACGCCTATATCACTTACATCTTCTACGGCATGATGTACACCGGTACAAATATCCCTTACGGCTCCGTCGCCTCGGTCATCACCGACGACGGAATAGAACGCGCCTCGCTGTCGATGTGGCGCTCAATCGGCGCGGGAATCGGCGGTTTGCCGGCACAGGTTGTACTGCCGTTGCTCGTTTATTCAACCGTTGCCGCAACCGGCGCAAAGGTACTCGACGCGAACAGGCTGTTTGTGGCCGTCGTCGTCCTCGCTTTATTATCGCTCGCCGCCTATTACGGCCACTTCAAGCTGACCAAAGAACGCATAACCCTTACCGAAGCGCAGAAGAAGGAAAAATTCAACATTTTCAAAACTATCGGCTTTCTTTTTAAAAACAAGCCTTTTATTGTGTTATGCCTTGTTTCAATGTTTATTATTACGTTTCAGCTTTATTCACAGACCATCTACAATTATCTGTTTAAAAATTTCTACGAAAAACCCGGGCTTTACAGCGTCGTCACCATCTGCACATACCTCCCGATGCTGCTTTTTGTCCCGATGATGACGAAGCTTGTCAAGCGCTTCGGAAAAAAGGAAATATGCTCCTTCGGTATGGCCTTTGCCGCCGTCGTTAATTTTGCGCTTTTCCTGTTAAGGTACACCTCGTTGATGTACAACCCTTATGTTTTCCTCGTTTTCATCTTCTTCAGCGGTGCCGGACAGACATTCCTGCTGCTGGAGATTTGGGCGCTGGTAATGGATGTTATCGACTATCAGGAACTGCTGTCACACCGGCGTGAGGAGGGCACGAGCTACGCCTTTTATAGCTTTGTCCGCAAGCTTGGTCACACCGCCGCGGCTTCCGGCGCGTCATTGCTTCTCGCCTATATCGGTTATGATATCAACAAGACTGACGTCGGGCAATCCGCCGAGGTTTTGCGTAAACTTTATGATATTTCGACCCTCGTACCAGCTATTTTGTTCACACTGACATTTATTCTTATCGCTTTCTTTTATCCGCTCAACAAGCATAAGCTCGTCGAGCTTCACGACAGGCTTGAGGACGCGAGAAAGCATAATTTTGTTTCTCATGGTGAAGAAAGGGCTGATTTATGAGTTATAACATCCATGTAGCCTACGGCTTTCACATCAATTGTTACCACTCCTACCGTGGCGACACCAACGATAACTTCGGCTTCGGCTCCGACATCCGCATCATCCGCGGTATCATTAGGGATTTAAACGCACTCAACGATAAAGGTATCCCCGTCAAAGGCACATGGGACACCGAAAATTACTATTCGCTTGAACGGATTCTCCCAGAATACGCGCAGGACATCATCGACGGCATCCGCGCACGTGCTGAAAAATACGGCGACGAAAACATTCTCATGGGTTACAACAACGGCGCTCTGTCGGCCATGACCGAGGACGAGTTCGAGGCGTCGCTCAAGCTTGCCGTCACAAACCCGAATGGTTCGGGGCTTAGCGACATCTTCGGCGAATGCGAAATGATTGTCCGTCCGCAGGAGGTCATGTTCACGCCCTCTCAGGTCGGTCTTTACAACAAGCTTGGTATTAGGGCGGTTTGTCTTTACTATTCCTGTATCCCGTTTGACGCGTTCAGAACGATTGTGCCGCGTCTGCCGGACGAAGCGGCATTTAACCCGCTTAAATACAGCTACCGCGGCGAGAGCATGACAGTTATCCCGACCTACAGCAACGCCGACGTCTGCGACGCGGGCTGCCTGCGCGCGTGGGTCAAGGAGCTTCACGCGAAGCAGCTTTCTGGCGAAATCAATAACGACCTGTTTATCTTCATCAACATGGACGCCGACGCGATGTTTTGGGAAACCATCAACTTACCGCTGATCAAGGGTAAAATCGCCAACACCGACGGTATTCACGGTCTTGTCGCCGAAATCGCCGACCTTGATTTCGTCGTGTTCGACACGCCCGGCGGTTATTTAAAAAACCACGGTACTGTCGGCGAAATTTCCTTTACGCAGGACACCGCCGACGGCAACTTCACCGGCTACGCCAGTTGGGCGGAAAAGCCGTTTAACCGCTTTGTATGGACAAGGCTTGAAAGGGCAAGGGCAATGTCCGCTCTTTACAAAAAAGACAGCCTTTCGCCCTCGTTCAGCGACAGGGTTCTGCTGCTTTCAACAACCCATTTTGGGCTTGCTACGCCCGTGCTTAACATTCAGCGCGAAAAAAAGGCAATTGAGATTTCAGGGCGCATGGAGCAGAGCGAGAGGGCGGCTCTGCCCGAAACTGACGGTCTCGTCGTCAAAAATATCACAGGCTGCCCCGTGCAGTTCTTACAGCTTTCCGTCAACAGCGATTTATCGCCTTCACGAATTCAGCTTAACGCCGACGGACTGCTTGACTATTGCGTAACAGATATGGGCGAAGGCTCGATATATGTCATACTTAAATTTGAATCGGTTAAGCCTGAATATAAGCTTCAGGTCACGATTGCCGGCAACAAGCCGTCAAATGCTCTCCCCGAAAAGCTTTGTGCGGGAGGTACGGAGCTTTGCTTCTCCTCCGACGGAGGAATATCGTCAGTTACAAGGAACGGCAAAAAAATCGGCGGCGATAATTTTCTAAAAAGCTTTGTCACCTACGCCGGAGCTGAATATGAATTTAAGCGCGTTTCCCTTTTGCCGCTTGAGTGCGGCGGCTCGGGAAAAGGCGTGAGGGTAAGCGGCGAAATTCACGTCCCGGGCGAGCTTGCAGGCGGTAAGTTTACATACGATTTCTTTACCGCGCCTTTCACCTCCGCCGTTTTCGTCAGAACTACCGTTCTATATCCGCGTACCGTTGAGAACACGTCGATTTCAACAGAAAACTCTTCGCTCGGCAGAAAGAGCGATATGCGCTGGCAGGAAACGGCTCCGTTCCAGATAACGCCGTGCTTCAAGGGAGCGTCGGTTGTCAAAAGAAATTTTATGGACGACGTTTCATCTTTTGATACTGGTGATTTTGCAAGATGCGACGAAAAAAACAGCCTCCTGTCGTCATTTAATCATCAGCTTACGGCAGGAATAGTCGGGCTTTCAGACGGTGAAACAGGACTTATAATCGCTAACGCCAGACAGGTTCTCGGCTCGATGGCGCATTGCCCAATGCGGCTCGACAGCGGCGGAACCGTGCATATGAACCCGTTCGGCACATATTACGGCAAGCAGCGCCACCATTGGAGCAGAACCAACGGCTCCATTCTTGAGGCATATGTAATGATTTCCCCACAGTCGCGTTCAATTGCACCCTCCTACAACGGGAACAGCGAGACAGCCATGCTCGGCTTATTCACCTATAACGGACTTCTGCCCGAAGGCGACGTTTTAACCGAAATTAAGGCTTTTTCCGACGGCTCGATAGCGTGTGCTCCAAAGGACTGCATACTTGCACCGTTTGAGGGCGAAAACGTAACATTCAAGGAGATTACAGAAAATATCATCAGCGAAAGCGAAATAAAGTCTCCTGTCTCCGCGGCGGGCGACAGGAGCAAGCTTCAGTATATTAAGGTAGGG
>CAZDWM010000037.1:10375-13180 GCA_964509145.1 uncultured Eubacteriales bacterium | reverse complement strand
TTTTTCTGCCTGGCTCTCGCCGAAAACGGGGATTTTTTTGCCGCAGTCGGGGCATTTGAGCCAGCTCATGTTTTCGACGATGCCGAGAACAGGGACGTTCATCATCTTGGCCATGTTATAGGCCTTTTTGACAATCATCGTCACCAAATCCTGCGGGGTTGTGACTATAACAGCACCGTTGACGGGCAAGCTTTGGAACACCGTCAGCGGTACGTCGCCCGTGCCGGGCGGCATGTCGACGAACATGTAGTCTATCTCGTCCCACGCGACCTCCTGCCAGAACTGCTGAATTACACCCGAAATGACGGGACCGCGCCAAACGACCGGCTGATCCTCCTTTTCGAGCAGGAGGTTGACGGACATGATTTTAATGCCCGTCTGCGTCTCCATCGGGAGAAGTCCTCTGTCGTCGCCCGTAGCGTGGCCGCGGATGCCGAACGCGCGGGGGATGGACGGACCTGTGACGTCTGCGTCGAGAATAGCTGTCTTATAACCGCGCGCGGCGAATTCCGACGCGAGCAGCGAAGTGACGAGTGATTTCCCGACGCCGCCCTTGCCGCTGATGACGGCGACGACATTTTTGATGCTGCTGAAAGCGCCGCTGGGAATGCGCAAATCAGCTTTTTCACACTTTGAGCCGCAGCTTGAGCAATCGCCCGAGCAGCTCTGCTGATTTTCATTTGACATAATATCAGAACCTTTCGGATAATTTAACGAACATAAAGATAATCAGATAGATAATTGGCCAGTGAAGCACATAGACAGGCAGCGCGAGCCGTCCAAGCCGCCCGATAAACGGAATGTGCCGTTTATAAAAGGAACCGGGTATTTTGCCGTCGCGGACATACGCCCCGGCAAAGGCGCCCGCAAGGAACATAAACAGGTTCGGTATCAGCGGAAAATAATCGGCTGAATAAAAGTCGGCTGTCCGTAAGCCCAGCGGAAATAAATAATAATGCGTATAAAGGCTTTCGGGCAATGTTACTGTGAAGAACGGCAGCCAGATAAAGCCGTCGGGAACACCGCTGGTGACGCCGTAAAGCAGAAGACACACAATAACCCCGACCGCCGGATTTATTTTATCCGTCAGCGGGGCGGTACATGCATACAGCAGAATCGAGACGGACAGCAGATGAAGAATACCAAACAGAATCTGCGCGTCATCAATACCGGCGAGCGGACAAAGATAGATTGTTGCTACGCTGATCGCCGCGGCGATGGCCGCCAGACGCAGTCCGCGCCTTGAATTGCTGCGTGACAGCCTTGACGAAATACCGCTGACGGAGATAAAAAGCGACGCGAAAATCGGCTGAACAGGCAGAAAGAACAAATAGAGGCGGTTAAATATACCGACATTAAAATAGTAACCGGCAATATAAAAGGCATGGTAAAACACCATGCAAAAAACCGAAACGCCGCGCAGTTCGTCGAGGAGCGCGACGCGCTGTTTTGACGGCGGTGCGGATATGGAAGTTGTTTCAGTGTCGGAGCTCATGGCTTTTGCCAGAGCCCGACCTTTTTCATCACCTTGTCGAGCGTGCGCAAGGAAAGCTTTTCGGCGGAGGCGGCACCTTTCGCGGCGCATTCGGCGACGTAGACCTTGTCGGCGACTATTTTTTTGTAGCTTTCACGCAAGGGGCGAAGCTCCTCCACAACCGCCTCGGCGACGGCAAGCTTGAAGTCGCCGTAGCCCTTGCCTTCAAAATCACGCGTGATGGCGTCATAATCAAGCCCCGTACAGCAGGCGTAAATGGTCATAAGATTGTTGATGCCGTCTTTGCCCTCGGCGTAGTGTACCTGCGCGTCGGAGTCGGTGACGGCGCTTTTAAACTTTTTAACGATGGCGTCCGGCTCATCGAGCACCGAAACGGAGGCTTTCGGATTTATGTCGGACTTTGACATTTTCGCCGTGGGTTCCTGAAGCGACATGATTTTAGCGCCCTTTTTGCCGATGAACGGCTCGGGCAGCGTGAAGACATTACCGTAGAGGCCGTTGAAGCGCTCGGCGACGTCTCGCGTCAGCTCAAGGTGCTGCTTCTGGTCGGCTCCGACGGGCACAAAATCTGACTGGTAAAGTAAAATATCGGCGGCCATGAGCGTGGGGTAGGCGAACAGACCGATATTGATGTTGTCGGCATGCTTTTGCGACTTTTCCTTGAACTGTGTCATTCGCGACGCTTCGCCAAACTGGGTGTAGCAGTTTAGAATCCACGAAAGCTCCGCGTGTGTGTGGACATGACTTTGGACAAAAATGATGCTTTCATCGGGATTAAGCCCTAAGGATAGCAGGAGCGCAAACATTTCAAGCGTCTGACGGCGCAGGTTGGAAGGCTCGCAGCGGATGGTCAGTGCGTGCAGGTCGGCCACACCGAAAATGCAGTCGTAATCCTTCGCCATGTCCTTCCAGTTTTTAAGCGCGCCGAGGTAGTTGCCGAGTGTTGGCACCGCCGTCGGCTGAATCAGGCTGAACACCCGTTTTTTACGCTCCTGAATATTCTGTTCCATTAAAGGTCATTCCCTTCGTCTATGAGGCAAAAAAGCTTGCCGAAATTTTCGTGGTGCCTGACCGTAAAACGCCCGGCAGGAGGTTATTGTAACATGTTTATGTCGAAATGTAAAGGTTGGATGCGTTGAGTTTTAACGCGAACACGTTTTCTGCCGCACAAACGCCATGTATTTTTGCCAATCATAACGGCTTAGGTAGTGTGAACCGGCGCGAAGCTGATAGCCGACGCGTCCCTCAAAAAAGGCGTCGCCGGGCTGTGGCAGCCTGTCGGGACAGATAAAACCCTCGCCGCAAAGCTT
>CAZDWM010000037.1:6387-10365 GCA_964509145.1 uncultured Eubacteriales bacterium | reverse complement strand
AAAGGGCGATACGGCGGCACAGCAGAGGAACTCGGCATAGGGGTCCGCCCAATGATCCTCAACGGCGCTTGAGACAAGGATATGGCGCGGCGCGGAGAGCGCGAGAAGAAAATGCTGGTCGAACGGCATCGCATCCTCACGTCCGGCGTAGCTTTGGTAAGCGGGACAAAACCAGTAACCGAACCTGTTACATATAGCCTCTATGGTTTCACCTGTTTTATGCCGCGTCAAAGCGGCGCCGCCACAGCCGGAATCATTCGAAAAAACGAAGCCGAAGCGTTTGTCGAAAGCTCCCGCGACAAGTGCCGTTTTGCCCAGACGCGAATGCCCCATTACGGCGACATTGTTTTTATCATATCCGCCGAGCGTTTCGAGCAGGTCAAGCGTTGCCGAGGCCGCCCACGCCCAGAGTGCGATTTTACCCGGCGCGTCGGGCTTTGAACGGTCGATTTTAAGCGCTCCGGCAAGCCCGTTTGAGAAGTCACCATCGTCAGAGGTGACGTCCTTATAGCAAAATGACGCCACGGCAAAGCCGCTGTCGACGATTTCCTCGGCGGGGTAGTAAATATCCGGCACGTTGTCCCTAAAATTCATAAAGACAAACAGCGGAGGATTTACGACGTTTTTCGGAAATACAACGCTTACGGGGAACGAAAAGCTATTAAGCGCGGGAAAAGCGAGACGATAATGTGAATGAACAGCCTTGTTGGCGAAGGCGTGTTCGTCGTGCGTGTCAAGCGTAAAGTCAAACGCCGCCTTGTCGGGCATAACACCGTAAATCTCGTTTTGTAAAAGCACCTTAATTCCCGCCTGCCGCCCAATGAGCTTTTCGACGGTGTGCGCCGCGTTACCGTCAACGGAAAAGAGCTCCGGCAAACGGAGCTCTCGTAATCTTTCGGATATCATAGCTATGACCATGATTTATTCATCACAAAAATGTGATGAATAAATCCTCCCTTCTCAAAAATTGTGGTGCCGCTTCAGCGGCAAACGGGCTTTCAGCCCGTTAACAATTTTTTAGTTTGAATTTATTCAAACTTTGCCCTCCTATTCGTTGTAGGCGATGGAACTTTCTCCGGGGTAGAGGTGCGACGTGTCGTTTATGAACGCCGCGCGGCAATGACCGTCGGGGTAATACTTGATTTTTGACAGAGACGTGTTGTGCTGGCAGAAGCCGAAGTTAAGCGGCGCGTCAAAGCCCAACGCGGCCCAAAGCAAATAGGTGTTGAAGCCTCCGTGAGCCACGGCGAGAATCTTTTCGCCGGACGTGAAACGCGCGCGAAAATAGGCGATGATTTTCTGCGCGCGCTCAAGGTGGTATTCGTTGCCATGCTCGCCGACGGGGATGCTCGTAATATCGCTTTCGGGCGAACCCTCGTACAGCTTGACCTCCGGAAAATTCCGGCGGATTTCTTCGAGACTGTCGGGCACATAAAGAGGGTTGATACCGGTTTCGGCAAGCTCCGGAATGATTTCGACCGGCAGGGGAGGTGCTTGCCTCTTGGCTGTCTCGCTGGCCGTCGCCAACGCGCGTGTCAAAGGGCTTGAGAAAACGGCGCTCAAACGCCCCGCAGAAAGCCTTTCACCGAGCAGACACGCCTGTAAGACCCCGTTTTCCGTCAGCAGCGGGTCTTCGGTTTCCTTTAGCGTAAAATCTTCCTGACTGACTCTGGCACGGAAGGCAAGATTTCTCGCCGTCTCGCCGTGGCGCGCAATCATCAGCTCAAGTACTGTGCCGTCGTTTGACATATTATTCAGTCCTCAATAGGTGTAAAAATCACTGTCGAGCAGGAAGACCTTTTCGCTGCTGTCGCTGTACTTCTTGAGCGTAAAGGGTGTGCCGTTGAGAAGATCCGACAGGATGTTGGTTAGTGTCTGCTGATTATCTGTCCAGGTGGCGCCGTTGTTTAAAAAGCTGTACGCGTATTCGAAGCCCGCCTCAAGCGTTACCATCGGCGTGGAAAACTCCCACGACGCCATTTTTCCCTTGTCGTCGGTCTTTGCGACGGCGGAGGTGATTGCGGCGATCATATATTTATGATCGGTTTCATGACCTTTGACATCAACCTTGAACGCATTGGCAAAGCTGACAGGCGACAGTGTCGCTGTGCCGGCTATCATATAGTTTTGCTCGGCGGCTTTATTTATCAGTGTTTCCTCAATCAGCCGGTCGGTCGAATAGAACGCGATATTCTTTTTATATTTTTGGGTTTTACGGTAAAAGTCCTCGCCGATAAAGGTCTTGGCGCTTTCCTCGGAACCGCCCTCGGCGTAGGCGTCGACGGAGAAGGTCTCAACATATTTTAGCCCCGTGTCCGCCGCCGCCTTCGCCGCGGCGTCACGCATGGAGGCGACATAATCATAGTCGGCGTGGCGCTGGAAGGTGTAGAAAACAAACGTCTTCGCGCCCATATCAGCGGCGTTGCGAACCATCTTGTCGGCAATGGAATTATAGTCAAGCCTGATTACAAGATTGACGTTCTGTGCGATTTTGCCGATGTCCTCCACGGCGTTGCAGACGATGATGCACATGTCGCTGCGCAGCTCGCGAACGCGCTCAACGGCGTGAGACGTTCCCTCAACGGCGTCGGCGAAGACCATGGCTTTTACCGTTTCATCCGCTGCGATTTCGGTGGCGATGGTGGTGACGGCAAGAACATCGTTGACATAATTATCCGCGAACGAGTGGACAAGCAGGTTTTCACCGTATCTTTCCTTGAGCGCTTTGGCCAAGGTAAAGGCTTCGGGACAGACTTTTTCGCTTCCGATAATCAGCGCGATTTTCGACTCGGGACTAATGACCTTTTCGGTGGTTTCGTCCGTATCTCCTCCGGTTTTACCTGCGCAGCCGAAGCAAAGCAGAAGCGTTGAAGCCGCAAGAAACATTGCCGTGATTTTTTTAAACATTGTAAACGATCCTTTCGGAAGTATTAACTCAAAGATCCTGACCCGAAGAGCAGTTCTGCTGGAACTCGCGGAGCTTATTCAAGGCGTCCTCATCGCCGCCTGAGGCGTGGCGTGAGGCCTCCTCCCTGCGCTGTATAAGCTCGGCGTACATTCTTTCACGTTTCTCGCCGGAAAGGTCGTAGAGACACTTCGGGATAAGGCTTAAAAGCGTTGTGGCGAGTGGAAGACCTGTGGCCATGGCGAAGAGGTAGTATTTTGTGTTGTCCGACTGACCGAGATGCGCCGCTTTCTGATTATAGCCGATTTTACTCATAATTATGGTCTTGAAGGTTTGACCGAACGTGCTGACAAACTTACTTGCGAGCCCCTTGGCAACGCTGGTCATAGCCTCGGTGCGGTAGCCGTTTTTCCATTCGCAGTAGTCCATGGCTTCGTTGTACATCTCCTGAGGGATGACGCGGCGTATGCCGTAAACGACGAGGAAAAGCGTCTCCTGAATGGCGAGGGCGATAACCATCGGCACGGTTTTTTTATAGATGCCGTGTTTCTTGCCTCCGATGGAGCCGAACAGAAACACGCCGAACATTAAAAAGTCGCCCCATGTACTGCCCGCAATCCAGAGAAACCGAGTGGAGAACTTCCGCCTCATCCACGGCACAAGCGCGTAACTGGGCGTCGAAACGAACGTGCCGGGCAGACCGACAACCATATAGAGTGAGGCGTTACCGAGAACGTCCATGTAATAGTTCCGAAGTCCCGTTGACAGCGAGAAGGAACCGAGGAACTCCGATAGGGTTATCAGTAAAATAGGCTTATTGTTGAGTATTGACTTGATGGAGTTCTTTATGCTGGGTTTATCGACGGACTGAATGATGCGCTCGCGTGCGACAACGGAGAAATACAGCGACAACAGGCCGGAAAAGATGGCCGCACCGCAGCCCATGCCGACATAAAGCGACTTCATGGACATGCCGATGATCTTGTTGTTGATGAGGTCGATGGACAGCGACATAAGCAATTCAGGAATGTTGTCGCCCAAGGACAGAACCTGAGCCATCGTGATTAGTCGAA
>CAZDWM010000037.1:0-6377 GCA_964509145.1 uncultured Eubacteriales bacterium | reverse complement strand
GAACGCGCTCGACCGGATGCGGCGATATGGTGGCGAGCATACCCGTACGCGCGATGCCTCTGAAGGTGTCGGCTGTTTCACGGACGACGGACAGCGCAAAAAAGGCAATAAATTTGGACATGTCCATTTCGTTAGCGGTTGGGAAAAAGACGGGCATCAGCCAAAAGATACAGGTGCCTATAGTGACGGGAATGGCGAGCACAACCAGATAGGGCTTGAATTTACCCCAGCGGGTTCTCGTTTTGTCGACAAACGCACCGATAATAACGTCGTTGATTGCGTCCCAAATACCTCCGAAGAAGTTTATAAGCGGCATCAGCTTTAAGCTGATGTGCAGCACATCAAGGTTGAAGCGCTCGGTATATGCGTTGATGTTGAAGGTCTGCGCAACGTCAAAGAGGATGTACGCGACAATTTCCTTTTGCGGGACATATCTTCTGTCCTCATATACAAAATTTCTGTAGTTTTTTTCGGTGTCAACCGTTTCGGACGTTTTTACGGCGCTGGTTTCCGACATTATTTGACCATCCTTTCGCAGATTGAGAAATTTATCCTTCAGTCTTGTTCCCCGCTTAAACATATCCGATAAATTATAACACACATGTTTAAAATATACAATATTTTTTAATAGGAGCAATGGATTTTGTACGCTGGGACATATTGGATGTTGCTGGTTGTAAATTTTCACAATACGACATATTTTGTCTTACAAATAAATGTTAATAAAATGTAAATATTGATGAAAAATATTGACTGTTGGTCATTTCACGCATATAATAACAAAAGTGACCGATGGTCATATTATATTCATTTCGGAGGTTCCTCAGATGTCTAAGGTTAGCGATAATAAAGTATCAAAGCAGGCGCGGATTCTTGAAGCTGCATATAAATTATTTTGCGACAAAACCGTAAACTCAACCGCGATAGACGATGTTGTCCGTTACGCCGGTGTTGCTAAGGGTACATTTTATCTCTACTTCAAGGACAAATATGATTTGCTCGATCAAATCATCATACGAAAAACTTCGAATGTCGTTGTTGAGGCGTACAAAGAGCTGATCAGGGCAAGGTCTGTCCGTGAAATGACCGCGATTGAACAGCTGCTTTTTTTCACCGATTACATGATAGATTTCATGAAAAGCAACAGGAAACTGACGGCGCTGATTGATAAAAATATGGCGGCATGTTTCCGTGCGGTGTCGGAGATTGATAACAGAGATTTTATAGACGCGATAAACGAGTTTGTAGAGATGTTTTCCAATAAAGGTTTCACGAGGGATGAAGCCATCAGGACGCTTTATATCGTGACCGACATGATAGGCTCAGCATGCTGCGACGCCGTGCTTTATGAAAGCCCGTGCAGCGTTGACGAGCTGCGCCCGACAATACACCGTTTGATAGAAAAAATGCTTGCGTAAAGGCGTGATGAAAAGTGTTGGAAAAACTTGCCGAATGGATAACACGGCATCCGAAAACCGTTGTACTTATTGCCGTACTGCTGATTATACCGAGCGTATTGGGATTTGTCGGAACAAAAGTCAATTACGATATTCTTTCATATCTGCCGCAGGAGCTTAACTCCGTTCAGGGTGAGGAAGCCCTCAATGAGGTGTTCCATCAGGCATCAAGCGCCATGATGGTTATCGATAATATGGACTCTAAGGACATCCTGAAAATCAAGGGAAAAATCGAAAAAATTAACGGCGTTTCAAAGGTTTTATGGGTAGACGATATCGCAGACATCAGCATCCCTCAGGATATCCTGCCGGAATTTCTGACCGACATATTTTACTCAAAGGACGGAAAAAGCACGCTGGTGATTATCAACTTCACCGAAGACAGTGCTTCGGATGTGACAGCCGACGCGATACACGCCATCCGTAAGGTCATGAACAGCCAGTGCTTCTTAAGCGGCATGTCGGCCATCGCCGTCGACACAAAAGCGATGTCCGACGCCCAGACGCCTATCTTTGTCGCCATCGCGATTGCCCTCGCCTTGGTCGTCATGTCGTTCACAATGGAGTCGTGGGTTTTACCGTTTGTGCTGCTCGTGGCGTTGGGCTTTGCGGTTATCTACAACATGGGAACAAACATCCTGCTCGGACAGATATCCTACATTACCCAGTCGATAGCCGCCATTTTACAGCTCGGTGTTACAATGGACTATTCTGTGTTCCTCATCGACCGTTTTGACGAGGAAAAGCGAAAAACGGACAACCGGCGCGAAGCGATGGCAAAGGCCGTCAAGGGCACATTCCTCTCGCTTGCGGGCAGCTCGCTGACGACGATTTTCGGCTTCTTAGCCATGTGCTTCATGAGTATGACGCTCGGTCTCGACATAGGGCTTGTTATGGCCAAAGGCGTGCTGCTGGGCATCATCACTGTCGTCTTTGTCCTGCCCGCTCTTGTGCTGTTGCTTTATAAGCCGATTTACAGGTTTCATCACAAGAAGATGGTGCCGAGCTTTAAAAAAATCAACGACTTTACCATCAAGCATCGCAAGGCTGTCTTGCTGCTGTTTCTTGCGTTGATAATTCCCGCGTATATCGCCGAGTCGAACCTTGAGGTCTATTACAATATGACTCACGCCCTGCCGCAGGATTTGCCCTCAATTTCAGCGCTTAACAAGATGAAGGACGGCTTCGGTATGGCGACAACGGACTTCATACTGACGAACACCGATGTACCATCCGGTAAAATATCCCGCATGGTGGACGAAATAGAGGCCGTGGACGGCATCAACAATGTTATCTCGGTAAACGGTTATGTCGGCGCCGGTATATCGGAGGACATCCTGCCTGACAGCATAAAGGAATCGTTTGAAAAGGGCAATCTGCGCATGATGATGAT
Source organism: uncultured Eubacteriales bacterium (assembly GCA_964509145.1). GTDB lineage: Bacteria > Bacillota > Clostridia > Oscillospirales > Acutalibacteraceae > UBA1425. The sequence continues at coordinate 3,527 of CAZDWM010000037.1, read as the reverse complement.
AAACTCCTCCTACGCCTGCGCGACGGAAGAGTCGAACCGGCAGGTTGAGGAGCTGCGCACCATCATGATGAAGTATGACCCGAACGGATATCTGACGGGTGAGGGTGTGCTGACCAAGGATTTGGTCGATGTGACCGACAGAGACTTCAGAGTGACTAGCACCATTTCCATTATCGCAATATTTATCCTCGTTGCCTTGTGCTTCAAGTCGATTTCAATCCCCGTCATCCTTGTCAGTATGATTGAGTTTGCCATAATGGTCAACAAAGGCTTGTCCTTCTGCACGGGATCGGTAGTGCCGTTTATTGCGCCGATTGTTATAGGCTGCGTACAGCTTGGTGCCACCGTCGACTATGCCATTTTGCTGACAACGAGGTTCCGAGAGGAGCTTAGAAGGGGTATTGACAAGTTGACGGCGCTAAAGGATGCGGCAAACGCTTCCAGTATCTCAATTTTCCAGTCTTCGCTTGTATTTTTCAGCGCGACATTCGGTGTTTATCTGCTTTGCGACATTTCGATGGTCAAGGTCATATGCTTGATGCTCGCGCGCGGCGCGCTCATCAGCGCCATTGTGATTATGTTTGTTTTACCGCCGGTGCTGTACTTAACCGAGGGTTTAATCAACAAAACGACTCACGGTTGGCGCAAATCGAAATTAATCGTAAAAAATAAAAATAACCGAGCAGCGGATAAAACATTAATTGATGAAACCGTTGAAAAGGAGCGTGTTCAGAATGTATAAAAAAATTATATGCGTCCTGCTGAGCGCCGCGATGATGTTTTCTTTCGCGGCCTGCGCGAAGAGCAGCGAAGATGCGTCGGCACAGACGGAGACGCAAACGAAACGGACGGAACAGCCTGCCTATACCGTAAAACCAGATAGCGTTAAAAAATCTGAGACGGTTTATGTCAACACCGACAATTATGGCACGGTTTCAAAAATCAGTGTCACCGACTGGCTTCACACCGACAAGGGACAGGTGACTGTCGGCGATGTGAGCGACCTTGAGGGTATCACCAACATAAAAAGCGATGTTGAGCCTGTTGTGGACGGAAAATCGCTCGTCTGGAACATGGACACAACCGACCTTTATTACAGCGGCATAAGCGACAAGCAGCTGCCTGTCGACATTGGCATCAAATACTACCTTGACGGAGTCGAGACAAAAACCGAAGCACTTTACGGAAAATCCGGCAAGCTACGCATCGACATCACGATGAAGAACAAACTCACAAAAACAATCACTGAGGACGGCAAGCCCGTCAAGCTTTATCTTCCTGTGCTGGTGGCCGGTGTTGCAATTTTGCCTGAGGGTGAATATTCGAATGTCGCCGTTAAAAACGGTAAATCCATTGGTGACGGTACTAAGGAGATTGCCGTTACACTTGGTGCGCCGGGGCTTTCAGAAAGCCTTGCGCTGAGCGAAGACGCGTTGGGAGATTTAAGCAGCTTCGACCTGTCCGGCGAATGTGCCATCAGCGCGGATGTGACGGACTGCAAGCTCGGCAATCTTTATTTTGCAGTGCTGCCGCTTTGCTCGCTCGACATCGGGCTTATCGTGCCGGACTCAATGGAGGATATGGCGCAAAACCTTGAGAAGGTTAAAAGAGTGCTGGACACCTTTGATTCAATGGAGGTCAACGACGTGCTTGGCATGATTGTTTCCGACAGCGGAAAGGTGACGGAGTTGACGGGCATGGTCGAAAGCGCCGTCAATCTCTACAGCTCGAACAAAGCGCTTATTGATGTACTCCAAAAGTATTTCACCGGCGAAAACCTTGAGACGATGATGAAGCTTGTCAAAGACATGGACAGCGCGTCGGTGAAGGAGGCTATCGGGCTGTTATCTAACCCCGTGCTCCAGAGGTTTTTCACGGATTTACCCGCACTTTCCGACGATCTTGAAAGCTTGATGCCGATTCTTGAACAGCTCAACAAAGACATGGAGGATCCCGAGGTCAAGGCGGCGTTCGATAAACTGCCCGAGACACTTGAACAGTTAACAGCACTGAAAGAACAGCTTGACGACAATCAGGAGTTTATAGACGCGTTGGGTGTGCTCGTTTCATCGGAAAACCTCGATACGCTCACACAGCTCGCGCAGGAGCTTGACGAATTTGACCTTGACAGCGTCGCCTCACAATTCACCGCACTGCTCGGAGACAGCGACTCGGTTCTCGACAGGGCAAAGGAATGGCTGGCGTTCGGCATGGATTACAAAATTTACACCGATGCAGCGCAGGAGACGGATACGAGCCTCTTGTTCGTTTACCGCACGCAGAGTATTAACATAGCTACAACGGCTAACGTAACGGAGACGACGACAACGCACGCGGAGGAAAGCCCGTGGTATAAGAAAATGTTCGAAAAAAAATATACGGATTTAACATAAACCCATAACCTACGCGTAAACAACATTATATGAGTATAAAACGTTTCGCTTCTTTCATAGAGGCGTAGCGTTTTATTTTGTTCGATTGAAGCACTCCGGTTCATAACATTTTATCTGTAAAAATTTTTATTAATATCGACTAATAAATATATTGCTAAATCATTTCCAAAATGTTACAATATAAATGCAGGTAACACTTACCATTATATTTCATACCTCATGACAACAAGCATTACGAGGTGTGGAAAACGAAGGAGAGAATTTAATGAAAAAACGCCCCGTCCGAACCCACCGCAACTTACTTAGACCCTTTCTGTCGCTGCTAATCACAACCGCCATCGTGTCCGGTATTCTTCTTCCCGGTTTGTTCGCTTACGCGGACGACATGGACGAAAGCACCGCCCCAGGCTTAAACGCGTTTAGCTCTGTGTATTCCGAGCCGTCCGAGTACGGACATGTGAACAGGTCATTGGTTGACAGCAACGGTAAAACGGTCATTTTGGACGGAAATCCGACTGAAAAAATTTGCAGCGTAGAAGCGCTGCCGTCTTCCTACGACCTTAGAACTTACAGCAGAGTTACAAACGTAAAGGATCAGAGCATCTACGGTTCCTGTTGGGCTTTTGGCGCCATTAGCGCCGCGGAATCCGAAATGATTACCGACGGGCTGGAAAATGTAAACACCACAGATTATTCAGAGGATCATTTGGTTTGGTTTTCCGGCAAAAAATCGTCAGCAGGAGAGGGCATGAACAACACCGCCGCGATGTCGAGCGGTTACAGCGCATACAATGTCGGCGGAAACTGCTATCTTGCCTCGTCGCTTTTCTCAAGTGGCGTCGGCGTCGAGCTTGAGAGCAACGCCCCCTACGGCAACGGGAATTATCCGTCAAGCCAGAGGTATACTTCTCATGCGTCGCTGCGCAATTCATATATGCTTGCCCTGAACAACAGCGAAACACGCAGCAATATGAACGCAATAAAGCAGTATATCGTCAGTGAGGGTGCGCTGGATTTCAGTTATTATCACGACGAGGACGGGTTTGGTACGACAGGTACGGCGGTATATTCATACTACCTCAACACCATGACTGGCGACGACGCGAACCATGATGTCTCTCTCATCGGCTGGGA
>CAZDWM010000036.1:9880-13257 GCA_964509145.1 uncultured Eubacteriales bacterium | reverse complement strand
GGACGCGGACGCGCTTTTATTCACTGTGCGTTCAGGCATTCCACTGTTTGGGCATAACGCAGTGCTTTGCTGTCTACCTTTTTCTTGAAAAGGGCATACAATACGCCGATTTTTACGCAGCGCTTCTGAATTATTTTGAAGTGCAACCATGCTCCGTGTGCGGCACGGTATTTAAAAAACTTAAAGTAAAGCTTGAAGACTTTGTACGCGGAAATACGCCGTGGACCTGTGCCGACCCCCGCTTCGGCAACATCGCGTGGCCGCTCGAGGAATATCTTTTTCTCGAACTGGCCTATGAAATCGACGAAGTTTACGCCGAGATATACACCTTCATGACGGGTTTTGACGTCGATACCCCGATTCTTGAGAACCTTTTTACCTATCAGGAAAGCATCCTCAAGCTTCAAAAACGGAGTGCCGAAAGCTTTGAGCTCGGTTATGATTTTGTTTCATTTTTTGACAGTGCATACAGGGGCGAGCACATACCTCTGAACAAAGAAGCCTGTACCGTTTATCCCGAACACGGCGGCGGGTTTTCATCATTTGAGGATTACGCCAGAGAGATCGTCTGGTTCGGCAGACGAAACGGTAAAATGACCTACAACGCGGAATCGGTCCCGCGGCAGACTGAAAGGAAGCTTTGATTGACTGTCGGCGCTAAAAAAACAATATACCTCGTCGAGGCATCCCCCGCGTATGGCAACGCTTATTTCCTGCCTTACGCGACGGGAACGCTTGCCGCTTACGCGTTTTCACACGACGACATCAGAAGCGCTTACAGTCTCGGACGGATAATCTATAGGCGCGAGACCATCGACGACGTCGTCGCATCATTTGACGACCCGTTTCTCGTGGGTTTTTCTGCCTCGGTCTGGAACGACCGCTACAACAGGGCGTTCGCCGCGAAGCTTAAACGGAAATATCCCTGTTGCCTTGTACTGTTCGGCGGTCACAGCGTGCCTGCGAACTCGTCGCTGCTCGCCGATAAGCCGGACATTGATTTTTTAATTCACGGCGAGGGCGAGGAACCGTTCGACAGTCTCCTGCGTGCGCTGACGGACGGCACGCCGCTGTCTCAAATTAAAAACATTTCCTACCGCTCTACAGACGGTACGTGTGTGACAAACGAAATACGCCCCAGTTACCGCACGGATTACCCGTCACCATATCTTGGCGGATTCTTTGACGACATTCTGCGTGAGGGCGGCGACAAGGTTTTTCAGTCCGTTGTCGAAACGACTCGCGGCTGCCCGTACCGCTGCGCCTACTGCGACTGGGATCCGCAAAAGACGCGCGCGCGTATGTTCCCCGTGGAAAAGGTCAAGGCGGAAATCGACTGGTCGGCGAAAAACAAGATATCCTTCATGCTCTTTGCCGACTCCAACCTCGGTATCTACGCGCGCGACGCGGAGCTTGTTGATTATGTCATCGAGGTTCATAAAAAAACTGGGTATCCGCGCCGTTTTCAGAGCTGCTTCGCGAAGGACGACGACGAGCGTGTTTATGAGATTAACCGGCGCTTGAGCGAAGCGGGCATCTCCAGAAGCGCCACCATTTCGTTCCAGAGCATGTCGCCCGTTGTGCTCGATAACATCGGACGCAAAAACATGACGACCGAGCGCTTCAAGGAAATGATGTCGCGATACAACGCCCTCGACATTCCTACGTATTCCGAACTGATTCTCGGTCTGCCGGGCGAAACCTACGACAGCTTTCGTGAAGGGCTTTCGGAGCTTTTGGAAGCCGGACAACACGCGACTGTATTCGTCCATAACTGCGACCTGCTGCCAAACTCCATTATGGACAGTCCTATCTACCGAAAAAAATTCGGCGTTCTCTCCGTCGTTTCGCCCGTCAACAAATACCACTGCGAGGCAAACGAGGACGAGGCGCCCGAGCTGTCAACCACCGTCATCGGCAGCTATTCAATGGACGTGCAGGAGTGGATAAGAACAAGCCTTTATGCCGACTGCGTCCAGTGCTTCCACGGTATGGGGCTGCTGCGCTGCTTTTCCGTCTACCTGCGCCATGAAATGAATGTCGGCTACACCGAGTTTTATACAAAACTGTTCAACTGGATAACAGACAACCCGTCGTCTGTCGCGGGTCAGACCTATCAAAATATTAACGCCATTCTTCAACGGTTTGTCATTGGTGAGGGAACCGCGACTTATTTCAACCCCGATTTCGGCTCGGTCATATGGCGGCACGAGGAAGGCTCGTTCCTCGAAATTGTCCGTCAAAGCGAAGCCTTTTACAGGGAAATCAGCGGCTTTTTGTTATCGTTCAACATCGACGAAAATATATATAATGATATCCTGCGCTATCAGACGGGCATCCTGCGTCTGCCGGGTCGGAAAGAAAGCGTTCTTGAGCTTAACCACGACTGGCACGCTTATTTCACCGGAATTTACGTCAACAGCTACGCGCCGCCGCGAAAGGGACGCTTCACGCTGCGCGCTGTGGACACATATCCTGTCGACAGCTGGCCGGACTACGCGCGCGAGGCGGTTTGGTATGGGCGCAAAAAGGGCGCGACCTTTATGAAGAAGGTGACGGTAGACAGCCATGAATAAATTTTTCAAACGCTCCTGGGCGCAGGTTAACCTTGACGCCCTCAAATCGAATTTTGAGGCCATCCGTACGCGTGTCGAACCGTCTTCACACATTATGGCCATCGTTAAGGCGGACGCCTACGGCCACGGCTACGAGCGCGTCGTCAGCGAGCTGCGCAACGACGGCTGCGACTGGTTCGGCGTGTCAAACCTTGAGGAGGCGCTCCAGGTTCGCGCCGTTTGTGACGATAAGCCGATTCTGATTCTCGGCTATACCCCGCCCGAATACGCCTCCCAGCTTGCTCTCAACAATATTTCACAAACGGTTTTTAATCTTGCCTATGGGCGCGAGCTGTCGAAGTATGCCGTTGAGGAGGGTGTGGAGGTCTGTGTCCACATCAAGGTGGACACCGGCATGTCAAGGCTCGGCTTCCAGTATCAGGACAACGGGCTCGACTGCGGCGCAGTCGATATGATAACCGAGGTCTGCTCGCTGCCGAACCTTTACCGCGAGGGCATTTTTACGCACTTTGCTTCCGCCGACGAGGCTGAGGACGGCGAAATGTTCACACGCCTGCAATATGATTTGTTTCTTGATATAACAGAGCATCTGCGCCGGCGGTGCATCACGTTCGACTTCCGCCACTGCTGCAACTCCGCCGCGACGCTCCTTTACCCCGAGATGCATCTCGACATGGTGCGCGTCGGGATTATACTGTTCGGGTTATACCCGTCCGAAAAAATAAAGAACGTCATCCGGCTTCAGCCGGTGATGACGTTCAAAACGGTTATTTCGATGATTAAAACTGTACGCGCCGACAC
>CAZDWM010000036.1:5694-9870 GCA_964509145.1 uncultured Eubacteriales bacterium | reverse complement strand
ACGGTCGAACATATACGACCGAACATGAGGAAACAAAAATTGCCACCGTGCCCGTAGGCTACGCCGACGGCTATCCGAGAGCGCTGTCGGGCTATTTTATGCTATGCGACGGAAAACGCACACCGATTATCGGCAAAATATGCATGGATCAGTGTATGCTCGATGTAACAGAGCTTGATGTCAGCGAGGGCAGTACCGTCACCGTTTTCGGAAAAAGCGGCGACGGTGAAATCAGCGTCGACACCTTGGCGCAAAAGCTCGGCACCGTCAACTACGAGCTTATCTGCAACATAAGCAAACGTGTGCCGCGCATCTATATGCGCAACGACGAGGTAGAGTCAATTACCGACTATATTTCATCATAATATTGTTGTCGGTATCAGAAAAGCAGCGTTTCAATGGCCGTGGCGACACCGAATTCGCTGTTTGTTCCGGTGACATAATCGGCGGCATTTTTAAGCTCGTCTGTGGCGTTTCCCATCGCAACGCCGACAGCACAATGCTTTATCATCGGCAGATCGTTTGTACTGTCGCCGATAGCTATCGTGCGCTCAAGCGGCAACCCGAGGGCGGAAAGCATGATGTCGATTCCATTGGCCTTGTCGCAGCCGTTTAAGACGCAGTCAAAATACGACCTTAGCCAAAACAGCGTAATACGGTTCCCGAAACGCAGACGGCACTCCTCCTCGGAAACACCCTTTAGGGCGATAACAGAAATACGCTGTCCCTTGAGCATCCTGTTATAATCGTCCATGCCCGTAATTATGTTATTATATGTTCCGAAGCTTGCGTAGCCGCTGCCCAGCGCGAACATGTCGTCCACGCCCTCAAACAGGCAGGTTCTGCTTTTGTCCTCAAGAAAGAATCGGCAGAAGTCCTCCAACAGCTCGTCGGGGAAGCAGACGGAGTGTATCACTTTGCCGTCAAGCAGGATATAGCTGCCGCTGCCCGAAACAAGCCCGTCAAGCGTCATAGCGTAACGCTTAAGCTCATCAGGCATATTACCATAGGAGCGCCCGGTGTTGATAAACACCTTGTGCCCCTTTTTTCTTGCCCTTTCAATGGTCCTGATGTTTTCCTCCGGCGGGGTAAAGCTGTCTGTTATCAGTGTGCCGTCAATATCGATGAATATTGCGTATTTTTCGTTTTTGTCTGTCATTATTTTAGCCTTATCCTTATTTATAAAAGATATCCCCTGTGTCATCCCCGCAAAGGACAACACAGGGGATTATATTTATATCATTATTCCTTGCTCTTCTTGACGATTGAGATGATGATGGCAACACCGACAATGGCGAAACAGACCATCAGCACAATGAGAACAATCTTTGTTTTGGAGATGGTTTTTTGCTCCTCCTCGGCCTCTGTTGTGGATTCTTCTGTGAAGATGGGCTCTGTCTCCTCAAAGGTGAAGTCGGTGATATCGAAATAATCTGTGAAGCTTTCGGATTCCGTTTCGAAATTGTCAAAGCTCGTCGTCGTTACTCTTTTTGTCGTCGTGACGGTGGATTTTTTGGTGGTGGTCACAGCCTTTTTCGTGGTCGTCGTGGTCTTCTTTGTGGTTGTGGTAGTCGTTGATGTCGCCGCGGACGAGGATATCTTTCCTCCGGAAGCCGAAACGTTCACGTCCTCAATGTCCTTGTCAAAGGTTGACCCTGAAACAGGTGTGACGGAGATGGCAGAGGAGTCGGAGAAACCATCGAGCACCTTGAAAGTCAGCGTGGCAACGGCGCCTGTTTTGGTGTTGTTGCTTTCGGCGAGATCATCCGACCAAAAAAGACGGTAGGTGCTTGCCGAATAGTCGCTGGAGCCGGACCAGCCGCTGAGAACTTTATTGTCGGTAACGCCCGTGAGCTTAAGCTTTGAGGTATCGTAACCTACATCAAGCCCCAGCGAAATAACACCGGGATTGTTATTTAGATTAACGGTTACCGTTACAGAGTCTCCCGCTTTGGCCGTAGCGCTGCTTAGTGATACCGACGCCGAGTCGGCAGCGCTTATGTGAAAAACCATTGCCGTCATCATTAGGGTTAGGCAAAGCACGAGCGAAACAGCGGTCGTAAAAAGATTTTTTTTCATATGTACACTCTCTCTTTCTTAATCAGATAATTCAACCCAGCGTGATGCCTGACCAGCCCGCGACGTATCTGCGAAGTATGGTCGCGTCCTTGTTGTCGATATTACCGTCGGCGTTCACATCAGCCGAGCCGCTGCTTATTGTGATACCCGACCAGCCCGAGACATATCTGCGCAGCAGCGTAGCGTCTTTGTTGTCGATAGTGCCGTCTGCGTTTATGTCTCCGCTTTTGCCGGAGCCGCTGCCGATGGTGATTTTCCCTGTAGCCGCCTTGATGGTGACCTCTTCGAAGCCGACGTTGTAGGTGTTGCTGTCGTCGGGCGTAACTGTGATGACCGTCGAGCCGGACGTGAATATGCCTAAAAGCTTAAAGGTTAATGTAACAAGGATGCCGTTTGTTTTGATGTCCTTTGTCGTGGAGTCATCTGAAAACGACACCTTGCAAACAGAGGAGAACTGATAATCCTTATAGGAAAAGCCCTTGAGCACCGAGCCGCTCTTAGCGCTCTGGAGAGTGACCTTGGTTGCGTCGTACTTAACCGAAAACGCCGCCGCACTGAGACCCGGATTGTTTTCGATGCTCACGGTAACGGAAACGGTTCCACCCGCCTTGCCGTATACGCTTGACACCAGATATGCGGGCGATGTGCCGGTGACACGCAGGGTGTCGTAGCCGCCGGTGTTAGCGGAGAAATATTTATCGGCCGCCGAGTTTTCGGCACAGTTGATGGTGAGTGAGGAACAGCTGACGACTGCGCCGGAGTCGACTGTCGTGACGGTTGACGGAATTGTCAGGCTTGTTAGCTTCGGGCAACCATAGAAAGAAGATGCCCCGATTCTTGTGACAGACGCCGGAACGGTGTAGGCAGCCGCGGTCTTGCCCGCTGGATAGCACACAAGCTTTGTTTGCGCCCTGTTCATCAGCACTCCGTCCAGAGCGGAATAATAATCGTCGTCGGAAACCTTGAACGCCGTCAGCTTTACGCAGCCCTCGAACATTGTACCGGAGACAGTATCAACACCGCTGCTGAGGGTAAACGTCTTGAGTGCCGAGCAGTCCTTAAAGGCTGAATCTCCGATATCGGTAACGCTGTCGGGAACAGAAATTGCTGTCAGTGACGAGCAGGCGCGGAAGGCAGCGTCGCCGATTTCCTTTGGCGATGAAGGCGCTGAAAGCTGAGACAGCGACTTACAGCCGTCAAACAGATAGTCGCCGATTGTCGTCATTTTGTTTGATAGGGTAGCTGACGTGAGAGCCGTGCAGCCCTTGAAAGCGCCCGAGCCGACCGCCGAAACGGTGCCGGGCAATGTGACGGTAGAAAACTTTGTGCAGCCCTCAAAGGCGTAGGAACCGACGGTCGTCAGCGCGCTGTCTGACATATCAACGGTTTGCACCGACGAACCGGCAAACGCGTAGGCATAGATGGTTTTGACATAATCCTGAAGCACAACCTCCGTGAGTTTTGACGCGTTCGTAAAAGCGTAGCAGCCGATTGTTTGAACCGTCGACGGGACGGTGAAGGTGCTGCCGTCCCTTGAAGCGGGATAAGATATCAGTTTTGTCTTGTCGTCGTTATACAGTATGTTTCCGGTGCTGGAAAACGCCGTGCTGCCCGAAGCGACTGTAAAGCCGACAAGCGAGGTGCAATAGGCGAACACGCCGTCGCCCAGGGATTTGACGGACTTCGGGAGCGTCACCGACGTGAGGCTTGAGCATCTGGCGAAAGCAAGCTCGCCGATGCCGGTGATACCGCTGCCGAGAGAGAGGGTTCTCAACGTGGAACAGTTGTAAAAAGCCTTGTCTCCGATGGATGTGACGGTGTCGGGCAATGTAATCGACAGCAGAGTAATTTCGCTTGAAAAGGCGCTTTCCGCAATAGGGGATATCAATAAAAGACTTTTGGACAAGGGGCTTACCGAGGAGGAATTCCAACGAGGCAAGCAGCAGATAAAGGGCGCGTATATTCTCGGTCAGGAAAATACTATGTCTTTGATGCGCGCTCTTGCGCGTTCAGTGCTTGCCGATAATGAATATTTCGACATCGAAAAGCGGATTAAGCTTCTCGACGAAGTAACGAACAAGGATGTTTCGGAACTTA
>CAZDWM010000036.1:0-5684 GCA_964509145.1 uncultured Eubacteriales bacterium | reverse complement strand
ATTCATCGAGCGTCGACGGGATGGTAACCAAAAGCGGCACACCGTCGTAGCCGACAATGGTGGCCTTTCCGCTGGATACGGTGTAAACAAAGTCGTCGGTCGTGTACTTTGTCGCCGCGTTGGCCGAAACATTGTTGAAGAATAGGTGAAGACCGCCCATGCCAAAAAACGGGATTCCGGCGGCGAGAACCGTAACGACAAGTAAAACTGAAAGCGATTTTTTCAGTATTCTGAACATTTTTTCTACCTCCTTAACACAATAAAAAAGCATCTGTATCGGTTCGGCCGCCGCCTGACAGGGCACAGCAGCCAAAAACAGCAATAATACAGATACATAATACTATATATTGTCTTAAAATGCAAGTTTTTCCGCAAATATTCGGCATTTGGCAATAATTACATCACAAATTTTTCATATTTTTTCGCTAAGATATTCGGCATAGCTTAAAAGATTATTGAAAACAGGCGTTCCCTCCGGCGGAATATCGTTTCTTCCGCACTTTAAAAAAGCTGTTTTACAGCCCGCCGCGCGACCGCACAGGACGTCGGTCACGCTGTCGCCGACCATATAGGAGTCGTTGAGGCTGATATTTAACTCCGCCGCCGCTTTTAAAAGCATCCCGGGCTTCGGCTTGCGGCAGGAGCAGTTTATTTTAAGCGCGGGTACCTCCCCCTCAAAGCCGCCGTCCGGGTGATGGGGGCAGAAATAAACAGCGTCGAGGTATGCCCCCTGTGCGCCTAAAAGAGTCTCGAGCCGGTTGTGTATCGCGTCGAGCTGCTCAAATGTGCATAGCCCCCGCGCGACAACCGGCTGGTTTGTGACGACAACGGCAAGAAAGCCGAGGTCGTTGATGATTTTAACCGCCCGCGCCGCGCCGTCCGCCAAGATTAACTGCTCAGGTGAGGTGATTAATCCGTTGTAAACATTAAGCGTGCCGTCGCGGTCGAGGAACACGGCGCGTTGCTTTTTTGACCTGTTTTTTACCTCCGGCAAACCGGAAAGTACGTCGGCAGAAACCTGCGCGAGGCGCTCCGGTGTCCCCATGTCGCGCACATACTCGAAGGTCTTGTAAGAAAATACACGCCTCGTATCGACGGCAGGAACAAGAATATCTGAGTCAAGGCTCGCTTTGCCGCGCGTCACGCAACCCTCAAGCAACTCGGGTGAAAGGATGTGAAGCCCCGCATTCGTGAGGTTTTTATGGTCAGCGGGCAGTCTGTTTTTAGGCAGCCACGAAATAACCCGTCCGTCGCTGTCTGCTTCAATAAGCGCACTGTCACCGGGATGGGTGCTCGGGTGCGTCAGCAGCGTCGCGAGCGCGTGTTTATCGTTGTGGTAAGCGACGAAGCGGCCGATATCAACATCAAATACAACATCACCGTTAATCACTAGAAAACCGCTGTCATGCTTTATTTTTAAAAGCGCTCCGCCGGTACCCAGCGGCTCGCTTTCGTGGTAATAGGAGATGTCCGCGCCGAGCCGTTCGCCTTGACCGAAATATTGTTCAATCGTCCCGCCGAGAAAGCCGGTCACAATGGTGATGTCGGTTACGCCATAACGCACAAGGCATTCAATCTGCCGCTCAAGCACCGGCTTACCGGCTACATGAAGCATCGGCTTTGGAAGCCCCTTCTCCGCCGAGCATAATCTTGTCCCCAGCCCGCCGGCCATAATTACCGCTTTCATAATTTGTCAGCACCCCCGACAAAGGGTTGTCCCCCGCAGGAGACGCAGGTATCGTTACTCTTCTCTGACTGTTCGACACAGGAGCGGCAGAGGTCAAAGGGCTTGACCTCGTTCATGAACACAGGCTTTATAACAAACGAAAAGTCAAAGGCTTTGCAATCAAAAATTCTTTTAAGCTCAAGTTGTGCGATATCCTCGTCGCCGCTCGACGAGTTGACGCGCCAGTCGAGGCACACGACGGTTTCTTTCAGCGGAACAAGCTCACATTCGTGCGCAGTCTCGCGCAACTGCCTGGCTGTGAAATGCGACGCGCCAAAAGAGAAGCGCGTACCGTCAGCGGTGCAAAAAAACAGTCCGTGACCGCCTTTTGTGCCGGTCATGCCCCACAATGTGCCGAAATGCGCCCCGTTTTCCTGCGGGCGGACATAAGGTTCGTGGTTGGATGTGACAGTTGTTTCATAAAGCGCCGTTTTCGCCGCCTTGTTTTTATCGATATAAGCTTCAAACGGTCCCTTGCCGTAGTAGGACATGCGCTCTGTCCCCTCGGTCATCACAATCAACAGACCGAGCCTCGGCAGCGGCGGGGCGTTTTCGCGGACGGTGCCGCTTAAAGAGACGCTCACAAATCCGTCTGTATAAAATGTGTAACGCGCCGTACCGCGAATAACAGGCGGCACCGACGGTCCGCCTAAGGAGATATCGGCGCGGATAACTACCTTGTCGGAGTCGTTTGCCTCGACCTCGCAGCGGTAGGTCTTTTGCTTGATGTTGTAAAGCTCCGCCCGACGCCACCGTTCACCGATGCCGCGGCTGTTGTATTCGGGCGCGCGGTCAAGATTAAACGAAACCGGCTCTGCCAGCAGCTCGCGACCGTTGTCGCTGATTGTACGCAGACAACCGTGAACCATATCAAATTTGTAAACAGTATCGCCGTTTGTTATTACCGCCGTTTTTTCGTCAACGGCGCAGACAATCAGCTTTTTAACGGAAGCCGTGAGCGGAAGTGACGGCTTTTTCGCGTGAAAATCAAACTGCGCGAAGCCGACCTCGTAGCCCGCGTCCACCCATTGTGTCGCGGCATTTTGCCGAACTGACACAGTCAGGATGCATTCGCCGGAAAGTACGGGTAGTCCGTCGCTAAAGAGCGTAAACACCTGCTCGCCGCGCGGCGCGACATCGAGGACATCAATGCTGCCCTGCGCTGCCGTTTGACCGTCGCACTCGACGCGCCACACAGCGCAAAGGTCGGACAACGGTGTAAAATATCGCTTGTTTTTAACGGTGATTGAGCCCTTGCCGTCGAATGAGACGGCGAACGGCTCATAGACCTTTTTCATATCGTAGTAGCCCGGGCGCGGATGCCTGTCGGGATAGACAAGACCGTCGAGGCAGCAAATTCCGTCGTTAGGATATTCGCCGAAGTCGCCGCCGTAGCCGTATAAGACCTTGCCGTTGATACGCGTTTGTACAGCGTGGTCGGCGAACTCCCAGATACAGCCGCCGAAGTGGCGCTCGGAGCTTTCGACAACATCCCAGTTCGCGTAGACATCGCCGGTAGTTATCGAATCTACATATTCGCACAGGAAGAACGGCTTTTTGTTGGCTGGATCGGCGAGATATTCCCGCTGGTAGGACACCTTGGGGTACATGCGGCTTTCGACGTCGGAGATGTCGGAATAGTCCTCACCTTCGGGCACACAAGGAAATTCCTTGTGCGCGTTTTCGTAGTGGACAATAGCCTTAGGGTCACGGCTTTTGATGTAACGCGCCATGGCGCGGTGGTTTTTGCCGACACCGGCCTCGTTGCCAAGCGACCACATCACGACGCATGCGCAGTTTTTGTCTCGCTCAAACAGGCGCACGGCGCGGTCAACATAGGATGCCTCCCAGTCGGGGCTGTCGGAAAGCGACGACCAGCGCGGCCAGTCCCAGTCGCCGTAGTCGAAGCCCATGCCGTGCGTCTCAATGTCGGCCTCGTCGACGAGCATGAAGCCCATTTCCGAACAGAGCAGTGGGAAGCGCGGGTCGTTGGGATAGTGCGATGTTCGGATACAGTTGACGTTGGCGCGTTTCATGAGGTGCAAGTCATTTATCATGTGTTCAAGCGGCGTGGCGTAGCCTGTTTCGGGATTCATATCGTGCCGGTTGACGCCGCGCGCCTTAACGGCCTTACCGTTAAGAAGAACAGCGCCGTCTTTTATTTCGAGCTTTTTTATACCGCAATTAATCAGGATATTTTCGCCGCCGGCGGTGAGATAAAGGCTGTAAAGCGACGGCGTCTCGTCGCTCCAAAGCTTAGGCGAGGCGACCACGATATCTGTTTCTGACGTTAGCTCTCCGCGCGATAGTGTCTCACCCGACGGCGAAACAAGCCGGTAAGAGGCGCGCGGCGTACCCGAAAATAAAGCGGAGAGGTGAAGCATTGCCGACGAAAAATCATCCTTGACATCGGCGGTGACAAAGATATCCTTGATATGCTCTCGTGCCCGCGAAAGCAGATAAACCTCACGGAAAATACCCGAGAGGCGGAAAAAGTCCTGATCCTCAAGGTAGGAGCCGTCGCACCACTTGACGACGAGGACGACAATTTTATTCTCGCCCGCATGCGCAAGACTTGTGACGTCGAATTCGCTCGTGCAGTGGCTCACCTGGCTGTACCCGGTGAAAGCGCCGTTGACAAAGACATAGAAGCAAGAAGCGACGCCCTCAAAATTGAGAAAAACGCGCCGACCCGCGAAGCCCTCGTCAAGCTTGAACGTACGCGTGTAGACACCACAGGGGTTTTCCTCCGGCACATGCGGCGGGTCGGTGGGGAACGGGTAGCGCTCGTTGCTGTAAAGGGGCGGGTCGTAGCCCCTGTCCGTATAGGTCTGCCAGCAGGACGGCACCGTTATTTTGTCAAAGCCGGACATATCGAAATCGGCGTTGGCAAAATCAAGGTCGACATCCTCAAAGCTGTTGAAATAACAGAACGCCCATTCGCCGCAAAGCGTCTTGAAAAAGGCGGATTCGGCGCGCGGCGAACCTGCCTTGTCCTCGCTTTCAAACGGAATAAAATAAGCCCGCGGCGGTTCGCAGCCGACGTGCAGTGCGTTGTGGTCTTTGTGATAGACCGGTACGGTCATGCTTTATCATCCTTTTCAATTATAACCCGATATTAACAAACAGCTTTTCAAAAAACTTCCGTACATCAATGAACCATCTTAAAATATCATACAGCGCGTTGCGGAACTTCTGATGGCTGCTGTCAAACGACGGGACGGAAACATCCTCGGTATAAAGCCCGGTCATGAGGCTGTTTAAGAATTCCTCCACATTGGTGTAGCCGTCGGAGTTTCTGTCTGCGCTGCCGTCGTTGGGGTCGTTGGGGTTGAGGCAGCGCGCCGTCTCCCAGCTGTCGGGCATACCGTCCTTGTCGGTGTCAGTATAAGCCTCGCCCGCGTCTATGACCGGCCAGCCGCCGACATCGGAGGGTTCGTCGATAATCCGCCCCGTGCCTTTTAACACCTCGTTGACGATGCGCTTGTCGTAGCTGTCCCTGCTGAGTGCCGCGCCGCCGTTTTTAAGAATCATCGCGTAGGCGGTCTCGGCGTCCTGAATGTTTTCGGTGCCGCTTTCAAACGGTACCTCAAGCTTCCAGCCGTTGTCAGGTTTGATAAAATCCTCATAGGTGATCAGCGAATACTGGTCTGACGGCATCTCGCCGTTCATGTAGTTGCCGGAAAAATACATCCGCGAGTTGATGTTTTTATCGAGCATGAAGTTGCTCGCCTGCGAGCTCGGTCCCGGAATAAAGTAGTTGTTGACGAAATTCATTGTACACAGTGTGTCGTCGTCGAGGTTTTTCGCGGCATACGCGCGTCCCCAGTCGTAGACAACGTTGTTCGTGAAATCGAAGAAGAAGCCGAGCGAATCCTCATCGGGCGTTGTCTTGCCCTGCGGCCTCGGATTACGCGCGTCGTTATGGGCGTAGAGGCAATGGTTGAATGTGACCAAC
>CAZDWM010000035.1:0-13287 GCA_964509145.1 uncultured Eubacteriales bacterium | reverse complement strand
GCGCGTGCGTGCCGCCGGCGGACTGTTTATCATCGGTACCGAGCGCCACGATTCGCGGCGTATCGACAACCAGTTACGCGGCCGTTCCGGCCGTCAGGGCGACCCTGGTGAATCACGCTTTTACCTGTCGCTTGAGGACGACCTTATGCGCATTTTCGGCGGCGATAAGCTCACCAACGTCATGAACGTCCTCAAGACACCCGAGGATATGCCCATTGAGGCCAAGATGGTGTCTGCCTCCATTGAACGCGCACAGAAGAACGTCGAGGGACGCAACTTTGCCACCCGTAAAAACGTCCTCCAGTTCGACGATGTCATGAACCGCCAGAGGGGGCTGATTTACGAGCAGCGTAACAAGGTGCTCGACGGCGAGGACTTGAAGCCTATCATCTTAAAAATGCTCGACGACTGTGTCACCGATGCCGTCGATTTCTACTGCTCCGCATCCGTTCCGAAGGGCGACTGGAACCTTGAGGGTCTGCGTGACAAGTTCCTCGGCTGGCTCACAACACCCGACGACTTCACGGATGAAGGTCTCAAACGCGACGACATGTGGGAAACGCTCATCGACAGGGGACACAACCTTTACGAGCAGCGCGAGGAGGCGTTCGGCAACGAGCTTATGCGCAGCCTTGAGCATATGATTCTTCTTCGCAATGTCGATAGCAAATGGATGGATCATATCGACGCTATGGACGAGCTGCGGCGCGGTATCAGCCTTCGCGCCTACGGGCAGCAGGATCCCGTCGTCGCCTATCGGCAGGAGAGCTACGATATGTTTGACGAGATGACTACCTCCATCCGCGAGGACACCGTGCGCCTCATGCTTACCGTCCGCGTCAAGAGCCAGGAGGAAACAAAACGCGAACAGGCCGCAAAAATCACGATGACGACGAGCAGCAGCGGCGGCTCCGACGGCAGTGAAAAGAGCCGGCCTGTCCGCAAGAGCGGCAAGCCCGGTCCCAACGACCCCTGCCCCTGCGGCAGCGGCAAGAAGTATAAGAACTGCTGCGGCGATGTGCGTAAGAGCTGATATGATTAAAGATATTATTTTTGATATGGGCGGCGTCATAATCAAGTTCGCCCCAACAGAGACCTTTGCCCGCTATTTTCCCGACAAGGACGATTGCGGTATGATTCTTGACGTCCTTTTCCGCCAAAACATTTGGGGTGCGCAGGACAAGGGCACCAAAACCGTCGAGGAGGTAGCGGACGAGGCATGCAGCTTTTTGCCCGCACATCTGCACGAGCGGCTTAAAAGCCTTGTCCTCAACTGGTGGGACGAAATGCCGCCGCTGCCGGAAATGTGCGATTTTATCGGCGAGCTTAAATCAAAGGGCTTCGGCATATACTTGTTATCGAACACGCCTCCCGAAATCCACAACCGCATGGATAGAATTCCGGCGTTTAGCTTTATGGACGGCATAATAGCGTCGTGCGACTGGAAATGCGTCAAGCCAGACCCCGAAATTTATCAAATCCTTTTTCGCGAGTTTTCGTTAAAGCCCGAGGAATGCTATTTTATTGACGATACGCAAAAAAATATCGACGGCGCGGCTGCCGTCGGCATGAAAGGTCATTGCTATTCGCACGGCAATGTGGAAACATTGCGCCGCGCGATGCGGGACGAGGGGATTATTTAGCGTATGTCCTGTTTTTCACAGATCCTTAACGGATCCGCTGAGTACAAGTCCATATTTTCAACGATTAAGAGAAACCGGCTGCCCATGGGTGTGCTGGGGCTTTCTCATATCCATAAGGCGCATTTTGCCGCCGCTTTATGTGAGGACACGGCGCGCTGCGGGCTGATTATCACGCCCGACGAGGCGCAGGCCTCGCGTCTCGCGGCCGACCTTAACTCGTTTGGCGTGTCGGCGCTTGTTTATCCGGCGCGCGACTTTGTTTATCGCACCGCCGAAAGCTGCTCGCATGAATATGAGCACATGCGCTTAAACACCTTGGGGCATATGCTCTCAGGCGCGTGCGACATTGTCGTCTGCCCCGTCGAGGCAGCCTTGCAGCTTACGATTCCGCCCGCCGAGTTTACGGGCAGGAGCTTCACCATTCGCGTAGGCGACGAATTAGGGCTTGACCGGCTTAAAACATTGCTTTTAAACGCCGGTTACACCGGGTCGCAGCAGGTGGACGGTCGGGGGCAGTTTTCCGGGCGCGGCGGCATCATCGACTTTTACCCTCCCGACAGCGAATATCCCTGTCGCTGCGAATTTTGGGGCGACAGCGTCGACAGCCTCGCGTTTTTCGACGCCGAAAGCCAGCGCCGCACAGACAGCGTCGCGGAAATAAGAATCACGCCCGCCAATGAAATCATCTGCGGCGGTACTATAACCTTTGCCGACACGCTTGAGCAATTCCGCAACAGTCTCAGGGGAAAGGGCTCCGTCAATGCGAAGGCAGCGCTCGACAGCGATATTGAACGCCTGCGTTCGGGCATCCGGCTCGCGTCGCTCGACAAATATCTGCCGCTGGTTTACAATAAGCCAGCCTCCATTTTCGACTATACCAAGGGCAGTCTGCTGTTTATCAGCGAAAGCTTCTCTGTCCGTGAACGCGCGAACGCCTGTGCCCAGCTCCTCGCCGAGGACGTTAAGGGGCTTTTCGAGGAGGGCGTGCTCTGTCCGGGGCTCGACCGCTTCACCCTGACGTGGAATGAGTTCGCGGCCTTTTATGAGCGCTTCGGAGCTGTCTACCTCGATAATCTGCCGCGCGGCAGTTTTGACACCCCGGTGCAGGAGCTTGTTACCGTTAATGCCCGCCAGTCGTCGCCGTGGAGCGGCGCTTATCAAACGCTTTTAGACGACCTCGCGCCGTTTAACGGCAAAAAGGATTGGCGCGTCGCCATCGCGGCTGGCACGCCAAAGGCCGCGAAGTCGCTGTCACTGGACCTTGAACAGGACGGCTTTAAGACGTTTTATTATTCCGCACCCCCTGCCGACTTTCCGGAGGGTGCTATAAGCGTTTTACCCGGCAGCTTTTCGTCCGGCTTCGAGTATCCGCAGGAAAAATTTATTCTTATAACCTACGGCAGCCGCTATGTCCGTTCCGTCAAGCAGTCTTCGCGGAAGGTCAACGCCAAAAACGCCTTCAACAGCCTTGAGGAGCTGCACCGCGGCGACTACATCGTCCACAACGCCCACGGTATCGGCATCTTCGACGGCATCACCAAGCTTGAGGCCAGCGGCACCGTTAAGGATTATATTAAAATTCAATATGATAAGGGCGACATTCTTTATGTCCCCGTCACCCAGCTCGATCAGGTTTCAAAATACATCGGTGCAAAAGGCGCGGACGCCTCCGTCAAGCTCAACAAGCTCGGCGGCAAGGAGTGGCAAAAAACGCGTTCGCGTGTGCGTGCCGCCGTCAAGGACATGGCCAAGGAGCTTATCGAGCTTTATACCAAGCGTCAGCAGATAAAAGGCTTCGCCTTTTCGCCCGACATCGACATGCAAAACGACTTCGAACGGCGCTTCGAATTTGACGAGACGACCGACCAGCTGCGCTGCATCGACGAAATCAAGTGCGATATGGAAAAGCGATACCCGATGGATCGCCTGCTCTGCGGCGATGTCGGCTTCGGCAAGACGGAGGTGGCGCTGCGCGGCGCGTTTAAGTGCGTCGCCGACGGCAAGCAGTGCGCACTGCTCGTGCCAACCACCATTCTTGCCTTACAGCATTACCAAACGATTAAAAAACGCTTCGAGGGCTTCCCTGTCGAAACGGATATGCTCTCACGCTTCCGCACGCCCAAGCAAATCAGCCAGACCTTAAAAAATCTCAAGCGCGGCAGCGTCGACCTCGTTGTGGGTACGCACCGGCTCATCTCAAAGGACGTCCAATTCAAGGATCTCGGTTTAATAATCATTGATGAGGAACAGCGCTTCGGAGTGGCGCAGAAGGAAAAGCTCAAGGCGCTTTTCCCTGCCGTCGACGTGCTGACGCTGACGGCGACGCCCATTCCGCGCACACTCAACATGGCGATGTCCGGCATACGCGACATGTCCGTGCTTGAGGAGGCGCCGCGCGACCGCTATCCCGTCCAGACCTATGTCATTGAGCACAACATGGATGTGCTGGTTCAGGCTATGGCCTCCGAGCTGCGGCGCGGCGGACAGGTCTATTACCTCCACAACCGCGTCGAGACCATTGAAAAAACTGCCACCGTCATTAAAGAGATGATGCCCGACGCGCGTGTCGGCATCGCCCACGGCAAGATGAGTGAGGATGAGCTCAGCGACATCTGGCGCAGGCTTCTTGAGAATGAAATAGACATCCTTGTATGCACGACAATTATAGAAACGGGCGTCGACGTGCCTAACGTCAACACCCTGATTATTGAAGATTCCGACAGAATGGGGCTTGCGCAGCTCCACCAAATCAGAGGACGCGTCGGGCGCTCCACAAGGCGCGCGAGCGCTTACCTCACCTTTACGCGCGGCAAGCAGTTAACGGAAATCGCCACACAGCGGCTTGACGCCATCCGCGAGTTTACGGAGTTCGGCTCCGGCTTTAAAATCGCCATGCGCGACCTTGAGCTTCGCGGCGCGGGCAACATCCTCGGCGCCCAGCAGCACGGTCACATGGAGGCCGTCGGCTATGATATGTACTTAAAGCTCCTTGCCCAGGCGGTCAGTGAGGAAAAAGGCGAGGTGTCCGCCGAGCCCGAGCGCGAATGTCTCATCGATTTACCCATTGACGCCCATATCCCGCCCGAATACATCGAAAGTGTACCGCAGAAGCTGGCCATGTACCGGCGCATTGCCGACATACGCAGCCGTGAGGACGCCGACGATGTATTAGACGAGCTGACCGATCGCTTCGGCGACCCTCCGGCGTGCGTACAGGGGCTCATCACAGTTTCACTTTTAAGGGGAACGGCTTTAAAGCAAGGCGTTTACGAAATCAACGAAAGCGGCGGCAAGCTCCGGCTGTTCATCGAGGATTTAAATATGGACAAAATCACGCGCCTTGCCCACAAAATGCGCGGACGTGTAACGGTCAGCGCGGCAGTTAAGCCGCACATCTCCGTCAAAATGTTCCCCGGTGAGGAGCGGCTACCGCTTCTAAATAAGGTTTTTGAGGTTCTGGAGGAAAGTATATCATAAAAGAAAGGCGGTATTTTGAATGAAAAAGGCAATTTCCTTTTTAACCGCTGTCTTGCTGCTTGCTACGGCGGGCATCCTTTCCTCATGCTCAAACGGCCAACACGAGCCTGTCACCGTGCTCACCGTTTCCGGCGCGGAGATATCGGACGAGCTGTTCTCTTATTATCTTGGCACAATCCTTCATAACCCCGCCGATTTTAGTCTGACGGATGAACCGACGCAGGACGAGGTTATCGACTGTACCATAGATCAGTGCAAAGATTATGTGGCCATCAACACAACCTTTGCCGATATGGAACTCCGTCTGACCGCCGAACTCAAGCACGACACAGCCGAAGCCGTTTCTACAAAGTGGAACTTTTACAAACAATTCTACCAATCCGCAGGCATCGGCAAGCAGACGCTCACCAAAGCGCTTACCGCCGACGCCAAGGAAAAAATGTTGTTTTTAAACAACTACGGCACGGGCGGCAAGCAAGAGGTACCCGCCGACGATCTGGAAGCATACTTTAAAAGTAATTATGTCTCCTTCAAGGCCATTAACGGATATCTGACCGAAAAGGACGACAGCGGAAATGTCATCCCTCTTCCCAGCGCAGAGCGTGACCTCATGATAAACAAGTTCAAGACCATGCTGGCTGTGCTAAAAAGCGGCGGTACCTTCGACGAGGTGTATCAAAAGTACGCGAGCGAGGAGCAGCTTTCATCCTACTCCTCCGATATTATGACCATCAATAAAAACAACAACAATTATCCCTCCGACTTTTTCGGCTTGGTCTCGGCGCTTGAGTCCGACTCGCCCGCAATTATTGAAACAAACGACTATATTTTCATCGTTTCAAAAATCACTGAAAACGACGACGAACTCCTCGACAGCTACCGCCTTGAATGCCTCAAGGCGATGCGCTCGGACGACTTCAACAAGCGTCTGTCAGACATCACCGCAACCTACGCGGCGGACGCGGACGCATCAACGCTAAAGGGATTGTACAACACTGTCGGCGAGCTGTTCTAACACATTGTACCCATTAATATTGATTGATGACTTGTTTTTATCCGGTACTGTGTGTTACAATATTCGCAAATATATCTTGAAGCAAAGGGAACGGTTGACCGACATGAACAATCAAATAGCCGGACAACTTCATGACATAACACCGAAATCGTTGAAACAGCCCTTTACCGCCATTGAGCTGTTTGCCGGTGCGGGAGGACTTGCCCTTGGCATTGAGAAGGCCGGGTTTAATACACTTGCCCTGATTGAATATGATAAAAACGCGGCACTAACGCTTAAAACAAATCGTCCAAAATGGAACGTTATCTGCGATGACATAGCTAATATTTCCACTCAGGACTTATCTTCGTTGTTCAATCTTTCTGTGGGTAAATTGGACTTACTTTCCGGCGGCGCACCCTGCCAATCCTTTTCATATGCAGGCAAACGCCTTGGTTTAGAGGACGCCCGCGGAACGCTTTTTTACCATTTTGCCGTATTTCTTGAAAAGCTGCGTCCGAAAGCCTTTTTGTTTGAAAATGTACGTGGTTTACTTACACACAACCGCGGAACAACATACGAAACAATTGTTGATATTTTTTCGCAGACAGGATATACAATTCAGAAGAACGTATTAAACGCTTGGGATTATGGCGTTGCACAAAAACGTGAACGTCTGATAACGATTGGTATCCGTAACGACTTAACTGATAAGTTAATAATCGATTTCCCCGTTCCACACATATATAAGCCGGTCTTGCGTGATGTACTGCAAGATGTCCCCTCAAGCGAAGGAGTACAATATTCGGAATATAAGCGCAGAATATTTGAGCTTGTGCCTCCCGGAGGTTATTGGCGGGATATTCCACAAGACATCGCAAAAGAGTATATGAAAAGCTGTTGGAATATGGGCGGCGGTAGAACCGGTATTTTACGTCGCTTAAGCTTAGACGAGCCGTCTCTGACTGTGTTAACCTCGCCTTCTCAAAAGCAGACAGACAGATGCCACCCTTTAGAAGCCCGTCCGTTTAGTATACGTGAGAATGCCCGTATTCAATGCTTCCCCGATGATTGGGTGTTTTGCGGAAACCTTGGAAGTCAGTACAAGCAGGTGGGAAACGCTGTTCCTGTTTTGCTTGCTTACTTCATCGCAAAAGAAATTTTTAAAGGATTGGAGCGTTTGTAATGTGGAACTTGTCTTTTATTTCAGAGCAGGATTTTACAAAGCATGTCCAACTTACGATTCAACAATACGGCGACAAACTCAACGCTTTTAGCTTATATAAATTCAACAGTAATATCGTAGACCCCATCAAGCTGATTTTTGACAAAACGGTTTATCAGCTTTCATGGGACGAAATAATAAAAAACGAGATTTTTCGTCAGCGGGATAAGTCTAACAATAACGATATCGGCTATTTTCATCAGCGAATGTTCCAATACATAGCGGGTTGCACCGTGCCTAAGTCTGGATGGGACGTTATTTATAAAAATAATAACGGCATTATTCTACCGAACGGCGACAAGGTTAAAACAATTTATGTTGAAATGAAGAACAAGCACAACACCATGAACTCCGCTTCAGCGGGAAAGACATATATCAAGATGCAGGGGCAATTGCTTTCCGATGACGATTGTGCTTGCTTTCTCGTTGAAGCCATCGCGAAAAAGTCCCAAAACACCACTTGGGCTGTGAGTGTCGACAAGACACAGCAAAAGCACCGCCGCATACGCCGGGTGAGTATGGACGAATTTTATAAGCTTGTTACCGGTCAGGACGACGCGTTTTACCAGATGTGTATGGTGCTTCCCTTGGTGATTGAAAATGTCGTTGAGAATGCCGCCCCCGGCTCTGTTCCGCAGGATACCGTTATCGACGAATTGAAGAAGATTGCCGAAAACGAGGAAAGAACCTTCGTTTTAGCGCTATACATGCTCGGTTTTAGCTCCTATTTAGGATTTAATGGTGTGTGAATTGTGATTAGTCTAACGATAATCCTTGCTTTTACTTCCCATAATCGTCGAGCGAGCGGAAGGTGTAGCCGTTGGCTCGGGCGTAGTCGATGATGTCGGCCATGGCGCCGGCGTTGTCCTGCGATACGGAGTGCAGCAGGATGATGGCTCCGGGATGAAGCCTCGACGTCACATAGCCAAAAGCATAATCGGCGCCCTTGATGTCCTCCGCGTTCCAGTCCACATAAGCGCTCGACCAGAAGACGCTGGTCAGCCCCATTGAGTCGACAAGCTCCAACGAGCTCTCCGAATAGTTGCCCTGCGGAAACCTGAAATATTTCGACGAGTAGCCGAAGTTCTCCCTTAAATGGTTTTCACAAAGTAATATTTCCCGTGCCATACGCTCGCGGTCAATCTCCGAAAAATCGGGGTGATACGCCGAGTGATTTCCGACGATATTCCCACCGTTGATAATCCGCGCAATCAGCCCCGGCTGGCTCTCGATGTGGTGAATTGTGCAGAAAAATGCGGCGGGTACTTTTTTTGCCTCCAGCACGTCAAGAATCTTAAAGGTGTTTCCGTTTTCATAACCGCAGTCGAAGGTCAGGTACAACACCTTTTCCTTTGTCTTGTTGTCGTAAGCCACGGCACTGTATCCGCAGGCGTCGAAATACTGCTGGTTCGTCACCGACTGGATATTCGGCTGACTGTTTTTCGGCACACCGTAGCTGTGCATCTTTTTTTCGGTGGAGAGGCAACGCGTGTTGTCGGGGTCGTTGACGGTGAAGCTAATCGCCGGCAGCGGCGGCAGTCCTGTCCATGTGCCTAACAAGCTCTTTGTTGTGTCGGCCTGTGTCGCCTCCGCCTGAACCGGCTGCGCCGCCTCGGTCTGCGTCTCCTGCATTGTCGTTTCTGTCTGCGTCGCTGTCGTCAGAGTGCGTTCGGTTGTTGTTGATTTTTCTGAAATATTGGATACAGATGAAGACGTTGTATTCGTGTCATCTGTCATATCCGCGCAGGCGTTGAGAGCTATCAACGCCGCCGACAAGCAGATTATGGGTAAAACCTTTTTATACTTATATTCAAACATAATGTCCCCGCCTTTCGAAAGCATACCTTTTATTATGTCCAAAGACAAGGAATATCAGTCAAAAAAACAGGGAACCGCAGAAAATTGCGGCTCCCTGCTGTTCTTTTTCGTGGACTTAACCACCGTAAATTTCGGCAAATAAATACTGGAAGGTTGTCGAAATGTCTGTGAACATATTCTTGAGACCCGTCCAAAGGCTCGAACCGACTGCACTCCAGTCGATAATGTCGCCTAATGTTCCGAAAAATGTGCCGAACAGCTCGGTCATTGACGTTACCAGCTTTGAAATGTCGGTGTTACCGGTGAAAAGCTCGCTAAGGGAAGCAAAAATGCTTGAAATATCGGTGCTATCTGCTGTGTTAACGGAAGCCGCCGGGACATCTGCCGCTGAAGCAAAAACAGAGAACGATGCCATCATGATTAAAGCGCAAAAAAGAACTGCTAAAATTTTCTTCAATTTATTACACTGCCTTTCATATGACTTCCATCAGGATTTATTAACCCTGCTTTTACGCGACCGCCGTGGACGAACTTCCAAACATGGCTAAGAGCGTTGCGATGGTGCTTGAGAGGATGCTTAGGAAGCTACTCCAGTCGACAAGAGAGAATATGTACTGGAATAGCTCTACAACCTTGACCGCGCCCTCGTCAATAGAGCCGTCCTCTTGAAGAACAGACGTGGCGGTTGCTGCCGTCTCGGTCGACTGGGCGGAAACCGCCAGTGTCGCGAACGAGAACATCATCAACACACACATAAATACAGCTAAAAACTTTTTCATGCAAATGACCTTCCTTTTTGTATTAATATTTTCCCTTCGCGGTTAAAACATCACAGAAGCGCGATTAACCGATTGACGTTACCATTATAGTACCTTACCGAATAATTGTCAACTGCCAGTGACAGACAATTTTGTAAACAATTTGTAACCATTAATATTTGTTGGGAAGTTTTTTCTATTCTGTGGCAAAGTTGGTAAAATAGCCTTGAACAAGCACAACCGGCGTACCCCTGTCGCCGCTGCCGCTGACAAGGTCGCACAGGCTGCCTAAAAGGTCGGCAAGCTGTCGGGGCGTAGTGCCCTCGGACTGCATACTGCCCACAAGACAGCCTTCCTTCTCGCGTATGCGCTTTTTCATCGCCTGCACAAGCGCGTCGCCGGAAAGGCTTGAAAACTCATTGTCGGCGAAGTATTTCATCTTCAGTTCGTTCGGCGTACCCTTAAGCCTGTCGGTGTGGGCAGGAGAAACCACCGGGTCTGCCAGCTCCCAAATGCCGCCGACGGGGTCCTTAAAACCGCCGTCTCCGTAAACCATGACCTCAATGGCCTTGCCCGTCGCCGCACGCATGGCGTCGCTGAGCTTGCGGACAAACGTGTCGGTGTCTCTTGGAAAAAGCTTAACCTTGTCCTCGGTGGCCTTATTGGAGCCGAGTAATCCGTATTTTTCGTTGTAGCCGCTGCCTCCGACGCTTGAGGTAAGAATTTGGTCGAGCCGGTATGATTTTTCAGCTCCAGCCGCCTTGAGGATGCGCTGTGTCCTGAACCGTGTATGAACATCACAGTTTAAGACATTCTTCGTATAATTGAGGATATACCTCGGGTCGTTTGAAAAGACAAGCTCTATGTTGTCGGCAAAGCTTTGATAGAACTCAATATAATCGACGCCCGTAAAACGATGTACCGTGTCGTAGCCGAACACCTTTCGGAATGTCCTTTTATCAAAGCTGTCGGAATAGGGGTTGACGTTTTTTTCGTCCACAAGGTCGGCGCTTATCAGCGCGTTGCCCACCTCGTCCGTGGGGTAGGACAGCTGGACATACAGCTTTTCGCAGCTTGCCGCGATGGCCTTTAGCATGAGGGAAAAACGGTTGCGGCTTAAAATCGGAAAAACGATACCCATATCCTTGCCGCCGAGCTTTTGGCGGATATCCTCGGCAATCTGACCGCAAGTAGCATAGTTGCCCTGTGTGCGAGCGACAACAGCCTCCGTCACACCGATGATGTCGCCGTCGTTGAGCGAAAAGCCTTCGTTATCGGCTGCGGCAACAACGCTTTGGCAGACCGCACCTACAAGGTCGTCGCCCTGCTTAAAAATCGGCGTTATGATGCCCCGAGCCGTAACACCCGTTGAACGCATAGAAATCAGTCCTTTCCCGCGTTTTAATTGAACGCACCGCCGACGGTGTCAATTTCCTACAACACAAATTTCCTTCGGGCTGCGGGTCAGGTTTTCACAACCGTCGTCGGTGATGAGCGCCATGTCCTCTATCCGCACGCCGAACTGTCCCGGGAGATAGACGCCCGGCTCGACGGTTACGACATTGCCCGCTTTAAGTATGTCCTCGCTGCGCGGATTTAACATCGGATCCTCGTGTATTTCAAGCCCCACACCGTGACCCGTCCCGTGACCGAAGCAGTCGCCGTAACCCGCCTTAGTAATTACGTCACGCGCCGCCCTGTCCGCCTCACGGCACGGGACACCGGGACGCAATACGGCGAGCGCGGCCTCCTGTGCCGCCAGAACGACTTCGTAAATCTCCCGCTGCGCCGAATTGAAGCAGCCGACGGCCACCGTTCGAGTCATATCGCTGTGATAGCCGCCGCACACAGCGCCGAAGTCTAAAGTCAGCATGTCCCCGTCCTCAAGCGGCTTGTCGGACGGCACGCCGTGCGGCAGAGAGGAATTTTTTCCGCTCACCGCGATGGTGTCGAACGATACGCGCTCGGCACCGTTTTTGAGCATGAAATAATCAAGCTCCGTCCTGATCTCCCGCTCGGTCATACCCGCCCTGACAACCTCTGTGATATGGGCAAAACCCAGCTCGGCAATCGCCTGCGCTTGTTTAATTAATTCAATTTCGTCCTCCGACTTGACGGCACGCATAGCGTTTATAAGCCCGTCGGTCGTCGAGCCGAAAACGAGCGAAACGCCCGTTGGGAGCATCGCACCGAATTTGTCGGCGGCGGCCACCGTCATGACGGACGACTCGCACGCCAGCCGCTTAACGCCATACCTCACGCAGTATTCCTTGAGATGCTCGGACAGACGCGCCGAGTTTTCGACGTCGCAGCAACCGATGGTTCGCTGCGCCGCCTCGGTGTAGCGCGAATCGGTGAAGAAAACACTCCCGTCGCGCGTCGCCAATAACAGTCCGGCGTCGCAGACAAAGCCCGTAAAATACCTTAAGTTACAGTCCTTTGTTATAAACAGCCCGTCAATGTCTTCCGGAACAGACCTTAAAAGCGCATTTAGCCGCACTGTTGGCGTCTCCTTCCGATAAAAAACGTGTCGTTTTTTGATGAATCAGGGACTGTATCACGAAAAGATGATACAGTCCCTGAATAATTACCTATACTTGTGCTTACGTGCAGCCTCCGACTTCTTCTTCTTCTTGACGGAAGGCTTTTCGTAATGCTCTCTTTTGCGAACCTCCTGGATGATGCCGTCACGCGAGGTCTGACGCTTAAAGCGTTTGAGAGCGCTGTCGAGAGACTCGTTATCTTTTACTTTTACCTGACTCATGATGTTCCCTCCCCTCTCGTAATCGAGGGTTTTTACTGAATAACGAGCTTCATTATACAATAACGGTTTTACGTTGTCAATATAAATTTATAAATAATATGTTTATTTTACGACAATATTGACAAGTCTGCCCTTAACGTAAAGCGCTTTGACAATCGTCTTTCCTTCGACGGACTCGGCAACCTTCGTATCGGCCTTCGCGAGTGCGATAGCGTCATCCTCCGTGATGTCGGCCCCGACCGTGAGTTTTGCCCGAATTTTTCCGTTGACCTGTACTGCAATCTCAACGGTGTTGTCCTTACACTTAGCCTCGTCATACGACGGCCAGCGCTGGCTGGTTACGGTGCCGCCGTAGCCGCACTGTTCCCATAGCTCCTCTGTCAGATGCGGCGCGAAGGGGTTTAAGAGCAGAAGCAGCGTCTTAAACTCCCCGTTGGTGACACGTTGTGTTTCATATATTTTGTTGAGCAACATCATCATGGCGGCAATGGCCGTATTCGCCTTGAGGCTGTCGATGTCCTCCGTCACCTTTTTTATTGTGCGGTGTATGTCTCCCTCAAGCTCGGTTCTGTAGCTGCCGTTAGTCATCATGTCCTGAAGCGCCCATA
>CAZDWM010000034.1:0-13622 GCA_964509145.1 uncultured Eubacteriales bacterium | reverse complement strand
CAAGCTTGCTGTTAAACGCAAGCTTTCTGGCCTCATCAAGGCTTTCGGGCAGCATGTCGAACGCTTTGAGGGTTTCCTCCGGCACATTATACAGGTCGAGGTTTGTCGGGCTTCCGGACTGCATGTTTTGTTCGATGCCGTCAAGACCGGCCTCGATAAGCAGCGCATAGGCAATATAGGGGTTCGCACCCGAATCGGGTGAGCGAAGCTCAATCCTTTTATATTCGCCCTTCGCAGCCGGAATTCTGATGAGCTGCGAACGGTTTTCGGGCGACCATGTGATATACTTAGGCGCTTTTTTCTCGCCGAGCCTTGCGTATGAGCTATCAGTCGGGTTTAAAAACGCCGTCATATCCTTGATGTGAGCCATTACGCCCGCCATAAACGACGCGGTGCAGTCGACACCCCTGTCACCCTGCGCCGCCATGTTGATGTGCATCCCGTTGCCGCTTTCGCCCTTTAAGGGCTTGGGGTCGAACGAAGCAAAGAGTCCGTTTCTCGACGCGATGGTGTTGACTGTCATCTTAAAGACGGCGGCGTTATCGGCCGCTCTGATGGGATCGCTGTATTTAAAGTCCACCTCGTGCTGCCCCGGTCCCTCCTCGTGGTGGGAGCTTTCGGGTCGGCAGTCCATTTCCTCAAGCGAAAGGCAAATCTCTCGGCGGATATTCTCACCCTTATCGTCGGGCGCGATGTCCATATAGGTCGCTCTGTCGTGCGGGACACTTGTCGGTTCACCGTTTTCGTCGGTATTAAAAAGGTAAAACTCAAACTCTGTGCCTATGCTGCAAGTAACTCCGGCTTCCTTGGCACGCCGGACTGCATTTTGGAGTATATACCTGCTGTCGGCCTCAAACGGCCTGCCGTCGGGATATCTAACATTACAAAATAGCCTGACGACCCGGCCATGGGTCGGTCGCCATGGTAAAACGACGAGCGTCGACGGATCCGGGAATAAAAACAGGTCTGATTTTTCGCCCTGCTCGAATCCCTTAATCGCCGACGCGTCGAAGGATATTCCGTCGTCAAAAGCCCTTTGAAGCTCCGACGACATGATAGACACGTTCTTTTGCACCCCGTAAACATCGCAAAAGGCAAGCCTGATAAACTTGACGTCCTCCTGTTCGATGTAGTCTATTACATCATCTCTGGTATACAGCATCGCAAATCCTCCGTCCTGTCAGTTTAAAACATAAAGCTGTTTATACGGATTTTCCGAATCGGGCTCAAGCACGAAAAAATTTCTGTTAATTATCTCGTCGTAATCATCGCTGAAATAACCGCAGTAGTTTTTAATATATCCCGATATCTGGCTCATATCCTCCGCTGCCGCCCGGCGTGCTTTAACCTGGCGCGGCAGGTGGACGCCTATTTCGTCGCAGCACAGATATATTTTGCCGCCGTGCATCCCTGTACCGCAAAAATTGCTGACGATGGGTGGTTTAATATTGCGTCCCAAAACGATGATAACGCCACCCGCCTGATATTCGCCCATGAAGCTTCCGGCGCTGCCGCCGATAACCATGACGGGGAGCTTATCCTTGTAGGCCTTCATATGAATGCCCGCACGGTAGCCCGCCGAGTCTCTGACATAAATCTCCCCGCCGCGCATGGCGTAGCCAGCGGCATCGCCTGTGCTGCCGTGAATTATGATGCGTCCGTCGTTCATCGTGTCGCCTACCGCGTCCTGCGCGTTGCCGAACACATGAACCTCCGCGCCGTCGAGGTACGCGCCCAGCGCGTTGCCGGGCGTCCCGTTTATTCTGACGGTTTTGCCGCCCATACCGCTCGCGATGAACCGCTGCCCGAGGCAGTTGTCTACGGTGATGTCGTCCGCCGTTCTTAAAAGCTCGTTTATTTCCCGAAACGCCATAGCGCTCGCGTCAATCGTCATTCGTGAAAACCTCCCAGCTTTTCCGCGCGGTATTTTCTTGAAAACGCCATTAAGGACGGCCTTTCGCACACAAGCCCGAAATCGATATCCGAAAGCGGAATTCTGTTTTGAATCAGCGATGTGTAGATGCCCGCCTTGTCGACATCGCCGATAAGGATAAAGCCGTTGAGCAGCCCATCGCTGTAATACATTTTTTTATAATGACCGTCCGTCTTGCACGCGAACACCTCGCCCGTGTAGCTTCCGGCGGTGACGACATGAAGCCCGAAAAAGCCGATGGCGTTCATCGGTATCGCCCTGTCGAACGGCTTGCTTCCGCCCGCCATATTAATACCGGCGCACTCGCCCTGCCGGTAGGCATTAGGCAGCAGCGCGAGGACACGATCCTTGTCGCAGGAAACGTCGTGGCTCACAGTGCAGTCGCCCGCGGCGTAAACGTCGGCAAAACAGGTTTGCATATCGTCGCCCGTTGCTATGCCTCGCGCGAACGACGGCTCAAGGGAACTCAGCAGCGCGGTGTTCGGCCTAACGCCGACGGCTGTTATAAGCACGTCAAAGGTGATGGTTTCACCTCCGCTTAAAACGGCTTCGTTTTTGCTGTAGCTTGCGACGCTCTGGCCGAGGGCGAACGAAACACCCTGTTTCTCGATGTGCTTTTGAACGATGGCCGAGCCCTCCTCATCGAGGATGCTGGACAGAATTCTGTCGCTAAGGTCGACAATCGTGATGCTTTTAACACGTTCGGAGATGCCCTCGGCGCATTTGAGCCCTATTAGCCCCGCGCCGACGATGAGTACGCGTGTCTCTTTCCCGATGGTCTTTTTCAAGGCCTCGGCGTCGTCGAGCGACATAAAGGTGAACTGGTTTTCAACCTTTTCGAGCCCCTCGGCGGGCGGCACAAACGAAACCGAGCCCGTCGCAATTAACAATTTATCATAGCAAATTGTTTGCCCGTCGTCAAGCTCAACCGTCTTATTTTTTATATCAACCGACACGGCGGCTTTGCCGAAAAGGCATTCGCAGCCGTTCTTTCTGTAAAAATCGTCGGGTCTGTATTTCATACGTTGCCTGTCTGTCCTTCCGAGCAGCAGATATGAAATGAGTGGTCTAGAATAGGTGTGATGCGGCTCGGAGGAAATCATAGTGATTTGCCCGTCTGTGTCCGTCTGGCGTATGCCCTCGACGGCACCGACAGCGGCGGCCGAATTGCCTATGATGATATATTTCATCTGTTTACCCCCTGTCTTCAAAGACGATTGCGCCGTTGGGGCATCCTGCCACGCAGAGCGGTATGCCGCCTTTTGTCTTTGTGCAAAGCTCGCATTTCTGAATAGCACCCGTTTCGGACTGGGAAATGGCACCGTAGGGACAGGCGAGGATGCAGGTAAAGCAGCCTACGCATTTGTCGCTGTCGATGACTATGACGCCGTCCTTCCTTGACAGGGCGCCTGTGATGCAGCTTTTAACGCACAGCGGCTCTTCGCAGTGGCGGCAGGAAACGGCAAAGGAAATGTCGTTGTCCTCCTCAATCTGAATCCTCGGACGGATTTCAAGATTGCTCAAGGCCTTAGCCATGTCTCTCATGCCGGAGTTTGCAAAGGCGCAGTAATATTCGCACAGATGGCAACCGAGGCACCACTGTTCGTTAACATAAACGCGTTTCATTACGTTTCCCCCTTATTCGCCCGCGTGCATAATGCCGAGTATCTCAAGTTCCTTTTCGTTTAGTCCAATGCCGCGCAGCATTAGCCTGTTGCCGCGAAGCGCCTCAATGGAGTTTATGCCCATACCGCCCATCAGTTCCTTTATTTCGTGCTTCCACGCCGTGAGCAGGTTGATGAGCCTTTGATACCCAAGCTCCGGATTGAGCCTTTTAACAAGGTCGGGGCGTTGGGTCGCGATACCCCAGTTGCACTTGCCGCTCTGGCAGTTGCGGCACAAATGGCATCCCAAAGCGAGCAGAGCGCTGGTGGCGATGTATACCGCGTCGGCACCCAGCGCGATGGCCTTGACGACGTCGGCACTGTTGCGCACGCTTCCTCCTGCGACAAGGGAGACGCTGCTTCTGATACCCTCGTCCCTAAGACGCGAATCGACGCTCGCCAGGGCAAGCTCTATCGGAATGCCCACATTGTCTCTGATTCTTGTGGGCGCGGCACCCGTACCGCCGCGGAAGCCGTCAATGGCGATGATGTCCGCGCCGCTTCGCGCTATGCCGCTGGCAATAGCCGCGATGTTGTGTACGGCCGCCACCTTGACTATGACGGGCTTTTGATACTGCGTCGCCTCTTTCAATGAATAAACGAGCTGGCGCAAATCCTCAATGGAGTAAATATCGTGGTGGGGTGCCGGCGATATGGCGTCGGAGCCCTCGGGAATCATCCTTGTCTTTGCGATGTCGCCGACGATTTTCGTACCCGGCAGATGGCCGCCGATGCCCGGCTTCGCGCCCTGACCCATTTTTATTTCAATTGCCGCTCCGGCGTTGAGGTAATCGAGATATACACCGAACCGCCCTGAAGCGACCTGAACGATGGTGTTCTTGCCGTATTTGTAAAAGTCCTCGTGAAGCCCGCCCTCGCCGGTGTTGTAGAAGGTGCCCATCGACTGTGCGGCGCGCGCCATGCTCGCGTGTGCGTTGTAACTGATGGAACCGTAGGACATAGCGGAAAACATCACCGGCAGCTCAAGCTCAAGCTGGGGTGTCGTGTTGATTATAAGCTTTCCGTCGGTGTCACGCTCAATTTTATCGGGCTTTTTGCCGAGGAAGGTCTTTGTCTCCATCGGCTCGCGCAGCGGGTCGATGGACGGGTTTGTAACCTGTGAGGCGTTGATGAGCATCTTATCCCAATAAACGGGATGCTTTTGCGGATTGCCCATGGACGACAGCAGCACACCGCCGCTGCCCGCTTGAAGATAAACCTCCTTGATGGCATCCTCGTTCCAGTTCGCGTTTTCGCGGAAGGTGTGGTTGGTCTTGACGATTTTGAGTGCCTTTGTGGGGCATAACGTAACGCAACGGTGACAGTTGACGCACTTGTACTCGTCGCTGTCCATGATGTTGCGTTCGGGGTCGTAGCTGTGCACCTCGTTGGCGCACTGGCGTTCGCACGCGCGGCAGCGGATACAGCGCGCGTCGTTACGCTCTATTTCAAACTCCGGGTATAAAAAATTTATCGGCATCAGATATCACCGCCCTTTCCGTTGAGCCTGACGATGACGGGCTCCCCGCCTCTCGGTGCCCAGACGTTTTCAATTGAGGGCTCCATCACACGTATGGCGCACTCCTCGCTTGCGATGTAGGTCATATCGTCCTTTTCGGCGACGACCATTGAACGTAGCTTCAGCCTGTCGTTCAAGGCCATCATGCCGCCGTCGAAGCCTAAAAGAATTGAAAACGGACCTGTGATGAGCAGGCTTGAGAAGGTGTTGCGCAGATATGTCAGCCGCGCCTTTTCGCCCTCGCTCTTCGTGTTAATCGTGCTCCAGAACGGGGCGGCGATAACGCTCGCCGTCTCCTCAAGAGTCAGCCCGACCCGACGAACGAGATAGTCTAAAATATAGGTTATAACCTCGGTATCGGTTAAAAGCGTACATTTGTAGCCGAACATTTCAATATAGCGCCTGTTGGCGTCGTAGGAGGAAATTTCTCCGTTGTGAACAATGGAATAGTCGAGCATCGCGAACGGATGCGCGCCGCCCCACCATCCGGGCGTGTTGGTGGGATAACGACCGTGCGCCGTCCATGAGTAGCCGCCGTATTCCTCAAGCCTGTAAAACTCCCCGACATCCTCCGGGAAGCCGACCGCCTTGAAAACGCCCATATTTTTACCGCTTGAAAAAACATAGGCGCCCTTCATCTGCGTGTTGATATGTACGACGGTGCGCACTACATATTCCTTTTCGTCGAGCTGGCTGTCCCTTAATCTGTTTTGGTCGGGCGAAACAAAATAGCGCCAGATAAGCGGCTCGTCCGTGATTTTCGGCGACTTCCTGACGGGAATTTTTGAGAGGTTAATGACCTCGTACATCTCGTTGATGTATTTTTCGCACGTCTCACGCTCCGCGGCACTGTCGTAGAAGACGTGAAACGCGTAATAGTCCTTATATTCCGGATAAATTCCGTAGCCAGCAAAGCCGCCGCCCAGACCGTTGGAGCGGTCGTGCATGACGGTCATAGCCTTGACAATCGTCTCGCCGGAAATCCGTTTTTTGTCCTTTGAAAACAGCCCCGCAACGGCGCAGCCGGAAGGGATGCGTATGTCGCCTTCCTTTTTCAGCATATGATAAAAACCATCCTTCCTGAATGGACGTTTTAAAACGTATGACCATCCTTAACAAAAAAAGCTTCGGCCTCCATCAAACAGCCCCACAAGCGTGCTGATGGACGCCTTTGTCCTGACTATATTATATTGATTGAACCATTTAAAGTCAATGAAAAAATAAGGCTTTTTCATATTTCAACAATTATCACAAAAAAGGTTTGAACGCGGCTCAAAAATCTTGTGTAATAGTGAGAAATTGTTGAAACACCGCATGATTTGCGCGAAAAGCGCTTGACTTCCGGCGCTTGAGGGGATATACTTGCGTCGTAAAGGCAAAGACGCCGCAGGCATTTTCTGTGGCGTCTCATCTTTTTTATTTATTGTAAATTTAATCTTTTGGAGTGATGGAAATGAAAACCGTACCCGAATATTTCGGCAGCATGGTCTTTGACGATACGTCAATGAGGGCAAGACTTCCGAAAGACACGTACAAAGCAATGAAGAAAACCATACAGGACGGCAAGCTGCTTGATCCTGAGGTTGCCAATATCGTCGCCAACGCGATGAAGGACTGGGCCATTGAAAGAGGCGCGACGCACTATACGCACTGGTTCCAGCCGATGACAGGTATCACCGCCGAAAAGCACGACAGCTTTATTTCGCCCACCTCCGACGGAACCGTCATCATGGAGTTTTCCGGCAAGGAGCTTGTGCGCGGCGAACCCGACGCCTCCAGCTTCCCGTCCGGAGGTCTGCGTGCCACCTTTGAGGCGAGAGGTTATACCGCCTGGGATCCCACCTCCTACGCGTTCTTTGCATTCCCACCGCTTTCTGTTCCTACGGCGGTGAAGCGCTCGATAAAAAAACGCCCCTCCTGCGCTCAATGGAAGCCATCAACCGTCAGGCTTTGCGCGTGCTTAAGCTGTTCGGCAACGACGACGTCACTTCCGTTAAAACGACCGTGGGGCCTGAGCAGGAATATTTCCTTGTCGACAAAGATATGTACGACAAACGCAAGGATCTCATCTACACCGGAAGAACGCTTTTCGGCTCAAGACCGCCCAAGGGGCAGGAGCTTGAGGATCATTACTTCGGTGCCATCAAGCCGAGAGTTCTTGCGTTCATGAAGGAGCTTAACGAGGAGCTTTGGAAGCTCGGCATTCTCGCGAAGACCGAGCACAACGAGGTTTCCCCAGCCCAGCATGAGCTTGCTCCCATCTTCACGACCACCAACATCGCGACAGACCACAACCAGCTCACAATGGAGATACTCCAGAAGGTCGCGAAGAAGCACGGTCTTGTCTGTCTGCTTCATGAGAAGCCCTTCGCTGGTGTCAACGGCAGTGGCAAGCATAACAACTGGTCCATTGCCACAAACACGGGCGTCAACCTCCTTGAGCCCGGCGAAACGCCCTTTGAAAACGCCCAGTTCCTGTTGTTCCTTTGCGCCGTCATCAAAGCCGTCGACGAGCATCAGGACTTACTGCGCATCTCCGTCGCGACGCCCGGCAACGACCACCGCTTAGGAGCTAATGAAGCGCCGCCCGCCATCGTCTCCATGTTTGTCGGCGAGGAGCTCAACGATATCCTTGAAGCCATCGAAAACGATACGCCCTACGGCGGCAAGGAAAAGGTTTTGATGAAGATCGGCGTCCATACCCTGCCCCGCTTCCCCAAGGACACAACCGACAGAAACAGAACCTCCCCGTTCGCCTTCACGGGCAACAAGTTTGAGTTCAGAATGGTCGGCTCTGCCGATTCCATCGCCTGCGCCAACATTATGACCAACACCGCCGTCGCACAGTCGCTTATGGAGTTTGCCGACAGGCTTGAAGACTGCGCCGACTTTAAAGCCGAGCTTCAGTCAATCATCAAGGAATCCATCAAGGCGCACAAGCGCATCATCTTCAACGGCAACGGCTACGACGACGAATGGACGAAGGAAGCCGCGAAACGCGGACTGCTCAACCTCCGCTCAACGCCCGACGCGCTACCCTACCTTATCAGCGATAAAAACATCAAGCTGTTTGAGACCCACAAGGTCTATTCGGAAGCGGAAATTCACTCCCGCTACGAAATTATCCTCGAAAACTACTGCAAGATTATCAACATTGAGGCACTCACCATGATAGACATGGTCAACAAGGACATTCTTCCCGCCGTCAGCGCATTTGTCAAGACGCTGTGCGAGACAGTAGCAGTCAAGAAGAGCGTCATAGCCGCTGTCGATTGCTCCTACGAAGAAAAGCTCATCGAAAAGCTTTCATCGGCAACGGCGTCCATCTTTGCCAATGTCACCGACCTCGAGAACGCGCTGATTGAGTCAAGGAGCATTGAAGACGCTCTCGAGCAGGCCATCAGCTTCAAGGATGTTATCATCCCGACGATGCAGGAACTGCGCGCGGCAACAGATGAAGCCGAGTGCGTCACCTCCGCCGAATGCTGGCCCTATCCGTCCTACGGCGAGCTTCTGTTTGGTGTGAGATAAGCGTTTCGGAGACTGCTTAAACCCAGTTGTGTATGCAGAAGATATATTCCGGCAAAAAAGCGGTATTTCAGCCGAAACCGAAATACCGCGAAAAGCCGAAATCTTACTTCTTACATCTTATCTCTTATATCTCACTTGTCATCTCCTATTTTTCGTTTCATTTCAATTCCGCGAAGAGCGGCTGCCGTTTCGGCAGCCGCTCTTTGCGGTTTATTTTCTTTTAAGCAGTTCAATACGCTGTTTATATTTGTCAACAACCGTACCAAAGGTCAAGTTCCATTCATCGCGGAGCAAATCAAGAATTTCCTGCGTCTTCTCAATTGCGCCGGAATAATCGCCTTGTATTTCACAGATGTGCGAAATTGCCTCCAGCGAATCGGTGTATCGCGGTTTCTCCTGAAGTTCGGTGGCTTTGTTGTACATTTCCACTGCTTCGTCGTAACGGCAGGCATCAGCCATATGGTCGGCAAAGATAGCCCAAGCAAGCCAGTCGGTTGCATTTTCATCAGTCATTTTCCGCCATGTCTGTTCTGCGCCCGCGTTATCTCCTTCTCTCAACAATATCTTACCCTCATAATTCAACAGGCGCAAGCCCGAATCAGCCTTGGCAATTTCGGACAGCACTTTGCGGGCTTCATCCGTCCTGCCGTCCGCTATAAGATGATCGAGAAGATAGTGGTAGCCGAGCATATTCCCAGGGTTATTTTTTGTGTACTCGTAATAGTAATTAATAAGCTCGTGATGATTGTAATAGTTCCAGTCTATATGAACGCCTCCATAAGCGTCTGTGAGAATATTGTTGATATCCTTTGACACTGCTTTATTCTCAAGCGCTGCCTTGGCATACCGCGCCGCCGTTTGCATATCGCCCTTTGCCCTGTGGTAATATAGCCTCGCTATCGATTGTAAAGCAACAACATCATCAGACTTTTCCCGCAGTTGCTTTTCAAGATATGCTTTTACATTGTTAAAAACCTCGTCCGTAAGCGTTGCTTCATCATTCATCATGTTGTTGATACGCTCAAGCTGGGCTTCCGCTGTCAGCTCAAACAGCTCATCAATCGTGATCCCGAAATACACCGATAGCTTTGGAAGCAACGTGATGTCTGGCATCGTGATATCGTTTTCCCATCGTGATACCGCTTGATATGTTACGCTTAACGCTTCTGCAAGCGCTTCCTGTGTGACGCCCTTATTCATTCGTAATTGCCTTATTCTCTGCCCTAATTTCATGTTAACCATTTCCTTAAATATATTACCGGTACCGATGATTGAATTCTAACATTCTATCAGGAAAATAACAATAAACAGCTTGCGGAACAGAATGCAACAATAGTGAAAGACCTTTTGCAGACTGACGGCAAGAAAAAGGAACCGCCGTTTTAGCGATTCCTTTGTTTCTTATATTCTTGCGACACCGCTGTCCCTTGCCGCTCTAGCCACCGCCGCCGCGACTGTGGGACCAACGCGCTTGTCGAACGCCCTTGGGATGATGTAGTCCGGCGCAAGCTCGTCTTGGGCCACAAGTCCTGCGAGGGCGTAGGCCGCCGCTATCTTCATCTCCTCATTGATGTCGCTTGCGCGTACATCGAGCGCGCCGCGGAAGATGCCGGGGAACGCTAAAACGTTGTTGATTTGGTTCGGGAAATCGCTCCTGCCTGTGCCGACCACCTTCGCGCCAGCTTCCAAAGCAAGGTCGGGCATAATTTCGGGCACGGGGTTTGCCATGGCGAGGACAACAGCGTCCTTTGCCATTGAACGAATCATATCCTGTGTAACGATGCCCGCGGCCGACACACCGACGAAGATATCCGAGCCCTTCATGGCGTCTGCCAGTGTGCCTCGGCGATGCTCCCTGTTCGTAAAGTCGGCAATCATCTGCTTGCCGGGCGCGAGGTCTTCACCACCGCAGACAATGCCCTTTCGGTCGCAAATAAAGATTTCGCCGACGCCGAGCCGCGTTAAAAGCTTTGCGATAGCGACACCCGCCGCGCCCGCGCCGCTGAAAGCAACGGTGCAATCCTCAAGGCGCTTTCCGACGATTTTCAACGCGTTTATGATGGCCGCGGCACAGATAATCGCCGTGCCGTGCTGGTCGTCGTGGAAAATAGGGATATCCGATATCTTTTTAAGCTTCTCCTCAATTTCAAAGCAACGGGGTGCTGAAATGTCTTCAAGGTTGACACCGCCGAAGCTGCCCAGCAGCAGCGATACCGTCTGAACGATTTCGTCAACGTTCTTTGAGCGCACGCACAGCGGGATGGCGTCGACGCCGCCGAATTCCTTGAACAGGACGCACTTGCCCTCCATGACGGGCATGCCCGCCTCGGGACCGATGTCACCCAAGCCGAGTACCGCCGTGCCGTCGGTGATGACAGCTACAGTGTTCCAGCGGCGCGTAAGCTCATAGCTTTTGTTGACGTCCTTTTGTATTTCAAGACACGGTTGGGCTACTCCCGGTGTATAGGCTAAGGACAATTTATCCTTCGTGTCCACCTTCGCCCTCGCCGTCACCTCCAGCTTGCCCTTCCACTCATAATGAAGCCTTAATGATTCCTGTTGATAATCCATACTTATTAATTATCCTCCGCTTAAAATATTCAACGTCTAACATCTAATGTCTAAAATCCAATATCTAAGTTTCCCAATTTTTGGAACGTTCTACAGCGCGTTTCCAGCCGGCATAAAGCTTATTTCGCTGAACCTTATCCAGCTTCGGGATAAAGACGCGGTCAACCTCGCGGATTTCCTCTATTTCGTCCTTGTTTTTCCAAACGCCTACCGCAAGACCCGCAAGGTACGCGCAGCCTAACGCTGTAGTCTCAATGGTTTTCGGACGGTTGACGTTTGTCCCGGTCATGTCCGCCTGCATCTGCATCATGATGTCGCTTACTGACGCGCCGCCGTCGACACGCAGCTCACTTAAACGGATGCCCGAATCGGCAACCATCGCTTCCAGTAAATCGGTCATCTGATAAGCGATGCTCTCAAGCACCGCGCGCGCGAAATGGGCGCGGTTGACGCCTCTTGTAAGCCCCACGACGCACCCGCGCGCGTACATGTCCCAGTACGGCGCGCCGAGACCCGTAAACGCGGGGACAAAATAGATACCGTTGGAGTCGGGCACGCTCTCGGCCAGCCAGTCGCACTCCGGCGCGGACGATATCATTTTCATCTCGTCGCGCAGCCACTTGATAACGGAGCCTGCGTTGAAGGCGCTGCCCTCGATGGCGTATTCAACCTCGCCGCCGACGCTCCACGCGACGCCGGTAATGAGGTTATTATGCGAAACGGTTCGCGTCTTGCCGGTATTCATCAGCAGGAAGCAGCCTGTGCCGTATGTATTCTTGGCCTGACCGGGTTTAAAGCAGCCCTGACCGAACAGCGCCGCCGTCTGGTCACCGACAGCGCCGCTGATGGGAATTCCGGCAAGTGCTTCGAGACCTCTGATGTTTTCCGCTATCTTGCCGTAAACCATGCTTGACGGGACAGGCGTCGGCAATATCTCCATAGGGATATCAAGCTTGTCACAGAGGTATTCGTCCCAGCAGAGCTTGTCGACGTCGAAAATCATCGTGCGGGAGGCGTTTGAATAGTCGGTTACATGAACCGTGCCGCCCGTCAGATTCCAGATTAACCACGTTTCAACAGTTCCGAACAACAGATCGCCCTTATTTGCGAGCATGCGGGCGTCGGGTACATGGTCGAGTATCCAGCGAATTTTTGTGGCCGAAAAATATGCGTCTATTAAAAGACCTGTCTTTTCCTTGACATAGGGTTCCAGCCCCTGTTCCTTGAGACCGCTGCAAAATTCGGACGTGCGCCTGCACTGCCAGACGATGGCGTTATAGACAGGTCGGCCTGTACGTTTGTCCCAGAGTATAGTCGTTTCGCGCTGGTTCGTGATACCTACACACGCGACGTCGGCGGGAGAAATGGTGCCGTCCTCCAATATATCCCTCGCGGCGGCAAGCTGGCTGTCGAGGATTTCCATAGGGTTATGCTCAACCCATCCGGCTTGCGGAAATATCTGTGGGAATTCATGCTGCGCCTTTCTGATAATCCG
Source organism: uncultured Eubacteriales bacterium (assembly GCA_964509145.1). GTDB lineage: Bacteria > Bacillota > Clostridia > Oscillospirales > Acutalibacteraceae > UBA1425. Next base: position 909 of record CAZDWM010000034.1, on the reverse strand, counting down.
GCCAAAGCGGTCAAACAGAATGGCGCGCGAGCTAGTCGTGCCCTGGTCAAGCGCGAGAACATACTTTTTATCATTCATAATCAATGCCTCCGGACAGCTAAATTAACAAAACCATGATACAACCATCACCCATAAATGTCAACCTTGTGATACGTTTATAAACCGCATATTGACCTAAACGGTCACATGCGGATAGATTTTTTGCAATGTGCTTTGACCGATACCGCTGACGTTTAAAAGCTCGTCAACCGATTCAAACGGACCGTTTTCAAGGCGGTATTTAACGATGGCATCCGCCTTTGTCGGACCGATACCGTCAATTAAAGTCAGCTCGTCGACATCAGCAGTGTTGATGTTGACGACGACCGCACCATTCGAAACCGTCTCCGTTTTTGCCGCGGTTATTGCCGTTGTCTGCGGCTTGGACGAAATATATTCCGACGGGACGGTGAAGGTGTTGTATAAAATCAGGATAGCCGATATAACGAGGGCGAAACAGACGAGAATCAGCTCATGCTTTCTTTCACTCATGTCAATCTCAAAGCGCCGCGCATCTTGAGCACCGCCGCGTTTTACCTCCGTAAATCATAATAGTAATATCATGATAGCATAATTTATTACGACTTGTCTAGTCTTATCAATCGCGCGGAAAAATATTGCAACCGGCTTAAAAGTATGATACAATATGTAGTATCTATAAGGCGTAGTGTACACATGCGGGGGTTACGCTGATATTTACGCTCCCGCGGGGCAAAATATTTCCTATGTCCGAATGTCCGACAAAAAGGAGATTGTGCCCGTGAGCGCCGAAGAAAGAAATGAATGCGAGAATTTTACCGCCCCGATGCAGCCCGACGGTCAGCCGCCGGAGCAGGCCGACCCCTGCGACGGTCAGGAAGCAAAGCAAAT
>CAZDWM010000033.1:8622-13688 GCA_964509145.1 uncultured Eubacteriales bacterium | reverse complement strand
TTTCCCTGTTAAGCGACGGCACCTCAATGCCCCTCGTCAGGTTGTTTCCGGCGATTTTTCGGATTTCCTCAAGCGGCCTTTGAATGCCGTCGAAGATGCTGCCGATGAGACCCGGCCCTAATTCGACGCTCAGCGGCACGCCAGTTGACTCGACCGGCTCACCCGTTCCGAGACCCGACGTTTCTTCATAGACCTGTATTGAAGCCCTGTCGCCGTGAATCTCGATGATTTCGCCGATAAGTCTTTTATCGCTGACGCGTACGACATCAAACATATTAGCGTCACGCATCCCGGAAGCTACGACGAGCGGACCTGATATTTTTGTGATTTTTCCTGTGCTCATAGATTGTTACCGTTCCCTTTCGAGAAAATTAATCTGAAAGAATATCTGACCCGACGGCCTGCTCAACGGACTTGCTGACATTTTTCATACCCATGCCGTTGTTACCCGTCACCCCCGGTATCGGAATTATCGCGGGTATTGACATTTCTCTGTAATGTTCAAGCTCGGTTTTTAGCTGCGACGCGAGAAGCTCGGTGATGTAAATCACTGCGTAGCCGCTGTCCGCGAGCTTGCGAAGCGTTCTTGAGGCGCTTGCGGCGTCCTCCTCGGGAAAAATACTTAAGCCTATTGAGGCGAAGCCGTAGACGCTGTCTTTGTCGCCGATGGCCGCAATCTTATACATAGGCTTTCCTCACTCTCTCCCGGATAGACTCCTCGGGCAGATTGTTACGCTTTGCTGATAAAATAATCCGTACATTTTTTATCTCAGTTATTTTTGCCATATAGTATGCGACGAGCGGTCCGGCGCCGAACGCCGAACCTCTCTCGCTTTCCGTCGCTTCGTAAACGGTATCGTCGCACCACTTTTCAAATGCTGTGTTGCCTTCTTTTATGGTCTGAGCAGCACCGGAAAGCGCGGTGTTCTCAAGGTATGCCGCTATTTCTGACCTGCCCTTTAATGCGGCCTCAATCAGCCTGCCGTTATCAAGAATGCCGCTGTCGGCCATGGCACGCGACATAAATTCTGCGTCCTTGCCCGCGACGGCTGCGCGCAAAGCGATTTTAACATCGGCAACGGCGCACGCGAGACGCGCAACACGCTCAAGCGTTGATACCTTGCTTTTAACCGCCGCTTTAATGCGTTCTTCCATGGAATAACGGTCGACGATGAGGTCAATGATTCTACCCGCGCCGTGGCTTAAGGCTGCGGCTTCGTAGCCCGCCTTGACCGCCTCGCGCAGATGCTCCGGTAAAATATCAAAGCGTTTTTCCTTAACCGCTTCTTTTATAAGCTCAGGCGGTGTAACCGACGGCTCGGCAAACAGACCGTCCGGGCTTTCATTTGCGATAAGGCATTTTAAAACAGCCTTGAGGTTTTGAAAATCCTCGGGCAAAATCAGCGCGTTTAAGACATTGATATCAGGTGCCGCCTCATTTAGAAGCGTCCACATGTTTTGAGCCTCGTCCTCAAGCATCTTTGAGCCGTCGCCGCCGTCGTCCGGCACGTTCCAGCCCTTGTCGGCAAGCAACCTTAAGGCCGAACGGACACTGTCAGCGCTAACAAGCTGTTCTGTTTCCTGCCGGTTTAAAAGCGCTAACTCGTTGTATCTGATTTTTGCAACGCCAAAGGCGTAATCGGTGTCGCGCAAGCAGCTCGCCTCCAGTCTAATATCAGTCGAAAATAATGGCGCAAATGCGTTCCTTCAGCGTATCGCGTCTGTCCTCGATAAGCGCGTCGAAGGTGCAGTTGACATCGATGTCGCCGTAGACGAGGATAAATCCGCCGTCGATATCGGCCGATTTTGCTGATAAAATAAGCTCGCAGCCAGGCTCAAGACGCGACAAAACGGCACCGATAAAGTCGTCGGGCAACCGTTTTAAATCCCGATCCGACAGATACATAACGCCTTTTCCCGCCCTCGCGTTTCCGACGGCGAGCTTTAACAAGATATCGAAGTAATCCTTGTCGTCAAGACTCTTGATTTCAGCCAGAGCCTTGTCTGTAACCACGTTAACCATCTCTATTTTCGCCTTGAGGAGCGTCTGGCGTTTGATTTGATGCGCCGTCGACTCGCCGCGCTCGGCGATTTCCTTTGCCTGTTGCTCAGCGTCGTCAAGAATACTCTTTATCATCTGCGCTCTCGCGGCTTCGGCTTCCTTCTCAAGAGTTTCGGACTTTTTGTATGCGGCGGCGATAACCGACGCGCAATCTCTTTCACTGTCGGCGTTTATCTTGTCGATTATTTTTTCTAATCCGGTCATGTTATTTGTTCTCCAAGCAGTCAATTTATCAGCCGACAATGCTGGAAATGCTGAATATCGAAAGAACGGAAATCAGCAGTGCAAGAACGGCGTAGGTTTCAACCATAGCGGCGAAGGTGATCGCCTTGCCGCTCTCCTCCGGTTTCTTCGCAATGATGCCGACGCCTGAAGCGGCGGCCTTGGCCTGATAAAGCGCCGATACGAAGCCGGCGATGGCCATCGGCAGACATGCCGCAAAGTACATCAGCCCTTCAGAAACCGTCAGCTCAACGGCATTGCCGCCGATGACGCCGATTCTGACAAGCAACAGGAACGCCGTAAGAAAGCCGTATAAGCCCTGTGTACCGGGAAGAATCTGGAGAATGAGCACCTTGCCGAATTTTGACGGATCCTCCGACACAAGTCCGGCCGCCGCCTGTCCGACGATGCCGACACCGATAGCCGAGCCACTGCCCGCAAGCGCCGCTGCCATAACCGCTCCTAAAATTGCTAATGCCATACCTATACCCATTTTTTAGTCCTCCTTGATGAGATAATATTTTGTATTTGCTTTTAACGGGGTGAAGGCTCTGCCTCCGCCCTCGTAAAATTTGGAGAAAAACTCGACGTACTGAAGCCTGTTGGTGTGTACATATGTGCCGATGAGGTTTATGATGATGTTGACCGCATGACCGAAGATAAAGACAAGAATCAACATAACAGCCTTAGCGACAATATTGGAGGTCATTGTGCCAAGTAGATTGATGACGCTCGCGATAACACCCGTCGAAAGTCCGAGAGCAAGAAGCCTTGAATAAGACAAAATGTCGCCTAGATAGCCCGCTCCGATGTTGTAGAGGCCGTATATGCCTCCGAACAGCTTCCCGAAAATATTCTTTGAGCTTCTGCCGGAGGTTAGCACCACAAGCGCTGCCCCGGCAAGCGCGAGATACTTGCCTATTTCTGAAATGGTTGGGTCAACAGTAATGATAACGCCTGCGCCTATGGGCGCGATGCCGGTAATCAGCATGTAAACAGGAATCACGTCGCAAACCGCCGCGAGCCTTTGACCGCTTTTCCACTGCATGTGGAATTTAACTCCGAGACCGACAAACAGATGAATGATACCGAACAGAAAAGCATACAGCAGCATCTTCATCGGGTCTTTTACAGGCTCAAACCAGAGCGCGAGCGTCGGAATATCCTTATTAAAAAAGTTCTTCGCTACAACCTGAACGATATCACCGAACCAGCTCCCGAAAAGCGCTCCCCAAATAACGGTAGATATACCGCAGTAAAGGAACATGTCGGTTGCTTTTTTCATCTTTTGTGAAAGCCGTATTTTTTTCTTAGCGATAATCATCGCTATGACCATCACAAGGCCGTAGCCTGCGTCGGAAAGCATGATACCGAAGAAAACATAATAGAAAAACGCCATAACAGGATTTGGGTCAACGTCGTCCCTTCCCGGGAGGGAGTACATTTCCGTCACGGATTCAACCGCGCCGGTAAACCGTCCGTTTTCAAGCAGTACTGGTGTTTCCTCGTCCGCTTCCGGCTCTGTGACACTGACGGCGGCAGTAAATTTCGACTCAATTTTATCAGCCAGCTTTGCTGCGTTTTTTTCGGAAACAAAGCCCTTTAAAGCGATGAATTTATTATCCGCAGCGACATTTGCGAGCGCCCTGTATTTGTCGCGCCTGACTGTAAAATAATCTACGGCGAACTCAATGTCGCGCCGAAGCTTTCCGCTGCCTGTAAGCGCGCGTTTACAGTCCTCAATTTCATGGTTTAACTGGTTTATCTGTTCCTTATAACGTTCGTAACGCACGGTTGGCGGATGCTTTGTCAGCTCGGACGGTCTGATAAAGCCGAGTGTTCGCAACGTCTGCTCGGCGTTTTTAGTATCTTCTTTAGCGCATAGTAAAAATACGCACGTCTGATCCTGTGACGATGAGATGATTTCTGCCGATACCTCAAGTGAGGGTGCCTCGGCGGCGATGGCTGTAAGCAGACCCTCAAGGTCGTACTCCCGCTGAAACAAGCCGATGAACGACGTAGTCGCGGCGGTTCCCCAGAACTGCATCGGCACATCGAGCGTTAGCCATGGCTTGAGCTGTTCGCACAGCGCCTCAAGCCTTGCGACGGCAGCTTTACTTTCGTCGATTTTTCTGGTTTCGGCGTTAATTTTTATGCACGATGACACGATGCCGTCGATTTCTTCTGATTTATTATTATACGCCTGTGCGGACATCTCGACGCCGATGTTGAAAGACGCGAGAAGCGATTTTTTTTCCGGTGCATAGTTTTCAAGGCTTTTTTGCGCACCGATAACGGTTGAAAGTGTTTTTTCGAGCTGTGAAACGCTGGTGCCGACGGACAACCTCGTCAGCCGGTCATCCTCCTCAAACTCGCTTAATTCGACAGCGCCGCTGTGCTGGAGAAAGTCCATTAAATTCCGGCTGTCCTCAAGGGCGCAGACAACCTCGAAGCGTTTCATATTAAGCTTTGCCATATTCATTATCCCTCCTTACCGGAAGTATAGGTCAACCGGCTAATTGTAATAGCCGGCCGAATAATATAATTTATCAATTAGGATAATATTTCCTCTAAAACGACCTTTGTGACCTCCGACTGCTTGTCCATCGCCGTCTTCTTCATGCTTTCGCCGAGCTTTACGGCTTCCTGTTCGGCTTTGACGGCTTTTTCGCGTGCCGTTCCGCCCGCCGTGTCGACTATACGCCCGGCCTTGATTTCAGCCTGGTTTTTAGCTGTCGCGTCGGCCTTGGTATCTTCCTTGATGGCCGACTTAAAGCCCTCC
>CAZDWM010000033.1:0-8612 GCA_964509145.1 uncultured Eubacteriales bacterium | reverse complement strand
CTATAATGTCATCGGCCTGACATTTGGCAGAAAGCATGGCTTGCTCCGCTTTTTCCTCGGCGACACGAACCCTGCCTATCATTTCAGAAGCCATATAAATTCCCACCTTTCACTCTCTTTAAGCAAGTTATTTTAACACAGATTGCCATAATGTTATATACGTAATAGAAAATTATTGAAATATTAAATAAGTGCGACGAAATTATTCGGACTGCATTCTATTTGCAGTTTTGCAATGACCTGAACGGCTTTTAGTAAATTTTGATTGCTTTTAAATGAAATTTATGTTAAAATAAAAAACATATTATGTTGTATATTTGTTACGGAGATGAAATATTTTATGCAGAGACGTCACCATTGGGAAAAGCCGGATATATTTAAGGAAAATAAGTTGGATCCACACAATCTCGCGCTTCCCTTCGGCGAGAACGACACGTTTGATTTTGACAACTCCCCATACAAGTATTCACTAAACGGCACATGGAAATTCTTGTGGCAAATGGGTTCGGACGCTTTAGCCCCCTCTTATTATGACCCGGCGTTTAACGACAACGCGTGGGACGATATTGAGGTGCCGTCCGTCTGGCAGCTCAAGGGCTACGGCAAGCCGCTGTATCTCTGCGCGTTTATGCCCCCCGCCATATCTACAAAGAAGAAACAAATACCTACTATCGATCATGAGCAAAATGAGGTCGGTATTTATCGGCGCACCTTTACGCTTCCCGAAGATTGGTTAGGGCGAAGGGTATTTCTTCATTTCGGCGCGGTTAAATCGGCACTTTATGTCTATGTTAACGGTAATTATGTCGGTTACTCCGAGGGTTCAATGACGCCGGCCGAGTTTGACGTAACAGATTTTCTCAATGTTTCCGAGAACCACATAACCCTTAGGGTTATGCGTTATAGCACGGGCACATACCTTGAGAATCAGGATATGTGGAATTTTTCCGGTGTCTACCGTGAAGTTTATCTCTACGCCGAGGACACCATCCGTATCGATGATATCGACGCCGAAGCAACGCTCGGCGACACATATGATAATGGAATACTCGATTTGCGTATAAGTATTGTCAAGTCACAGCCCGTGCGCAGCAACGTCCTGTGCCGCGTTTTTCTAAATGATACACTGATACATATCGAGAATTTTGAAATATTCGGAAAATATATTGTAGGATTTAACCATTCAGTGGCAAATGTACGTAAATGGTCCGCCGAAACGCCAGAGCTTTATAATCTTACTGTTTCACTCACTTCACCCGACGGCTTTATCTGTAAGAAGCGTATTCGCATCGGTTTTAAACGTGTTGAAATCATTGGAAACGTTTTTTTATTAAACGGTCAGAAGGTCATACTAAAAGGCGTCAACCGCCACGACTACGACCCCGACAACGGCTGGAACGTGCCGCGTGAACGTTATTATGAGGACTTATATCTGATGAAGCGTGCAAACATCAACGCCATCCGAACGAGTCACTATCCGAACCACCCTTATTTTTATGAGCTTTGCGACGAGCTCGGATTTTATGTCATGGACGAGTGCGACCTTGAAACACACGGTGTCCGTCGCAAAAACGTGCCCGGCAGCAATCCTATATGGCGCGACGCCGTTCTTGACCGTCTGACCAGAATGATTGTTCGAGACAGAAGCCACGCTTGCGTCTGCATCTGGTCGCTGGGTAACGAGTCCGGCGACGGTGTCAACTTCAAACACATGTATAAAGCCGTCCAGCGCCTTCATACGAGGCTTCCCATCCACTACGAGGGCGACTTTGACCTGTCAAAATCCGATTTTATCAGCCGGATGTATCCGTCTGAAAAGATTGTTGCAAAGCTTCGCGAGCAGGAACCCATTACGACGTCGCTTTACGACAACATCGCAAACCTGCTTGCCGCCGATAATAAGCCGGTGCTTCGCAGCGCTTACAAATATAAGCCCGTCATCTACTGCGAGTATGCCCACAGTATGGAAAACAGTCTCGGCAACTTTCAAGAGTACGTCGACGATTTTGAAAAGTACGACCACATGTGTGGTGGATTCATCTGGGACTTTGTCGATCAGGCGATTCGCGTCAAGCGTGACGGCGGCGAGCAATGGCTGTACGGCGGCGATTTCGGCGACGTTCCGTCAAGCTATTATTTTTGTGCAAACGGTATTATTGCTGCCGACAGGACGCCTCATCCAGCCTATTATGAAGTTAAACAATGTTATTCAAATGTCTGTGCACAGGATATAGACTGCAAAAACGGCGTTGTCGGTATTGTGAATAAGAACTGCTTTGTCGACCTCAGTTATATCGACGTAAAGTGGTTCGTCACGCGCGACGGTGTTTTACTCGAAAGCGGTATCATCAGCGCGCCGGACATCCCGCCGCAGAGCGAGCGCCAATACAATCTGCCGCTTTCAATAAAGGAGTTCGTAACCGGCGAATACATTTTAACATTATCTTTCTGCGTCAACCGTCCGACGCCCTGGTATAACGCCGGCGATGAAATCAGCTTCAACCAATTTGTTATGAGCGACGTCAAGGCGCTGCCCTTTACCCATTCCGGCAAAGCCACAGCCACCAAAAAAGGCGGTGCAACTACGGTTAAAGCGGGATCCACAACGCTTGTTTTCAAAAAGAAGAAGCTTGTTTCGCTTGATTTGGGCGACGGAGAGCTGCTGTCGGGTTTATCTCCCCTGCTCCCGAACTTTTACCGGCCGTTGACGGACAACGACATCGGTCTGCTAAATTTTGTCCCGAAGCTTCAAAAATACAATCCGCTATATCATTGGCGCACGGCAAACAAAAAAGTCCGGACGACGCATTTAAAGGTATCATCAAAAGGAAAAAATATCATCGTCAACATCGGCTGGCGTTCGCCCTACACAAGAAACGTCGTCACGAGCTTCACCGTTTATCCCGATGGTTCAATAGACGTCCGCCACAAGGCCAAAGGAAGTTATTTTCAGATGCTCCGTATCGGTTTACGGCTCTGTATCCCGACTGGATACAATAACGTTAAATGGTACGGACGCGGCCCGCACGAGGCCTACATAGACCGTAAATCAGGTCAAAAAATCGCCGTGCATGAAATAAAAGCCTCCGAAATGGGACACATGTATATGCGCCCTCAGGAAAACGGCAATCGCACCGATGTGCGCCGCTTAGAAATCACCAACGATGCGGGCAAGGGTTTTGTCGTAACGGGCGAACAACCGATAAACTTTGGGCTTCATGAGTATTCACAGGAAAAGCTGGATAAAGCATGCCATATCCATGAGCTTGTCAAGGATGATTATCTTTCGCTTAACATCGACGGCTTCATGCGCGGCGTCGGCGGCGATATGCCCGGTTGTGCCGCTCTGCACGAGCCGTACAAGCTGGGTCCACACCATAAATACTGCTTTACCTTTAAACTGGAGCGAAAACAGCCGGACGTATAACTTGAAGTAAATCTTTAAACATCGGGGTGTGTTTATGATTAGTATCATTCCAAAGCCTTGTTCAGTCGTTCTCGGCACCGGCGTGCTTCGGCTTAAAGGCCGCAATCCCGCCGCGCTCGTCAAACGTTTTGACGACAAGACGATATTTCCGCAGGGCTATCGCCTTAATATAACATCAGACGGCATCAAGGTCAATGTATCGGACAACGACGGTTATTTTTACGCGCTTAAAACACTTGAGCTAATAAGCTTTTCAAGCGGTGGCTGTTTTCTCCCCGCCATGACAGTCGAGGACGCGCCGCGCTTCCCTTTTCGCAGCTTCATGATTGACTGTTGTCGTCACTTCTTTAATACAGATGAACTTAAGGTTATGATTGACGCGGCGTCTAAATTCAAGTTCAACTTTTTCCACTGGCACCTATCAAACGACCAGGGCTGGCGCGCGGAGGTTCCCGAGCTACCCGAGCTGTGCAAAAAGGGCTCCGTCCGCAGCAGCTCGCATTTTGGCAGCGTTTACGACCCCAAGCCCTATGGCGGCTACTACACCGTGGCAGACATGCGCGATATTGTCGCCTATTGCCGCGAACGGCACATCGAGGTCATTCCCGAAATCGATATCCCCGGTCATGTCACCGCGCTGCTGTCCGCTTATCCGGAGCTGTCCTGCGACGGAAGACCGATTGGTTTAAAAACAACACAGGGCATATTTAAAGACATTCTTTGCGTCGGCAACGAAAAGACCTACGATATGGTGTTCCAGATTTTCGACTCGCTGTGCAATATATTTGACGGCAAATACTTCCACATCGGCGGCGACGAGGTGCCGAAGGATCGCTGGAAGTCCTGTCCGAAGTGTCAGTCGATGAAATCATCTCTCGGTCTCAAGGACGAGGAGGAGCTTCAAGGCGCCTTTGTAAACACCGTCGCTGAGTTTCTGCGTCAAAAGGGCAAAAAGGTAATTTCGTGGAACGAAAGCCTGCGGGGCGGCAATCTTGACGGCGACATCACAGTTCAGCTCTGGATGGACAGAACGGACAACTCCGTCAAATGGGCAAACGCCGGACACAAGCTGATATTGTCCGATTATTATCATCACTATATGGACTACCCCTACGGCATGACGCCGCTTAAAAAGGTCTACGGCTACGACCCGGTAATTAAAGGTCTTGACCACATCGGCGCGGCGTCGCTCGTCGGCCTCGACACCCCCATCTGGACAGAGCATGTCCGCACGCTAGACCGCATGACCTACATGTGCTATCCGCGTTTTATCGCCGTTGCCGAGCGCGGCTGGACTGCGGAAAGCGGCTGTGACTACGAGGATTTCAAGAAAAGGCTCAAGAGGCTGCTCCCGTCACTCGACAAGCGCATCCGCTACGCACCGGAAAAAGTATGGGATCAACCAACACGCGCGCGTATCAATGAGACAGTGTCATTTTTCATTAAAAATTTAAACGAGGATGTTGTCCGTAACTTTTTGTCAGATTGATTTTTTAATCCGAAAGGACGGTGTCTGAATGAAAATTAAATTTGCCGTTATGGGACCCGGCCGAATTTCTTCCAAGTTTTGCGAGGCGGTTCAAATGACCGACTGTGCGGAGGTTACCGCCGTCGCGTCTAAAAGCCTTGACCGCGCAAAGGCGCTTGCCGACCGTTTCGGCATTGCGGATTACTACGACAGCTATGATGAAATGCTCGAAAAATCCGGCGTCGACGCAGTTTACATATCCACTACGCATAACTTTCATTTTGAAAACATCAGGCAGTGTCTTTTAAGCGGCAAGCATGTTCTTTGTGAAAAAAGTATGTGCGTGTGCAAAAGCGACGCCGAGGAGCTTTTCACCCTTGCCAAGGAAAAGGGATTGCTGCTCGTTGAGGGCATGTGGATACGCCACCTCGGTACGTTTAAAAAGGCCAAGGAACTTATTGATTCCGGCGCGCTCGGCAATATCGTGCTTGCCGACGTCGTCGCCGGTTTTAAGGCGGAGGTCGACCCCTCTCACCGGCTCATTAACCCCGCGCTGGGCGGCGGTGTGGCGTTTGATATATCTGTCTATGCTATTGAGGCCGTCACTTATCTGCTGAGCGGCAGCATTAAGCAAATCAAAGGCTCCGCAATCAGAAACGTCGACGGTACAGATGTCGTCAACAGCATTTTGCTTAACTACGGTGATTATACCGTCAACATTCTCACAACTCTTGCCGCCTCGCCGCCCAACCGCCTGCTTGTTGCCGGAAGTGAGGGTTATATTATGTTACCAACCTTTATCGGCGGCAGAGAATTAACCTATTGCCGTTACGGAGAGGAACCGCAGCGCTTTGAGTTCCCTTACGAAAACGGCTTTCAGTTCGAAATCGCCGATTTTGTCGATTGTATTCGCAAGGGCAAAACAGAAAGTGACGTCGTTCCCTCGCGCGACACCATTCAGTGCGCCGGGATATACGACGTCATACTTGATAATTAATAATTTTTATAAGGTATATAACAATGAAAGATAAACGTATTTGGGTCACCGGCAGCGCAAATATGGACGTTGTGATATCCGTAGATACGGTTCCGGCTTCAGGCGAAAGTGTTATTGTAAAGTCGCAAAGCCTTGTTCCCGGTGGCAAAGGCGCAAACAGAGCCGTCGCACTCGCGAGACTCGGCTGCAACCCTGTTTTCAGCTGCTGCCTCGGCGACGATTCTTCCGGCGAGGCGCTTTTGACACTCTACCAGTCGGAAGACATGGAAACATCAGAAATGACGACGGTCAACGGCTGCGGCAACGGAACGGCCTATATTTTTCTTGAAAATGACGGTGCAAACAGAATCGCGATTTATCCCGGCGCCAACGACCATTTCGGCGAGGATAAAATGTCTGCTCTGATAAAGCGGCTCGAAGAGGTGTCTTTACTCTCAACCGAGCTTGAAATTCCCGTTGAGACGGTTGAGCGGCTGATTTTTGAATCGGTCAGACGCGAAATCCCTGTCGTCGTCGACGCCGCACCCATAAAACCCGGCATCAATCTGTCGATGTTTAAAGGCGCTTATGTCCTAAGCCCAAACGAAAGCGAGGCCGAGGCACTGACAGGCATACATATTGACGGTATCGAAAGCGCACGTGAAGCCTGCCGCGTTCTTTTCGACTGCGGTGTAAAATACGCTATAATTAAGCTCGGCAAGCGCGGTTCCTTATGCTACGACGGCAGCGACTTCATCGAGTGTCCTGTTTTCGATATGGCGGGTAAGGTTGTCGATTCCACCGCCGCCGGCGATTCATATATGGCCGGAATATGCAAAGCAATAAACGACGGAATGACCATTGAAAAAGCTATGCGTTACGCCACGGTGGTTGCCGGTATAGCCGTCACCCGATTCGGTGCAATCCCCTCCCTCCCGCGTCTTGACGAGGTGGAAGGAATGATAAGTAAATACCCGGCGCAGGCGGGAATATAAAGACTAAGGGCTAAGGGCTAAACCCTTAGTCTTTCACTTTTAGTACTTAGTCAATAGTTTCTATCACATAATGTCGTTCTGTTCAGGCAATACACTAATATCCTCACGAGTTTTAAACAGATAGCCGTTTTCCTCGAGGATATCCATATGTTTCAAGGCGCAGCCGATTCCCCTCGCCACACAGTTCACAGGGTCGTCGGCAATGACCGTGCGCACACTTGTCTTTTTGTTGATGAGCTTGTCCATACCGCGCAATAACGCACCGCCGCCTGTTAGTATTATTCCGGTTTCGGATATGTCCGCAATTAGCTCAGGCGGGGTGACTTCAAGCACCTCACGCACGCCTTCGGCAATCTGTTCAAGATGCTCGCGAATGGCGAGGAAAACCTCAGTCGTTGTAATTTCAAAGAATTCGGGCATACCCGTAAAGTAATTTTTACCCTTGACCTGCACGGCAATCTCCGCGTCTCGCATGTAGGCGCAGCCGATTTTCTTTTTAATTTCCTCCGCCGTAATCTCACCGATAATCATATTACGTTCGCGGCGGAGATATCGGATGATGTCGTCATCAAAAGCGCTGCCGGCTACGCGGACGCTTTTTGAAACAGATATGCAGCCCATCGTGATGACTGCGATGTCGGTGGTGCCGCCGCCGATGTCTACAACCATCACGCCTTTGGGTTTATTGAACGCCACGCCCGCGCCGAACGCTGCCGCCAGCGGCTCCTCGACAAGGCAGGCACGCCCCGCGCCGGACGAGGTTGCAAGGTCTAAGAGTGTGCGTTTTTCAAGGCTTGTTACTGTGGATGGCATACAGATAATAATGTTTGGCTTGAATATCTTATTACCGCAGATTCTTTGAAGGTAATGGCGCAGCATTGCCTTTGTAGCTGTGAAATCCGAAATGACACCGTATTTCATCGGCCGTGTTACGGTGACGGAATCGGGATTCCTGCCAATCATTTTGTAAGCGCGCGTACCCGTCGACAGCATTTTACCGCTTTTAGTCTCACGAGCGGTTACAGACGCCTCGGACAGCACAATACCCTTGCCATCCACATATACAATCACGGATGATGTGCCGAGGTCTATTCCGATATTAATACCAAGCATCTTTTAGCAACCTTTCCACCGCCGGTAAGGCTTCTGCGCACCTTGAAATAATGTCGTTTCTTTCGAGCCGCGCATTGTTAACAACGAAACAAATACACAATTATGTATTGTACTAAATTCAACGTTATCTGTCAACCTGATATTTATTATATAAGCATTATGATAAATATATCAGCCAAGACATTATAAAAATGTTGAAATTGATATTGATTTTTTTGTCCGGTTGTTATATAATACTTCAAGTCAGCCGGGGTGTGGCGAAGTTTGGTATCGCGCTTGGTTCGGGACCAAGAGGCCTCGAGTTCGAATCTCGACACTCCGACCAGAATCACGGCCAACAGGTCGTGCGGAAAAAGCCTTGAAAGCGTTTAACAGCGTTTTCGGGGTTTTTTATTGCATTTTTATTGGCTACATGATATATTTAAATTGTATAATATTTCCCGTCTATTAAGAATAATGAAAGGGCTGTTATAATGAAAAAGACGTTTATGACATTAATTACTGCATTTGTTATAATCTTTTTAAACGCATGCGGAAACACGCAGGAGGTTAATAAAAATGCTTTGTCAACAACTAATCCGGCTACAACAACCACGACGACTATACCGGCTACAACAACCACGACGACTATAC
>CAZDWM010000032.1:0-13691 GCA_964509145.1 uncultured Eubacteriales bacterium | reverse complement strand
TTTTCGATATATTTCAGCTTGGCGTTTTTGCCGACGAAAAACCGATGAATGCCGTCGTGCTCCGACGCTTCGCAGCCGGAGTTGTGAATGCCGCAGCCCGCGACAATCAGCACGTCCGAACCCTCGCCGATATAAAAGTCGTTGTAGACCGTATCGTTGCGCCCCGTGTCGGTTATAACAACGGGGATGTGCACCGTCTCGCCCTTGGTGAACGGCATAACCTTGATGTCGATGCCGGGCTTGTCGGCCTTTGTCGTGATGATGACATTTTCGGTTGACCGCCGTCCCGCGCCTTCGCCGTTTTTGCGGATATTGTAAGCGCCCGTCACAGGCACGCCGTCCATATTCGCGACCTTTTTAAGCAGTCTGTTCACAACCTCGTCAAGCATGTCGATTTTCCTTTCGTAATGGCTGAAATATAGCTATCGGACACGGCACGCTGTGTCCCTACATATTATACGCTTTGTTGTGCTGTTTACGTGCAGGAGCAACTCTTATGTTATTCCTCCACCGAGGAGACATCTACCGGCGCACCATTTTCCTTTAGCGACTTTATCGCCGCGTGGATGACACGCGACGCTTCATAACCCTCCTGACCGCTGCCGTCGATGTCCTCAGGTTTAACGCCGTCGTCCACCTGACGGACAAAGGTGTGGATTCTGTCGCGGAAGGTATCGTAAAACCCGCCGAAGCCGTCGAATATCGGGTTGGTGTAGACCTCCTTAACCCACGAGTCGGCGGGATAAAGCACCGCCTCGCGCCACATGTCCTCAAACACAAATCGCCCGTCCTCGCCAGCGACCTCGCAGCGCTCCATCGGGTGGCCGCGCTTTATGTCATAGGAACTGGTAAGATGCCCTACCGCGCCGCACTCAAAACGCATGTTGACGGAGGATGTCGAGAAAATGTTTCTGCCCGGCGCCTTCATGGCAAAGCACGAAACCTCTTTGACCGGACCGCAGTAATATTGCATAATATTCACGCTGTGGGGGTTTAAGGCTTTAAGATGATAATACTCCGTTTCAAACTCGCCGAACCTGCCAATCCACAGCGCCATGTTGCAGAACAGGAGTGTTCCGATTCTGCCGTCTTCCTGCCATTTTTTTGCCTGACGCGCGGCGGGCGTGAAGCGGTGGTTTAGGTCGATGCCGTAGCAGCGGTTGAGTCTTTTCGCCGTTTCAACCATTTCCTTGGCACACCGAAGGTCGTTTGAAATCGGCTTTTCGCCGAGTACATGGCAACCGGCCTCAAGCGCCTGTATAGTCGGCTCGCAGTGGTCGCTCGAATACTCAAAGCCGCCTGTGGCGACGCTGCAAATGTCGGGCTTGAGTGCTTTTAACATCGCGTCGGCGGACAGAAACCACGGCACGCCGTATTTTTCACCGGCCGCCCTGGCTCTGTCCTCCCTTTTGTCGCACACTCCGACGAGCTGCGCCCGGTCGGACTGTGTATATGCCGTCGCGTGATTGTTTCCGATAGGTCCCATGCCTATCACGCAGGCACGCTGCATAACGCGGGTCATCCCCTTATTCTAATTGTAGGGGCGAACTGCGTTCGCCCGCTTACATCGTAATTAGTTATCCTTATTCGTCCACGCCGATTTCGGCAAGCTTCGCCTGAAGTCTTTTCGCCGCTTCGGGGTCGCCGATATGAAGCGAATTGTAGGCCTCCTCGGAGGACATAAACGGATGTCCGCATCCGCTCCAGTCGAGGTTTGTGTACATCGGGTTGGTACGTCCCGTCTCGGCCTCGCGCTTTTTAATGTGTGCCTCCATTCGCGCCGTGAGGTAGGCAACGGTTTCCGGAGGAGATTGTAAAGCTCTACGGGCGGCTTGAAGTGGAAATCCGGCTCAAGAGCGCGGATGAGCTTCCACTCCGGCGTGCGCCAGCCGTGTTTGCGCATCCATGTAGCCTCGGTGATGTAGAACTCGCTCTCCTGAGGAATACCCTCGCCTGTGACCGCCTTTGTGAGGTCGCGTCCGTCAAATTTAATGCCGCAGTCGTCGATACCGCACAGCGATAAGAGCGTGGGTACCATATCCTTGACCTGACAGATGTCCTGAATACGGTCGACATACGGGAAGCCGCTATAGCGTATTGCAAGCGGTACGTTTAACACATTGTCGTAAATCGAGTGGTGGTCGAAGTAACAGTCGTGGTCGTAAAGCGTCTCGCCGTGGTCGGAGGTGAAAACAACAATAGTGTCGTCCTCAACGCCTAAGGCGCGAAGCCTTTCGAGAATCTGGTTGACGCAGGCGTCCATATAGGCAACACTGCCGTCGTACTGCGCTACGACATATTCGGCGTCGGTGCAGCCCTCGGGAAACCATGTGAGGAAATAATCACGGAAAGGTTTAAACTCGTAAACGGGCTTTAAACTCTTGTTGTCTTTATCAAACTCGTCGCCGCCGTAGAAAAGGCGGTCGAAGGGCTTTTTGGCGTAATAGGGCGAGTGAGGATCCATGTGGCGCATAAACAGCAACCACGGCTGCTCCTGCGCGGTAAGCCTTTCAAGCTCCGGGATAGCCGCGCCGTTCATGCTCTCGGCTTTTTCGGGCGACCAGTCCTCATATTTAATATAGTTGTCATAGCCCCTGCCCGACGGATTGCCCTTGAAACCGATGCACGTCGACGTGTAATCGTAGTCCCTTAGGATTTCTGGCAGCGTCTTAACGCCTTCTACCAGCTCGCCCTTGTGGCGCAGCGCGACACAGTCGGTGCCGAAGCAGTCTAAACCTGTCAGCATTGAGGCGTAGCCCGGTGTGGTCGGAATTGACGGGCTGAACATGTTGTCGAACACGACGCCGCCCTCTGTGATGTATTTGTCTATATGCGGGGTCGTCAGACGCTCATATCCATAAAGGCTCATGTGGTCGCTGCGAAGGCTGTCGATGCCGAAAAGGAGAATGTTTGGTCTCTTTGACATATAGCTTTTCCTTCCATATTCTAATGTAGGGGCGAGCTTTGTTCGCCCTATATTTTATCTCGCGCCCAGTCTTTTTAAAATAGCGTTCATGTAGCCATAACTTTCGGACGCGATGGCTGTTGCCTCCGGCATTGAAAGCGCGGGACCGATGACCTCAAGGCAGACAGGACCGTCGTAGTCGGCGTTGACCATCGCCTCAAAATAGCCGAACAGGTCGATGTCGCCGCGTCCGCAGGCCTGTAAGGCCGGTTCTCCGGGGGACGGACCCTCGCCCTTGCAGTCGCGGATATGGATGTGCTTCATGGCGGCTATCACATTGGCAAGCTCTTTGGCCGGATTCTCGCCCGCTCTGTGGATGTGGCTCGGATCCATGTCAACACCCAGTCCCTTGGAATTGACGGTCTCAACCATACGAAGCGTCGTCTCGGTGTTGTAAACCGCCGCGCCGACGTGCGCCTTGACGCACAGGGTGACGCCGAAGCTCTCTGCGTCGGCGGCGGAGACGGCGATGGCTTCCATCGCTTCCTTGAAGGTCTCCTCGTCGCCGGACTTGCCGCCTGAACCGATATTAGCGACCGGGATGCCAAGCTCAGCGCACGCCTCGAAAGCGGTCAGAAGCCTGCTTCTGTCTCTTGACGCAACCTCCGTTGAAAGGAAGGGCAAATTGTATTCTTCGACTATGCCGAGCAGTTCGGATTTCTGGAGCTTCCACTTGGCAAGGTTTAAATGCTCGCACATACCCTCTATTGCCGAAATCTCAACACCGTCATAACCGCAGCGTTTAATTGCCTCAGCGGCCTCACGGAAGCTGAAGGGCTTAAAAAGTACGCTGTTGACGCCTAATTTTATCATCGTATCAGTTCCTTTTCATATATTGACATATTGACAATTTCGCGGATAAAACGGAATAAATCAGTGAATGATGCTGACATCGCCGTGGAACGACGGAAGCGCGTTCGGGCGGACAATCTGACCGCCGGACTCGTAGGAGTCGATGGCGGCAAAGATGTATTCCATCGTCGCTAAGGCATCGCGGCCGCTGGCGCGCAGGTGCTCCTTGGGTACGCCGTTGGATACATCCTCAAGGAACGCGTGGATTCTTATCGGGAACGTCGCGCCGAAGTCGGTGATACCGGTGTCGGTGACCTCCGGTTCCTTGTTGACCTCCCAGTAAGTGAGCTTTTCAACACAGTTTTCTATGCAGAAGGTGCCCTTTGTGCCGGCGAGCTCGAAGCTCCACCAACCGCCGAGACCGAAGTGCGCGTCGCCGCGCTGGGAAAGGAGATAGCCGACGCAGCCGTTTTCAAACTTCATGTGAATGCTCTGAATCGACAGCATCAGGTCGGACGACTGGCGGCGCGCGCCGGGCTTATCCATAAAGGCCTGTATATGCGTCACGTTTCCGCAGAAATGGCGCATGACGGAGAAAGGATGAGTGAGGAAGGCTTTAGCGTGAGAATAGGGCATCTGCCAGCGGGAGTTGACGTCGACGGTTGAGGGGTTGATTGCGCTGCCGTTGAAGCCGACCTTTGTCATGGCGTAAACCTGCTCGCCGATTTTGTCGCCCGCAATCAATTCACGCGCCTTGTCAGCGGGACCCGAAAAGAAGTGGTTGAGGTTGCAGCCGAGGTAAAGGTCTTTCTTAGCCGCAAACGCGACCATCTCGCGCGCCTCGTCGATGTTGTTTGAAATGGGCTTTTCTGTGAGTACATTATAGCCCGCGTCGAGCGCCTGCATAACGGGCTCATAGTGCCACGAGCCGTTTTCAAAGCCGGAGGTCGTTACGTCGACGATGTTGAGCTCGGGGTGCGCGGCAAGCATGTCCTTGAGACTGTAAAAAGCCGGTACGCCGAATTTTTCGGCGGCCTCGTCGGCCTTTTCACGGCGCAGGTCGCACACGGCGACAAGCTCGGACAGCGCGTCGTTTTTGTGGCAGGTGGCGTGAGTGTTGCCGATGCCGCCCATTCCGACGACACCGACCTTTAAGGGTGAATTTGCCATGGTGATCTTCCTTTCATCCGTTTGGTTTTTTATAGAGACTTGCATATTTGATTGACCTTATCTTTTGTGCCGTTGAACGAGTAGACTATGTACATCAGCCTTGCGGTCGCACGCGCCCCCAGCAGTTTTTTGACGAACAGCCGCGCAAAGTTCGTAAGCCTGAAGCGCGGTGAAAGGTCAAAACACCTTTTTCTCAATTCGTGCCAAGGTTCCGACTGAAAATCCCTGAGGAACGCTTCACGCGACGGCGGCGTTGCTGACGGCTTCCACAGGTTGTGGTTGAAAACCAGACATTCAAACAGCGTCCGTTCCTCGGCGAAGGAACCCTCGCAAACCCTTTTGAAATAACTCGCACCCTTTTCAGTGTTAACGATAACCTGCGACACACCTTCATTACATTTTGCCTTGAAAGGTTTGACGGCGCCGAGACCGAAGAAATCACCCGCCGTTATGTCGGCTATTCTCGGCATTGCGGCATAGCGGCACCCGTAACAACAGTCCCTGTAAATCAGTCCACCTAAAAAACCGACTGCATAAGGGTCGCGATACCATTCAACGACATTTTCGCTTCCGTCTTTGAAAGTGTACTTAGGGGTAGGCTGAATCAACATGTTCCATTTCTTATGTTTAAATCTATGCTGAACGTTAACGACGCGTGTGCCGCGTTCGTGCGCCACATCGTCCATAGCAGCTTTGAACAGCTTTTGCGACGGGCTGCCGTGACAGACAATATCAGTCGTCAGCAAATTATCATAGTCCCTTCCCAGATATCCGTAAAGACCGGCTATCTGACAGGGCAGTGCCGAATAAAGCACTGTCCGCCCGCCGTCAAGCAGCTTCTTCACCTCGGCGTATGAGGACGACGCGTCGCTGAATACATATTTTGAACCGCTCATCGCCTTAAGTCCCTCAAGTGTGTCGGCAGGCTTGATAGTGACTGAAAGATCGTCGCCGAGAACGGCACCGAAAACGCAGCCGCCCGCCTTGATTACAAGTGACGCTAAGGCGGAACAGAAGCCGCCGGACGTACTCGCTTTCAGTGCTACGCTGTCGCCGCTGATAAACGCGTAAGCCCTCGGCATATATCCGCCTTTATGTGAAACGCCGTTAAGAACAGGGCACACATCGGTGCATCGTCCGCAGTTGACGCAGGCTTTCGCGTCAATTTTTGGAAATGACGAACCGAGTGTATCCTCAAGTATCGAAATACATCCGTGCGGACAAGCAGAGACACAGGCCATACAGCCTGTACATGAGCTTTTATCACACAGCATCGCATTGATCCTCCAGTTTCTTCAAGGCGCTTTTCAGGTATTCGAGGGATGCGTTTCGCTTGATGGCGATAAGGCTGTCGAGCGTATTATAATCGACGGGAGTGTCAATGATTTCGCCATTAAACTTACGGTCTGTCAGCCCCATTTCCTTGAGCAGGCAGTCGACCTTTGACGCGCGAAATTCCGTTAAAAACGCCGTAAAATTGCGATGGTTCAGCATGGAAAAAATCACGCCGTGGTAGGAGGACGCCGCACAGTATTCGGCGCGTCTGAACAAATCCTGAAGCTCACTCGCGCTTCGGATATCGGCGAAGCTGTCGCACCACGGTTGTTTCCACGCGACAGACTTGATTTCATATCCCATCGCGTCAGCGTATTTTCTGACGGCTCGGCTATGCTCGTCGGTAAAATGCTCTCCGTAAACCAGCAGATATCCGCCCCCGCCTATACCCTCGCTGCCGAAAAACGGATTTAAAAGCGTCGGGTCAAACACAATCGTACTGTTTATCCCGCATAAACCGTCAACCCAATCCTTTGTAACGACGTCGCGAACGGCGACATCCGAAAAGGATTTGATGCCCTGACTCATCAGCTTTAAGCTTTTTTCGGGCGGGTCTTTCAACGTGATGCCGGATGTGCCGTATGATATATGCGGCTTGTCGAAACCGATTCCGAAATATTGCGGAATGAACTTGATGTTTTTATTTGTGATGGACCACAGCTCGTCGCTTCCGATAACGACACAGTCATATTTGTTCAGCGCTTTTCTTGAATTAATAAACGATTTGCCGACATTTATCTGTGAAACCTCCGCTTTAAGCGTTTCGTATGTCCGAAAGGCAGCCACGCGATCATGAAAATAACGCTTGAAAAACTTCGGCGCGATACGGCTTGCCACACTGCCGGCAAAAAGCCTGAAGGAATGCGGATAACGCAGCGACTCATTAACAACCTCACAATCATAACCCAACGACGTTATCATCTTGTATAACGAAACCGTTTGAAAATATGAGCCGTAATCGGCAAAAAAAACGGTAATAAGCCCGACCTTCATTTTTTCATCCCTTCCTCTTGAAATACGGCTATTTATGTGTTTCCCGCACAAGCCTTGTGTGACGACGCTTTCGTAAGCCCGATAACCGCAACCGCCGCAAACCTAACCAAATTAACAACCAGAACAGCCGCTATAAATGTTCCAAGCCCTCTTTTGAGCAGAACAGGGATACAGACCGCAAGGTAAAGCACGATATAAAGCCCGTTCACAAGCAACTGATAACGCTCGCTGACAAATCGGAGAATGACGACAAGCAGGAGGTTTGAAATGAAGAAAACAATCTGACCTCCGTTTGCCGCGAGAAAATACCGGCGCGCCTCCCCGACTACGTCGGGATAGAGCAAACCGATGATAAAAGGCGCGAGCGGGATAAACACAATAAAAACTACCGCACCGGCGGCGAGTGACGCCGCGGCGCACAGAGCGAAAAAACGTTTTGTAATAGGCTTGTCATATTTTGCGAGATAACCGATGACAACGCCCTCAAACGGACCTGTCAGCAGCGCCATGGCCTTGCCCAGCAGAGACGAAATATAAAAAACGGTGACGTCGGAGCCGCCGAGAATGGCGCTTATAAGCAGCCTGTCGGAGTTGAGGATAAAGCTCGAAAACGACTGTGAAAGCACAAGCTGTGTGCAGGAGCGAAACACAGGCCGCCTGTTTTCGGAAGGTGTAAAGACGGGACGCTTATAAATGGCGCCACGAAAGACAACATAAAGCACAGCCGGAAGCTCGCCGAATATAAATACCGTTTCCCACCTGTCGGTCAGCCGGAAAATCAGAACGCCGACGGCAGTCGCGGCGCTCAATATGAGATAGTATATAAAGAAACGTCGGTAATTAAGTGCCAGTTTAAACTCGCTGTCCGAGTAATAACGCAACATCACTATAACGCAGACCAGTGAAAACAGCGCGGCGGACAACGACCCGCGCCCGTCGAAAACAGGCACCAGAAAAGCCGAAAGGACAACGCTTAAAACACCGCAAATCAGCAGAAAAAGGTTAAAGTCCCCGTTCGAAGCCTTGAAGCGCGTGCTGACCGCGAGGCGCGACAGATTGGTGCCGGAGCCTGCGGAAATCGCGTAAATCGACATGACCGCCAAAAGCGTGAGCAGGTTGCCGAAGCCCTCCGAACCGAGCGCGCGGCTGAACGACGGATAGACAAAAAACTGTATGACACAGTTGTAGATTACAAGTGCCGCCATACTTAAAAAAACGCTTTCAAAAAATCCGTATCTTTTTTTGTCCATACTTCGCCGCACTTTCGGAAAATAATGACTTTAAGTATTGTATCATCATCTCTTATAATTTTCAAGCAAATATTGTTTTTTTACGGCTGTTGTGTTATTATGTTTGATATGTAATTACCAATAATATGGAAAATAAAGAGGCGTAATGCGTTTGAATCTGCTGATTAAAGGGATATTGGCCGTACTGCCCGAGGTCGACGGCTACGCGGTACGACCTGTTGATGTAGCCGTCGGCGGCGGAAAAATCCTGTCGCTCGACGGTATGCCTGAGGGTTTTCGCACCGAAAAAGTGATTGACGGCAGCGGAAAGCTCCTTGTGCAGGGTCTTGTCAACGCACACACACACGCCTACATGTCGCTTATGCGCGGGCGTGCCGACGACCTTCCGTTCAACGACTGGCTGTTCGGTCATATTCTGCCGCTTGAGGACAAGCTCCTGCCAGACGATTTTTACTGGGGAACGCTGCTTTCCGTGTGCGAGATGATACGCTCAGGCACCACGTCCTTCCTCGACATGCACATGATGCCCGAAAAATGCGCCATCGCCGTTGAGGAAAGCGGCATACGCGCTGTGCTTTCAAGAGGGCTTGTCGGTGAAAGCCGCCTTGACGACGGCGGGTTGCGGCGTATTGAGGAAGCAAAGGCGGATATCACTAAATTCAAGGGCTGCGAAAAGCTCCAATTTATGCTTGCCCCCCACTCGCCCTACACCTGCTCGCCCGAATTCCTCGAAACGGTTATCGAGACAGCGGACGAGCTTAATTTAGGCATCAACATTCACCTGTCCGAGAGCGAACGCGAGGTTGAGGTGACGCTTGAAAAATACGGCTGCACCCCTGTTGAACTGATGGAAAAAACGGGGCTTTTCCGGCTCCCCTGTACAGCCGCCCACTGCGTCAAGCTGACGGAAAACGACTTAGATATTCTCGCCGAGCGTAAGGTTCGCGCCGTCACCTGTCCCGTCAGTAACATGAAGCTCGGCAACGGCTTTGCGCCTGTGCCGGAGCTGCTTAAAAGGGGCGTCACCGTCGCTTTGGGAACCGACGGCGCGGCGAGCAACAACACCTTAAACCTGTTCAGAGAGCTGTCTTTTCTCGCGCTCGTCCACAAGGGAACGCACTGCGACCCGCTGTGTATCAACGCTGCCGAGGGGCTTAAAATCGCATCCTTAAACGGTGCAAAAGCTTTAGGGCTTGAAAACACCGGTGAAATACGCGTCGGGTTTGCCGCCGACTTGTCGCTGCTGCGGCTCGACACGCCCGCTATGAATCCCCGCACCGACCTTGTTTCGGCGCTCGCATATACCGACTGCGCTCCGTCGGTCGAAACCGTCATTGTCGGCGGCGACATCCTAATGGAAAACGGCGAGCTTAAAACGGTTGACGAGGAGAGGGTTCTGTTTGAGGCAAACAGAATCGGAACACGGATCGGCTGACAACAACCGGTCATGTGTTTAGCTGAAAGGAAAAGGTTGAATAAATTCAACCTGAAAAATTGTTGACTTGCTGAAAGCAAGTCTGCTGCTCAAGCAGCACCACAATTATCAGAAAGGCATATGTATTTATCACAAAGATGATGAATACATCATGGTAAAAACATGAAGCAGCAACGACTTATCGTTGTGTCTGCGGACGCGCTGGTCTTCGACGACATGGCGCATCTTCGCACACTCCCGAATTATAAAAAATATCTCGCTGGCGGAGCCGAAATACAAAAGGTTCGCTCCATTTATCCCACCATCACCTATCCAGTCCATGTCAGCATCGCCACGGGTACATACCCCGACCGGCACAGCATCGTCAGCAACTACGAATTCATCCCCGGCAAAACGAAGCTCCCGTGGAAATGGTTCTGCGACGACATCAAGGTTCCCGACATTTTCGCGGCGGCCAAGCGCGCGGGGCTTAAAACAGCCTCGGTTTTCTGGCCGGTGACTGGAAATAATAAAAATATTGACTATCTCGTTGACGAATACTGGCTCCAGAGTAAAAACGACGACCGGCGCGACATGTTCCGCCGCAGCGGCTCGAGCGAGGAGGTCATGAAGGTCATCGACCCCTATATCGACGGCTATCTTGAGCGCAAGCATCCAAGCGCCGACAATTTTATTGTTAACTGCACGTGCGACATGATTCGCGCGTTCAAGCCGCACCTGATGATGCTTCACCCCGCCAACATTGACGATTACCGCCACAACACGGGCGTTTTTTCCGATAAGGTGACACGCGGCGTCGAGGAGACGGACGAATGGATTGGTAAGCTCGCGCAAGCCGCCATAGACGCCGGTGTCTGGGATGAAACAAATCTTGTTTTAATCAGCGACCATGGTCAGCTCGACATCAAGCGAGTTATGAACATTAATGTCTTTTTCGCCGACAAGGGCTATATCATGCTCGACGAAAACGGCAAGCTTCTTGACTGGAAGGTCTGGTGCCAGTCGGGCGGCATGTCCGACCTTGTTTATCTCCGAAACCCCGGCGACAAACAAACGAAAAAGGAAGTCTACGACATCCTGCTGCACATGCGTGACGAGGGTTATTACGGCATCGGCGAGGTGTTCACTAAAAGCGAGATTCACGAAAAGGAGCGTTTGAGCGGCGACTTCGATTTTGTGCTTGAAAGCGACGATTACACATCCTTCGGCGACAGTCCCGTCCGTCCTGCCGTGCGGAAATTCGACTTTTCAGACTACAGATACGGCGGAGCAACACACGGCTATTTACCATCAAAGGGACCGCAACCGATTTTCGCCGCAAAGGGTCCGGCGTTTAAAAACGGTGCGATGCTTGAGACGGGGCGTATCGTCGACGAAGCGCCCACCTTTGCAAAGGTTCTCGGCGCCAATATGCCGGACACCGACGGCGTCGCGCTTGATGAACTGCTTGATTTATAAAAAGGAGCCGCTATGCGAACCAAGGAAGAATTCAAACAATTGATTTTTGCGCTGGGCGACAGCGACGGCGTGAGCGGCGACGAAGCCGCCTGCTCTGACTTTATCTCGGCGGAGCTTTCGCGCTTCATGCCTGTTAAAACCGACGCTTTGGGAAACATTGTCGGCGAAACGGAAGATGACGGCGCTCATATTCTGCTTGATGCCCACCTCGACCGCATCGGCATGGTCGTCACCGCCGTTGACGACGCGGGCTTTATCAAGGTCGCGCCGTGCGGGGGTGTCGATAAGCGCGTTCTGCCCGCGTCCGAGGTTGTAATCCTCGGCAAGGAACGGCTATTCGGCGTCGTAACGTCCACCCCTCCGCACCTTTCAAAGGGCGGTAAGGAGGTGCCCGATTTCGACGCGTTTTCAATCGACACCGGGCTTGACGGCGACAAAGCAAAAGCACTGATAACTCCCGGCGACAGGATTATTTTAAAATCATATCAGCGCGAGCTTCTGTGCGGCAGGATAGCATCGTCCGCTCTCGACGACCGCGTCGGAGTGGCGGCCATTCTGCGCTGCCTTGAGCTGCTTGAGGGCAAGCAGTACAACTGCAAGCTGACCGTTCTCTTTTCCGTTCAGGAGGAGACAACGGGCGGCGGTGCAAAAACAGGCGCGTTTGCGTCCGACGCACAGGAAGCAATTACGGTTGACGTCAGCTTCGCCTCCGCTCCGGGCGTCCCTGCTGAAAAATCCTCACCGCTCGGCGGCGGCGTTATGATAGGCTTCGCGGCGACTTTGAACCGCGAGATGTCAACAGAGCTTGTCCGTATCGCGGAGGAAAACGCCATTCCTTATCACCGCGACGTCATGGGCGGCACGACAGGCACCAACGCCGAAGCCGTCGCCTTCTCAAAAGGCGGTAAAAGGACGGCACTGCTGTCCATCCCGCAACGGAATATGCACTCGGGCGTCGAGGTGTGCGATGTCGATGACATTGAAAACACTGCTCGGCTGCTGTGCGCCTATATCCTTACAAAGGGAGGGCAGAGCTGATGGATAACAGGCTTCAGGAATTATGCGCGCTTTACGGCACTTCAGGCCGCGAGGAAAATGTGCGCGATTATATCATCTCAAAGCTCGGTCCGGACTGTAACTACTCCGTCGACAACCTCGGCAACCTGCTTGTCTTTAAAAAGGGCAGGCAACACCCGAAAAACACAGTTATGTTCGCGGCGCATATGGATGAGGTCGGCTTTATCATCACCTATATCACCGACGACGGTCTTTTAAAATTCGACACCGTCGGCGGCATTGATACCTCCGTCATACTCGGGCGAAGCGTCCGCGTCGGCGAAAAGCTAATTCCCGGCGTCATCGGTGCCAAGCCCGTGCATCTACTCAAAGAGGAAGAAAAAAAAGAATATCCCGAAAGGGATACCCTTTACATCGACATCGGTGCGAAAAACCGCGGCGAGACCGAAGCATATATTCTGCCGGGTGACTGTGCCTATTTTGAATCCGACTTCCAACGCTTCGGCGACAGTCTGATTAAGGGACGCGCCCTTGACGACCGCGCGGGCTGTGAATTGATGCTCCGCCTTCTTGACGAGACGCTTGAATACGACGCGTGGTTCGCGTTTACGACACAGGAGGAAACGGGCACGGGCGGCGCGCAAACGGCGGCCTTCATGATTGACCCCGCTTACGCCGTTGTGCTTGAAGCCACCACCGCCGCCGACATCCCCGGCGTCGAGGGTGAAAAGCGGGTCTGCGTATTGGGCGGCGGACCGGTCATCTCCTTCATGGACAAGCGCACTGTCTACAGCCGCGAATTGTACGATACAGCGTTCGAGCTGGCCGATAAACACGGCATCAAGGCGCAGACGAAAACGCAGGTGGCCGGCGGCAACGACGCGGGTGTTATCTTTAAATCAAGGGGAGGCGTCAAAGTGCTTGCCGTCTCGCTGCCCTGCCGTTATCTCCACTCGGCGTCGTGCGTTATTAAGGAGTCTGACCTTGACGAAACTTACCGGCTTGTTAAACTGCTTGCGGAGGACTTTGCACAAAGATGATGGTTTGCGACACCACAGGTCTTTCCGATTTCTGTGCGCGTGATGTGTTCGGCACACGCATTGATGCTCTGCACAAGGCTTACGAGGGTATCGGCGGCGTACAGTTTATGACGCAGCGCAACGCGGACGGTTGTATCGTCTCGGCCGTTTCAAATGTCGGAAGCGCGGCAACGCTCTGCTGCTCGGCAGACAGCATGTTCGACGAGCTGGCTGCTTATCTTACCTTCACGGGCGCT
>CAZDWM010000031.1:4277-13826 GCA_964509145.1 uncultured Eubacteriales bacterium | reverse complement strand
AATTTTCAAGGTGCGTTGCGCCCTAGCTGATCTTGCCCTCACTTGAGGCGCTCGATTATAATATCAGATTGCTCTACCGTTGTCAACCCGTTTCTTGTATTTATTCGCTATCTCGGCTTGTTTCTTACAACGATTCCGCGCGTGTCACATAAAAACGTTAAAAAGGAACTGCTTTGATATAAAAGCAGTTCCTTGAGAACATTGTTACATACAATTTTTATTGCGCCGTACTGTTTTGGCTGCTTTGGATATTCTCAACGGTCTTGTCGATGAGAACATAGGCTCTGTCGTAACCGACCTTCATGTTTTCGGCGTTCTTTGTGACAGCGTTTGCCTTATCGTCGAGCAATTTTTCTAACCAACCGGAATAGTCGTCCTGTGTATGGGTGGTGCGAAGATCAAACCTGTAGTCGTAGCTGGGATTGCCGACATAATAAATGATATGATAGCCGTATTCGCTCTCAACCATGTCAACATCACCGGTTTTTCTGCCCTTGTCGAAAATCCACTTGTCAAAGTCGGAAACCATTTGACCCGGGGTTACGCCCTCGTAAAGACCGCCGTTTTCGTTGGAACCGGTATCCTCGCTGTTATCAGTGGCGAGCTGTGCAAAATAATCCTCGTTCTTGTCCTTGCTGTCTGTCCACTGCTTAAGGATGGAATCGCATTTTGCCTTTTTCTCCTTGATTTCGTCTTCGGTAAGCGCCTCGCCCGAACTGCTGTCGACTGTCATGAAGAGAATATGCCTAACATTGACCGTGTTGAGCGGATACTGTGTCTTTGCGAGGTAAACCACAAAATATGCCGTATCGCTTTCGAAGACCTTCTTGTCGCCGGCCTTGCGTCCGTCTGCGAACGCCCATGTCGCGGCGTCCTCTGAAAAGCTGCTTGTTACCGTTTTCTTATCCTTATAGTAGCTCTTGGTTGAGGTGTCGGCGTCGTAAGCGTCCTCTTCCTTGGTATCCTCTGTTGCTTCCTCCGTTTTCTCCTCTTCGTCCTTCTTATCTTCCTTTGCGGCTTTAGCGGCTTCGTCGGCGGTGTTCTGTGTCTCGGCTGCCGTCAGGAATGATTTTTCATCTGTTATTTCCTTAAGCAGCGCGTCCGCCTTGGTCTTTAATTCCTTGTCGGCCTTTGCCTGTCTCTCCTTGAGCTGCGCGTCCGTTTCGTCGCCCTCTTTTTCCAGCGTTTCCTTTGTGAACTTATATGAGCGCAGATTGACGACATCGTAGGAATCGACATCCTTTTTATACTCGGTGTCAAGCACGTCATCCGTATACTTATCCTTAAACTCCTGCTGTTTATCCTCACTGTAGCGTTGCGTGATGGCCTGCTTTTCCATGATATCTCTCATGAAGCCCTCCGTAATACCCTTGCCGAAAGAGGCCTTGAGATACGCGTTGAGTGACATGGAAATATTCTGATTGCTCGTGTCGCTCGAATCACCGGCGGCCGTCTTGCGCATTTCCTCAACCTGGTCGTCGATATCCTTCTGCTCGTCTTCGGTCAGGGTATAGCCCTTTTTGATGGCCTCGTTGTAGATGACATAGAACTCGCTCAAGAAATTGACGGTGTCATCGACGAGATATTCATCCCACATCTGCTTATTGCCGTCTTCATCGGCATTTGGATTTTCCTGATCCTTGGGCGACTGTGTGTAGTCAAATCCCGTGACATTATAGCCGTACTGCTGATTGTACTGATAAGAGGTGTTGACGGTGTTGTCGTAGCGCTTGTAGTACATATAGCCGTACTCGGCCACGCTCACCTTGGTGTCGCCGATGGAAAAAGCCGTCTGCATCCTCGCAAACACGCCCGCGTTATCGAGCGCGTAATAAGTAATACCCGCTGCTATAGCAAGAGAAATGACCGTTGAGACAGTAATTTTAATGGCTTTTCTTACCTTGGGGTTTTTAATCTTCTTTCTTGAATTTTTCTTTGCAGCACTGGAAATACGAGCCTTTCTTTCCTCACGGTAGATTTCGGCTTTGCTTTTCTCATTTTTAGCCAATTAAATCATCCTTTACAATATAATTAAAACCGGCATTTTCGGCATAACGGAGTTATTTTAAACTATTTCCATGAATTTTACAAGAGTAAATCGTTAAAAAAGAGACATTGCATGATACTTTTTACTATTTTAAACCCAATAGTCAGCCCCGCCACAGCTTCCTTAACTTAAATTCATCAACAAACCATATGTCCTCCAGCTCGAATGACCGCTTGTCGAGATAGCCTAGCATACCGGCGGCGGAGGTAAAATCAAAGGTAAGCTTATAGGAACAGAGGAATTGTTTCTTATAACCATACTTCTTATTGACGGCGTTTGTGCCGTATTTACCGTCACCCAGCAGTGGATGACCGACCGCCGCGAGATGAGCGCGTATCTGGTGCGTCCTGCCTGTCAGCAGCTCAACCTCGACGAGGCTCAGTCCGTTGAAGGACTCAAGAACGCGGTATTTTGTCCTTATTTCCTTTGCCCCGGGGAGCGGCTTGTCGTACACCGTCACCTTGTTTTTTTCCTCGTCCTTATAAAGCCAGCCGCATAGAGTGTCCGTGCTATTATGCGGCACGCCGTGGACAACGCACAGATAAAGCTTGTGCAGCTCGCGCGACTTCATTTTTGCGTTTAGAATGCGCAAAGCCTCGGCATTTTTAGCAGCAATAACAATACCGCAGGTGTTTCGGTCGATGCGGTTGACGAGCGACGGAACGAACGATTGCTCGACATCGGGGTTGTATTCGCCCTTTTCATAAAGGTAACGTTTGACCCGCGTAATTAACGTGTCGTTATATTCCGTTTCGTCCGGATGCGACAGCAGACCGACCTTTTTGTTTAAAAGCAGGATGTTTTCGTCCTCGTAAACGATGTAGAGCGTCCTTGACGCCGACATAAAATCGTAGCTTCCGACTGGTTTGACAAAGAACTCGTCGTTGATGTATAGTGTGATTTCGTTGCCTGCTTTTAGCCGTGTCGATATCTCCGCGCGTACGCCGTTGACCTTAATTCGTTTTGTGCGGATATACTTATACATCAGTGCCTGCGGCAGGGATGGCAGGCTCTTTGAAAGAAACTTATCAAGGCGCTGGTTGGCGTCGTTTGCGGATACGGTCAGCGTTTTCAATTATAAATATGACCATGATATATTCATCACAAAAAGTGATGAATATATCCGCCTTTCTTGAAAATTGTGGTGCCGCTTCCAGCGGTAAACGGGCTTTCAGCCCGTTAACAATTTTTGTAGTTTGAATCTATTCAAACTTCCACCTTGTCGGGCTTTGTTATTTTTCAAACTTCTCGAATAGCCCGTTGTATGTTTCCGCCCACTTAGATACGGCCATCGGACTGTAAAAATGAGGCAACATTGATGAGACGGCGAAGGCTGAGGCAATCTGCGAACCGACCTTGAGAATCTTTGTCAGCAGTATTCTGTCGGTGCAAACGGCCTTCGCGCGTTCGATGAACTCCTTAAACGAGAGCTTAAGCATCGACTGTAAATTCGTTGTATCGGCTCCTATTGTAAACTCCTTGGCCGTCAGAATGCCTTTTTCGAAGATGAAGTCCAGCTCACGCGGTTCCAGACGGAGCAGGAACAGCTTCATAACAGCCATCGCGGCGTAACCCGCGCCGAGCTGTTTGTAATACTCACACTGGTATTTCCAAAGCGTGGCCGCCGTGAAGGCGCAGGCTTTGTCGGAAGCAATCGTTTTGACGAGCATGTGTGAAGCCTTCAACGAATTCGCTATGCCAGAGCCGATGAGCGGAACAGTCATAAACGCGCTGTCGCCCACAGCGGCGTAGCCGTCTGTTACCAGCATCGACAGCGGCTGGCGGACGGGAATGCGTACAAAGCTACCGCCGCGGACAATTCTTTCGCCAAGCTGCGGATTGTCCATTTTAAGCAGATCCATAGCTTTTTGAACCTCGTCCTCGCCAAACGGCTCAAACCGACCTATGAGCACATCGACATAGTCGTCCTCCGTCGCGAGCCATGCCACCCTGCGTTCGCCCTCATGAATCAGGTAGACCTGGAATTTATCCTCCGGCTCAATATCGCCGACGCGTTCGAAAAAGGCACGGTAAACGTAAAACTGTTCAAAGCTGCGGACATTATTTTCGATACCGCAGACGGGCGGAAGCGCCGAGCGCACCGGCGAATCAAGCCCCGCCGCGTCTATGACAAGGTCTGCGTAGACCGTCTCTCCGCTTTCGAGGCACAATCCAGCCACGCGGCTGCCGAGCATCGCGGGACCCGCTATCGGGCACATAAACCTGAACTTGACGCCGCACCGCTGGGCATGGGCAAGGAGGTGTTTATAAATATCCTTGCGTTCCATTTTGATTTCGAGGTCGTTTTCGGGTACATCCTGTTTAAGCCTTTTACGTTTTGACGGGCTGAAAAAGGTCATGTTTTCCTTGAACTCGTAACGGCTGCGCGGCGGATATGGGATGTTCGCCGTAAGCAGCGCGCGCGGGGCGAAAATATCCGTCCAGTCGTAGCCGAGTTCTTCCTTTGCTTTCCGTTCAAAAACCGTAACATCGTAACCTCTGCGCGAAAGGTCGGCCGCCGCCGCGAGACCGCCATGCCCCGCTCCGGCAACCAAAATCCGTTTACCCATAAGCTACACCCTGTTTCTTTATATATTTATCATTAGTCTTTAGCCATTAGATGTGCAAATCTCCGCGGACAACGCTCCTCGTTTTTTCCGTTCGGGCAGCTGTGTCAGAATTATGGCGGCGAACATGATGGCACACCCCGCCATTTCGCGTGCGCTCAACGACTGCTTTAAAATCATCCAGCCGCACAGCGTAGCGAACACCGATTCGAGGCAAAGGAGCATTGAGGCGATGGTCGGTTCGGTGTATTTCTGACCCACAATCTGGAATGTAAACGCGACGGAGCAGCTCATCACGCCCGCGTAAAGCAGCTCGGGTGACAGCGCTAAAACCGCGTGAAGCTTCGGTTCCTCAAATATGAACATGCAGATAACAGAGGCGGTGCCGCCCAAAAAAAACTGAAGGCACGACAGCTTGACGCTGTCCACTTTTGTCGAAAAATAATCGATAGTTAAAATATGAATGGCAAAAAACACAGCGCATGCAAGCGTCAGCAGGTCGCCGATGTTGAGGTTGAGCGAACCGTTGATGCACAGCAGATAAAGCCCTAAGGCCGCTACAACGATGCTCAGCCAGACAACCGGACGCACCTTCTTTTTAATGAACAGCCCAAACAGCGGCACAAAAATCATATACAAAGCGGTTATAAAGCCCACCTTGCCGACAGATGTGTATTTAAACGCGAACTGCTGGATGTTCGCGCCGAAAAACCACGGGATGCTGCATATGAGCCCTGCCTTGTAAAGCTGCTTTTTATCCTCTTTTAAGCCTATGAACTTGTTCTTTCTCTTTTTCGACGCGTCGCTTATTAAGATGACCGGTAAAAGTGCCACGCAGCCTATGACTGTCCTTATACCGTTAAAAGTGAATGCGCCTATTGTTTCCATGCCCACGCTCTGGGCGACAAACGACAAGCCCCATATTATTGCCGCCGACAGCAGCAGCGCGGGTCCTTTAAATTTTCCTTTTATTATTATAACCATTCCTTTCGCAGAAGCCGGATGCTGTTTTACCGCCCGACGGTCTCCCATTCATCCGTTCGCCCGCTGGAGCGGCGACGAGACATTTTTCGCCGTTACCGATTAAATCGTACCGTCCGGTCTTGGTTAGCGCCTCGCGCACAAGCGCCGCGTTCTCCGGCTTGTTCCATTGAAGCAGCGCGCGCTGGAGCTGTTTTTCGTGTTTGTCTGTGACCACATAGACGGGCTTGCCTGTAAGCGGATTTAACCCTGTGTAGTACATCACCGTCGAGACCGTTCCGGGTGTCGGATAAAAGTCCTGTACTTGCTCGGGATTGAGACCGTTCCTTTTAAGGTAGCACGCGAGCGCTATTGCGTCGTTTAAAGTGCTGCCCGGATGGCTCGACATCAGATAAGGTACCAAATATTGCTCTTTGCCGAACGATTTTGTAAGCTCGAAGTAACGTTCGCGAAATCGGTCGTAGACGGAGACGGACGGCTTGCCCATCAAGCTCAACACGCCGTCGCAGCAATGCTCAGGGGCAACCTTGAGCTGTCCGCTTACATGGTCGCGTACAAGCTTTTTAAAGAATGTCTCGTCCTTGTCGTAGATGAGATAATCAAAGCGTATGCCGGAGCGTATAAAAACCTTTTTAACGCCCTTGACCGACTCGACGGCCTTTAATAGCCGGACATATTCCGAGTGGTCGACGCGCAGATTCTTGCAAGGCGTCGGGGCAAGGCACTTTTTATCTGGACAGACGCCGCTCGTCAGCTGCTTGTCGCAGGACGGGTATCGGAAGTTGGCCGTCGGTCCGCCCACATCGTGGATATAACCCTTGAAATCGGGCAGCGCCGTAATTTTTTCGGTCTCGGCCACGACGGACTCTATGCTCCTCGAACGGACGCTGCGCCCCTGATGAAACGACAGAGCACAAAAATTACATGCGCCGAAGCAGCCGCGGTTGTGTGTAATCGAAAACTTAACCTCTTCAATCGCCGGAACACCTCCGAGCTTTTCGTAGGACGGATGGTAGTCCCGCATAAATGGTAGGGCATAAACGCGGTCGAGCGCCTCGCGCTCAAGAGGAGGCATCGGCGGGTTTTGCACCAGCAGCCGCTCGCCGTAACGTTCGGTTATAGCACGCCCGCGAATGTGGTCCTGCTCACGGTAGACGGTGCCGAAGGCCTTGGCGTAAAGTCGCTTGTCGCGGCTCAGGTTTTCGAAAGCCCAGCCTCCAACGCTTTCAAAATGCGGACTGTCGCCGATATCTGTCATATAGACCGTACCACGCACGTCCTGTATTTTGCCGACCGGCACGCCCTTGTCGAGAAGGCTTGCTATCCTGACAATCGCTTGCTCGCCCATGCCGTAGACCAGAATATCCGCGCCGGATTCGACGAGGATGCTCGACCTGACTTTGTCATCCCAGTAATCATAATGGGCAAAGCGCCTAAGCGACGCCTCAAGACCACCGATGACAATGGGCACATCGCTGTAGACCTCGCGTATCAGCCGGCAGTAGACGAGGGTCGCCCTGTCCGGGCGCAGTCCCGTCTTACCGCCGGGCGAATAATAGTCGTAGGAACGCCGCTTTTTAGCAACGGTGTAATGCGCTACCATGGAGTCGATATTGCCGGCCGCTACGAGAAACCCCAACCGCGGTCTGCCGAATTCCTTGAACGATGCCGCATCTTTATAATCCGGCTGGGCGAGAACAGTTACGGAGAAGCCCTCCGCCTCAAGTACGCGTGCGATTATAGCTGTACCGAAGCTCGGGTGGTCGACATAGGCGTCGCCGGTGACGCACACAAAATCGGGCTGTCCTATACCCGCGGCGTTCGCTTCGGCACGCGAAATGGGGAGAAAACCGCTCATACCGGCATTCCTTTCTTGTGTGCCGCTCTTTTCAGCCGCAGGGGTTTGACTTTATCGCCGCCGTATTTTTCAAGAACCACAAACGAGAATGTTACCATCAGCAGATAAGGCAGCGGGCAGAAAACACCGGGGTTAACAAGCGACATCATCTCAATACCCAGCCACGATAAAAAGACGGTACAGGTGAAAAAGTCGATATTCTGAACCACGGTGCGTATCCTGATAAAATACTGGAACACGTAGCAGGCAACGCCGAACAGCCCGAAGCTTCCGATAATCTGGAACGGCGACGAATGATACCAGCACAGCGAAAACTTGGCTGACTTATGAATATCCCTGTTACCGAAATAGCCCAACCCCCTGCCGAACAGCGGGTTTGACTCGAAATCCTTGACTGCACGTTCTAACAGTCCAAGACGGATTCTGTTTTCGCTGTATTCAAAAAGTCTTTTTAAGGTTTTACTGATAAAGCTGAACAGGTCGCTCGACAGCATAACAAACACCAGTAAAAGACCGGCAAAAACCGACACGTTTAGTTTACGGTGTTTCCGGTCGAAAAAAATCGTCATCAGCAGGCAGAGCATGAACTCCACCGTACCGAATATCAGCCCGCCCCGTGAGCCGGACACCAGCATCGTTAAAAAGCCTAAAAACCCCGGAATCATATTTAAGCTGTTTTTACGGGACAGATAAAACGGAAACGGCAGCGATATCATTACAAGCGTAGAGACGTTGTTGCGCCACTGGAAGTCGAGGATTTTTTGTGTTGCCATCACCTTGTCCCAGTGGACGACATAATGTTGCATCACCATGAAGCAGCAGAACAGACACAGAGTCGACATCATTACCGAAAAGCGCTCGCTCAAGTTTTCCTTGTCGTCGCTTCGGATATACGCAGCGGCGGCGATATAAACAATAATCATGCCGATACCTAGCGCCGCTGTGTAATATAGTGACACGCCGGAAAAATATTCCTTGAAGGTAATTTTCCCTAAGCCACCGAGCGTCACAGCGGCCGTTGCGGCGAGTATGCCGTAGATGTTCGAACCCCAAGCAATCTTCCGCTTGTACTTAACGATGTGGAACACCACGGAGAACGCCACGGGGAACACAAGCCACCAGAACTTAATATAGGTATTATAGCTGCCGAAGCTCTTGATTTCGAACGCGGACAGCAGAAGGAAAACAGGCGTCGTGGCGAGGATATCATCTGTGAATATCAGGACAAGCATAATAATTACGGCGAACACCAGCATTCCCGCCACCTCCTGCCCCGTCGCGGTGACGATACAGGCCAGCACAAAAACGGTATCGATGAAATAAACAGAGCTTAAGTATTTACGTATTGTACCAACGGCTTCTTTTATCAAATTCCGAACCCCTTTCTCGGGATATGTGCACACATTAACTGAAATATTATATAACAAATCACTTATAAAAGCAATATTTATTACTTGATTGTAAATTGTATGAATATTAAGCAATTGTAAATTCTGTGAAATATTTGAAAAATTTTTAAAAAACCCTTGATTTTTGAAATTTTTTAGCTAAAATAGATTTAGCACTCAGCAATCGTGAGTGCTAAATCTTTGCAATACTTTTATGGAGGTAATGATTATGACACTGAAACCACTTGCGGATCGCGTCGTCGTAAAGCTTGTCGAGGTTGAAGAGACGACAAAGAGCGGCATCATCCTCGCCGCTTCCGCGCAGGAAAAGCCGCAGATAGCGGAAATCATCGCGGTAGGCCCCGGCGGGCTCGTCGATGGCAAAGAGGTCGAGATGTATGTCAAGCCCGGCGACAGGGTTATCACGAGCAAGTATTCAGGGACAGAGGTCAAGCTCAATAAAGAGGAATACACCATTGTCCGCCAAAGCGATATCCTCGCGGTCGTCGAAGACTGATTAATCGACATTACTTGATGAAAAGGAGATTTGATTATGGCAAAGCAGATTATCTACGGTGAGGAAGCCCGCAAGGCGCTCCAGTCAGGTATCGACAAGCTCACCGACACGGTTAAGATTACACTCGGTCCCAAGGGCAGAAACGTCGTCCTCGACAAGAAATACGGCGCGCCCCTCATCACAAACGACGG
>CAZDWM010000031.1:0-4267 GCA_964509145.1 uncultured Eubacteriales bacterium | reverse complement strand
GACATCGAGCTTGAGGACGCCTTTGAAAATATGGGCGCTCAGCTCGTCAAAGAAGTCGCCACCAAGACAAACGACGTCGCGGGCGACGGCACCACAACCGCCACACTGCTCGCCCAGGCGCTTGTTCGCGAGGGCATGAAGAATGTCGCCGCCGGCGCAAACCCGATGGTTGTCAAAAAGGGTATTCAGAAGGCAGTCAACGCTTCCGTCGCTGCACTCAAGGAGAACGCGAAACCGGTTACAAATTCCGCCGACATCGCGCGCGTCGCCACCATTTCGTCCGGCGACGAGGAACTC
Source organism: uncultured Eubacteriales bacterium (assembly GCA_964509145.1). GTDB lineage: Bacteria > Bacillota > Clostridia > Oscillospirales > Acutalibacteraceae > UBA1425. The sequence continues at coordinate 3,970 of CAZDWM010000031.1, read as the reverse complement.
GGTCTAATTATTGCCGACGCGATGGAAAAGGTTACTTCCGACGGTGTAATTACTGTCGAAGAGTCCAAAATTGCTGTCACCGATTCCGACGTTGTCGAGGGTATGCAGTTTGACAGGGGCTACATCTCGCCCTATATGGTCACCGATACCGACAAGATGGAAGCGGTCATCGACGACGCCCAAATTCTGATTACCGACAAGAAAATTTCAAACATTCAAGAGCTTCTTCCGCTGCTTGAGCAAATCCTCAAGGCGGGCAAAAAGCTTGTCATCGTCGCGGAGGACGTCGAAGGCGAAGCGCTTTCTACCATCCTTGTCAACAAGCTTCGCGGCACGTTCACATGTGTTGCCGTCAAGGCGCCCGGCTTCGGCGACAGACGCAAGGAGATGCTTCAGGACATCGCCGTTCTCACAGGCGGCGAGGTCATAACGTCCGACCTCGGTCTTGAGCTTGCCGATGCCCAAGTGTCACAGCTCGGTTCTGCGCGTCAGGTCAAAATTTCAAAGGAAAACACCATCATCGTCGACGGCGCAGGCGACAAGACTGCTATCGATGCGAGAATCGCTCAAATCAAGGTTCAGATTGAAAACACAACGTCCGACTTCGACCGTGAGAAGCTGCAGGAGCGTCTCGCCAAGCTTTCGGGCGGCGTAGCGGTCATCAGGGTCGGCGCCGCGACAGAGACTGAGATGAAGGAAAAGAAGCTGCGCATTGAGGACGCGCTTTCGGCAACGAAGGCCGCCGTTGAGGAAGGCTACGTCGCGGGCGGCGGCGTCGCGCTCATCAACACAATCCCCGCAGTCGCGGCACTGCTCGACACGGACGACGCGGACGAGAAGACGGGCGTCAAGATTGTGCTCAAAGCGCTTGAGGAGCCGCTGCGCCAGATAGCCGCAAATGCCGGTCTTGAAGGCTCTGTTATCCTTAACAACATCACCGCTTCCGGTAAAACCGGCTACGGCTTCGACTTCGCCAAGGACACCTACGTCGACATGACGGAGGTCGGCATCATCGACCCGACCAAGGTCACGCGCTTCGCGCTCCAAAACGCCGCTTCCGTCGCTGGAATGGTTCTCACCACCGAGAGCCTTGTCACCGATAAGCCCGACCCGGCCGGAGACGCGGCCAACGCCGCAGCCATGGCCGCAGCTCAGGGCGGCGGCATGTATTAAAGTTAAGTAGCATATAAACTCGATTTTTGGCTGTTTTTCCGCATTGCTTCGTTGTTCGTCGGTATAATACGTACAGTAAGTATATACCCTCTTCACTCCGAGCATTTGCGGAAAAACAGCCTCAAAAGTTATTTGTAGTCTAATACTGACAAAAGGGAAACGGGCTGACTGATGCTTTTTTCATCATATGTATTTGTGTTTGCGTTTTTGCCGGTCACACTTATGGGCTGGTTTGCGCTTTCGCATCTTAAAAACCCGTACCCCCAGCGTATCTTTCTCGCAGGTGCAAGCCTGTTCTTTTATTCATATTTTAATCTGAAATATGCACTGATTATTTTAAGTTCAATAGCGGTTAATTACGCGCTTGCTTATATTTCTATTAAGTCAATTAGTGTAGCCCTTAAAAAGCCGTTGCTGGGCTTAGCAGTGGCTTTTAATGTGCTTTTACTCGGCTATTATAAATATTATGATTTTTTTATCGGCAGCATAAACACAATAGCATCAACCGAGTTCACACTTCGCAATATACTGCTGCCATTGGGCATAAGCTTTTTTACTTTTCAGCAGCTCTTGTTTCAGCTAAAAATATACCGAGACCGTGTTGAAGATATGAATTTAATTAACTATATTGTTTTTATATCGTTCTTTCCGCAGCTTATTGCAGGTCCTATTGTAGAGTATACCGAGCTTATTCCGCAGGTCACAAACCTCAAGCTTCGGCGTTTCAACATCGAAAACTTTTCGCAGGGGCTTTTCGCATTTACAATCGGTCTGTTTAAAAAAGTTTTATTAGCCGACACCCTGTCAACATTGGTTGATAATGGCTTTGCACTTGGCGACACACCGGGTCTTTTATCCGCGTGGGCGGTGATGTTTGCATATTCCTTTCAGCTTTATTTTGATTTTTCGGGTTATTCCGATATGGCAATCGGGCTTGGAAAAATGTTTAACTGGGATTTGCCCGTTAACTTTGATTTACCTTACAGATCAGCCTCTATCGGTGAGTTCTGGAAGCGGTGGCACATGACTCTCGGGCGTTCGTTGAGGGAATTCGTTTACATACCCTTGGGCGGCAGCCGACGCGGCAAAGCAATTAAATGCATCAATTTGTTTATCACCTTTTTAGTGAGCGGAATTTGGCACGGAGCCTCATGGACCTTTGTTGTTTGGGGCGCTGCGCATGGTGCTGCAAGGGTTTCGGAGGAGTTGCTTGAAAAGCCGCTGAGTAAAATACCAAGGGCGCTGCGAACCGCAGCAACCTTTTTGTTTGTATGCGCCGCGTTTGTTCTTTTCAGAGCAGAGAGTTTTACCGAAGCAGCAACAATTTATAAGGGATTGTTTAATGTATCATCTTTGGGATTTATGCAGCTTAAGAGTCTTGTTTACGATGGGATTATCGGTGTACCATCCAATGTGGCAGCGGTAATAGTTTTCGCTATGCTGCTTGTCTGCTTTTTGCTTGTATTTAAATCCCGCTGCTCGGTCGAACTTACTCGCAGCTTTAAGCCAACTCCGGCATATGGAGTTGCCTGTGCTGTAATGTTTATTTTATCCGTTATTTGTATGTCCCGGTCAACCGTGTTCATTTATTTCAATTTCTGAGGTATTAGCGTGAAAAGCAGCATACCGAAATTTACACTGTGTTTCTTGTGTGTCTGCCTTGTGTTGGCAGGCTCGCTTTCACTTGCCGCGTTTTGTTATGACCCACAGAATGTTTACCGCTGGAGCGATAAGGGATGCAGATACTTCAACCCTACTTATTCCGCTGCCGGAGCGGTACAAAACTATGATTATGACCTTACTATAATCGGCTCGTCAATGGTGCAAAATTTTAACGCTGAACATATATCGTCACTTTTAGGCTGCAAGCCATTAAAGCTGACCATCGGTGCCATGACCCCCAATGAGCTGCTGTTTTTATATAACTGTGCACAACAGCGCGGCTGCGCTAAACGTTATGTCATAAACCTCGACCTGCACCGCGTTGCCGCTGCAGAAAGCATTGGGGCGGATTCGGGGCGATTCCCCGCGTATATGTTTTCACCGAATGGGATTTCACAGTTTAAATATTTACTTGGTTATGAAACATGGTTTCGCTTTATCCCGCTTGATTGTGTGTTGAATTTCACCGAGCTGACGGGAATTAATTTACCGGCCTCTGCCGAACAAACAGTTAAAAACGCTACGGATATAAACAAAATGTGTGAATGGGATTTGGGAGCGTTGCCGGGTGCCGACGCTGTTATAGAAAAATATTTGCAAGGCAATAGCGGCTTTAATGAGGGCGATAATACTGTTTATTCAAGCCACGCCGTCGAAAATGTCGACAATTTATTTTCGCTTATAATACAATACCTTGACAGTAATGAAAGCATTACGATTATTCTGCCGCCGTATTCGGTGCTTTATTGGGCGGATAAAACCGACGAACAGCTTAACACACTTCTATCCATGCGTGCGCGAATCGCGGAAATTGCCGAACAGAACTCCAACCTTCGTCTGCTTGATTTTCAAGGTTTAAAAGAAACCACAGGGCTTGATAACTATTATGACGTAAACCACTTTTGCCACGAGTTGCAAGCACTTATGGAAAACGCACTTTCGACAGACACATATGAGTCGGGAACCGTAAAAACAGCAGCGAACTCAGAAATTATAAAGCATAACGCACAAGCAGCAAGGCAGATGGCGCTGGATTATACGAAATAGCTGTCCTGAAACCGCCTTGCCTTTTTTTCTCTTCGTAACCGCCCAATAACTCCGCGTAATTGGGCAGCAAAAAAAGGCCGCGCGAAGG
>CAZDWM010000030.1:2943-14066 GCA_964509145.1 uncultured Eubacteriales bacterium | reverse complement strand
TCTGACGGTCAACAGCATGTACTACATGAGGGACGGTGCGCCGCGCATTTTCGTTGCGGGCGAGTTCCATTTCGAGCGGTACCCGCGCGAATTCTGGGAGGAGGAAATCCTCAAGATGAAGGCGGGCGGGGTCGACGTCGTCAGCACCTACATCATCTGGCTGTTCCATGAGACGAAGCCGGGCAAATTCAACTTTGACGGCAATTTTGACGACGGCTATTTTTTAAGCCTGTGTAAAAAGCATAAAATGGGCGTTATTATGCGTATAGGACCCTATGTCCACGGCGAGCTTCGGCACGGTGGTCTGCCCGATTTCATTTTCCGCCAACGCGGGAACCGAAGCGACGACCCGCGCTATCTGTCGTATGTCGAGCGGTACTGGAAAAAGCTCTACGAAAACACTAAGGATTATTACGACGGCGAAACCATTGTCGGCATTCAGCTTGAAAACGAATACATCAGGGGGCTTGAACACCCGATGACGCTGCGTAAGCTCGCGGATAAAATCGGCTTCAAAACGCCGGTCTTCACCGTCACCGGCTGGGGCTTCACCTTTGACAACAACGACATTCAGGGCGCTTACGGCGGCTATCCCGCGCGTCCGTGGGCGCAGCACAAGCACCGCATGGAGGTGCACGGCAGCTTTGCTATCCGGGGCAGCGCGGCGGCGTCAGGAATAGGCGACGACATTATCGACTACAAGAAGGACGACAAACCGACGCCCGCCGGACGGCAGCCCGCCTTCACTTGCGAATGCGGCTGCGGCAATCAGGTCACCGAGCATCGCCGTGAAATAATCAGCGTAAACGACGCCTACGGCGTGCCGTTTGCCATCGTTGCCAACGGCTGTAACTGGCTTGGCTACTATATGTACCACGGCGGCAACAACCCGCGCGGTGCGCTTTATCAGGAAAGCCGCATTACACGCTCGTCAAACAACCTGCCTGTTATCGACTACGATTTTCAGGCGCCGCTCGGACGCTTCGGCTATCCGCGCGAGAGCTACAAACGGCTCAAGGGGCTTAATTACTTCCTACGCTATTTTGGCGACAGGCTTGCGCCGATGTGGAAGTTTTACAGCCCGCAGATTGAAATCACGCAGGACAACGACGCGACAACGCCGCGTATGAACGTGCGTGTCGACGACAAGGGCAGCGGATTTTTATTTGTGTCGACATATGAGCGTGAGCAGCGGATGCCGCCGCTTGTGGACGTTAATATCAGGGTTGAGACAAACGCCGGAACGGTCACGCTGCCTACGCTCAATGTTGAGCCGGATAAATTCGTACTGTACCCGTTCAACATCACTCTCGGCGGCGTAAAATTCGACCATATCGTCGCCAGCCCTGTCGCGCATATAACACGCGACGGTGTAACCACCTTCTATTTCAAGACGACCGCCGGGTTCGCGCCCGCGTATGCGTCCGGCGGCAAAACAGGGGTGTTCGAGGTTTCCGACAGCCCGGCGCTCGTTTATAACGACATCGACGAAAAGACACGCCTCGTCGTTATGACCGAAGCGCTCAGCGATGATTTTTACATTATCGACGGCATGGTAATTTTAACAAGCGCCGTGATATACGGCGATGGCGAAACGACGCTTGAATATAAGAAGGGAGACTACTGTATTGTTGACGGCAGGAATATAGCGCTCGACACACCGGGTAAAGCGGTCGATGTGCGCCTTGACGAGTGCGAACAATTTTCGGGGCAGCACGCGCGATATCTGTTCAGCCCGGGCAAACGGTGCTATTATACGCTTTCCACTGACGGACTTGACTTTGACGAAACGGTCGCCGACTGTGTAGTTCGCTTCAACTTTGCCGGAAGCGCGCTCCAGATGTACCGAGAGGGTGAGCTTGTCAGCGACTTTTTCAACATCGAGGGTTGGCACGATGTGTCGCTAAAACACTTCCGCAAAGAGCTTGAAAACAATGGTCGGATAGACATCGTGACCGCGCCGTTTTCAAAGCTTCATAAAATTTACACGGAAAAGAACTTCAAAAACGACGACGCGTCAATGAGTGTAGCAAAAGTTACGATGTTTTACAGAAAAAAACTGGCACAATGCGAGAAACCATAACATTAATAACTATTTTAGCATTATAATTTGTTTACGATTCGTTATTAACTTATTGATTGGGGAATTTTAAAATGAAAAACAGATTTAAAAAGATACTTGCCGTTCTGCTGGTGTTCGTGATGATATTTGGGACCGCTCCTGTAGCGGGCTTTGTCTCGTTGACGGCGAACGCTATTGAAGACGGAAACGGTACCTGCGGGGAAAACCTGGTATGGTCGTTCGTCGCTTCAACGAACACTCTTACGATCAGCGGCACAGGCGATATGGATGATTGGACAAACGAAATGAATGTGCCGTGGTATCGCTATAAATCATATATCTGTAACATAACGATAGGTAACAATGTAACGAGTATAGGCGCTTTAGCTTTCAGCACGTTCAGCAATTTAACCACTGTCACAATTCCGAACGGTTTAAAACGTATCGGAGACTGGGCTTTTAGCGGCTGCGAAAGTCTGACAGGTGTCGAGCTACCGGACAGCATAGCGAGCATTGGTAAAAATGCGTTTAGCAACTGCTTCGGACTGATAAGCATAACGATTCCAAAAGAAGTTACGCAAATAGAAAAAACCACATTTTCATACTGCACAGCCCTAAAAAGCGTAACGCTTTCGGGCGAAGTGACAAAAATAGTCAGTGGCGCCTTTACACATTGTTATAATCTGACAGACATCAATCTTCCGGACAGCGTGAAAAGTATAGAAACATATGCGTTTTATTATTGTAGCAGCCTTACAGGCATTGTCTTTCCGAACAGCATAACGAGCATATCTGATTATACATTTTCCCATTGCACAAGCTTACTGAGCTTCACGATTCCCGACGACGTAAAAAGCATAGGAAAGTGTGCGTTTAATTGCTGTACCGGTCTGACAAGCGTTGCGATTCCGAACGGCGTGACGAGTATAGGTGCGTCTGCTTTTTCCCATTGTTTGAGTTTAACAAGTGTCGAGATACCGGACAGTGTAGCGAGCATAGGTGAAAATGCGTTTAGTTACTGCTCCGGATTGATAAGCATAACGATTCCAAAGGAAGTTACGAAAATAGAAAGCAACACATTTTCATATTGTACAGCCCTAAAAAGCGCAACGCTTTTGGGCGAAGTTACGAAAATAGCCGGTGGCGCGTTTGCGTATTGTCATAGTCTGACAGACTTCACTATTCCGGACAGCGTGACAAGCATCGGGGGCGGCGCGTTTCTTGAATGCTACAGCCTGAAAAGCATCACAATTCCGGACGCTGTGACTAGCTTGGGCGGCAACGCATTTGCGTGCTGCAACAGTCTTACAAGAGTCGTTCTTGGTACTGGTCTGACAACGATCAGTGAATTTACGTTTAATATGTGCGAGAAGCTCGCAATTGTTGTTATGAGCAGCCGTATAACGTGCGTTGAAATTTTTGCGTTTGACAAATGCGACCGGCTTAAATATGTGTATTATTCCGGCACTGAGAGTCAATGGAACGCCATAGATATCGAAGACCGCAACGACCCTTTAACTTCGGCCACGTTTTTCTTTAGCTTTGCCTCTGCCGAATACATTCCCGTTACAGGAGTATCCGTAAGCAAAAAAAGACAGGACATTGTTTTCAGCCGGACAGCGCAACTTTCGGCGACCATCGGGCCGGTTACGGCGACCAATCAAGCCGTCGATTGGTCATCATCCGACGAAAGTATTGCGACGGTTGACGAAAACGGGCTCGTGACGGCCGTTGCACTCGGTACGGCTGATATAACCGTCACAACCGCCGACGGCGGGTTTGCCGATACTTGCAAGGTTACGGTTATTAACAAGGTTGAAGGAGTCTCCGTCATTTTAGCGCCTATCAAAACGTTATACATCTATCAGCAGAATTTTGATATAACAGGTCTTGTGCTGAACGCCGTCTATTCAAACGGTACAAAAGGAATCGTGGTTGACACAAGTAAAATGACCGTGACAGGCTACGACGCGAAAAAGATAGGCACACAAGCCCTGACCGTCGAATACGAAGACTGCACGGCAAATTTCAACGTTACCGTCAAATATTCATGGTGGCAGCAATTGATTAGGATTATGCTCTTCGGATGGCTTTGGTACTGACAATAACGGGTTATCGCCGATAAAACGCCCGGTGTAGGTTATAATAATACGGAAAAGCTGGAAACCTTGGGTAAATAGTTCTTGACAAACAGCAATTTAAACGTATAATAGTTTTGAAGACTCGGTCTTAACGGAAAGTCCGTCAGGGAGAACGCGTCGCGACTGAAAGCGTGTTTCGGAGGAGTAGAAGGCACGGGAACGCTTCAACGGTAGCCCCAAACCGAATAACAAAGCGGACGCGACATTTTGCGTCAATACGGGTGGCACCGCGGGTATACATCATCGATACTCGTCCCGAGATTTCTTAATGATTTCTCGGGACTTTTTGTTTTTTATCGGAGAATATAATTTTGGGAGGCACAAATCCATGTACAAAACACATTCCTGCGGCGAGCTCAGGGAATCTCACATCGGCGGTCGGGTTCAGCTCGCCGGCTGGGTGGATACCATCCGCGACCACGGCGGCGTCATCTTCGTCGACCTTCGCGACCCGAACGGTGTGACACAGGTTGTCGTCCACAACGAAACGCTGCTCGGCGGCGTCAACCGCGAGACAGTCATCACAATCTCGGGAAAAGTCAACAAGCGCGACGCAGAAACGGTCAACGAAAAAATCGCGACGGGTCTTGTCGAGGTCGAGGCGGACAGCGTCACTGTTTTGGGCGCGTGTAAAAACATGCTGCCTTTCGACATCAACGACTCCAAGGCGACGCGAGAGGATGTACGGCTCAAATACAGGTATCTTGATTTACGCAACCCGTCTATCCATAAAAATATCGTCCTGCGCTCCAAGGTCATAACCCACATGAGGCGGTTGATGGAGGACAGGGGTTTCCTTGACATCCAGACGCCGATATTAACCGCGTCGTCCCCAGAGGGCGCCCGCGATTTCCTTGTACCCAGCCGCAAGCACAAGGGCAAGTTCTACGCGCTGCCGCAGGCACCTCAGCAGTTCAAGCAGCTGCTTATGGTGTCCGGCTTCGATAAATATTATCAAATTGCGCCGTGCTTCCGCGATGAGGACGCGCGTGTCGACCGCTCGCCCGGCGAGTTTTATCAGCTCGACTTTGAAATGGCTTTTGCCGGTCAGGACGACGTTCTGGACGTGTGCGAGGGAGTTGTTTCCGACGTGTTTAAAACATTCACGGACAAGAAGGTTTCCGACGCGCCGTTCAGAAGAATTACGTTTGCCGAGTCGATGCTCAAATACGGCACAGACAAGCCCGACTTGCGAAACCCCTTGCTCATCTGTGACCTCACCGATTTCTTCGCCGACGTCAACTTCCCGGCGTTCCGGCGTAAGCCCGTGCGCGGCATCGTGGCCAACTGCGAGGGTCGTCCGAGGAGCTTTTTTGAAAATTCGCTCAAGTTCGCCATGAGCATCGGCATGAAGGGGCTCGGCTACATCACCTTAAGCGATGGCACATTTAAAGGTCCCATCGAAAAATTCCTCACAGACGACCAGAAAAAAGAAATAATAACCTTGTCCGGCGTCAAGGAGGGCGAAACGCTGTTTTTCGTCAGCGACGCGGCGCATATCGTCGATCGGCTGGCGGGGCAAATCCGCACATGGCTTGGCGAAAATCTGGGGTTGATATCCGACGACTCTTTCAAGTTTTGCTTTATCGTCGATTTCCCCATGTACGAAATTGATGAAAATACCGGCAAGGTTATTTTCACCCACAACCCGTTCTCCATGCCGCAGGGCGGTATGGACGCTTTGAACGGGAACGACCCGACGGAGGTGCTGGCCTACCAGTACGATCTTGTCTGTAATGGCATTGAGCTGGCTTCCGGCGCGGTGCGAAACCACAGCCCGGAAATTATGCGCAAGGCGTTTTCAATCGCAGGTTACACCGAGGAGGAACTGATGACGCGCTTCAGCGCGCTGTATACGGCGTTTCAGTACGGCGCTCCGCCCCACGCGGGCATGGCACCGGGTGTCGACAGAATAATTATGCTGCTTGCCGGGGAGGAAACCATCCGGGACGTCATCGCGTTCCCGCTCAACGGCGCGGCGCAGGATTTGATGCTCGGCGCGCCGAGTACGGTGTCCGACATGCAATTAATCGAAGCCAATATCCGCGTGCGCGAGTAAACCGGAGGTTTTTAAATCCCACCTTTGAAAGAAGGTCATATATTATGATAACTGTTGAGGAAGTCAGGAAAATCGCTCAGCTTTCCATGCTGTCGCTCAGCGACGACGAGGCTGAGCGCCTTGCTGCCGATATGGATCAGATTCTCGATTTCGCGCGTCAGGTATCCGACGCCCAGTTTGAGGGCGAGGCTGTCTTCGGAGGCGCGGACAGCGCGTTAAGAGAAGACAATGTCGCCCCGTCGGTCGACCAGGAACAAATTCTGCAAAACGCCATGGGCGAACGCAACGGCTATTTTGCGGTTTTGAAAAGAGGTGTTCCGTTAAAGTGATGACGCTTTCAACACTCTCACAAATGCTTTCGCAAAAAAGTATATCCTCCGTTGAGCTGACCGAGACATACCTGCGTGCCGTCGAAGCGGTTAACCCCGACATCGGCGCTTACATCTCGGTGTCACGCGACACAGCGCTTGAAGCCGCAGCCGAAGCCGACAAACGGTACGCCAAGGGTGAGCCGCGCGGTGCGCTCGACGGCATTCCGTGCGTTGTCAAGGACAACATTTCGACAGCCGGTATTAAAACTACCTGCGCGTCGGCAATGCTCAAGGACTATGTGCCCTTCTTCGACGCGTTTGTCTGGAAGAAGCTAAAAGAAAACGGCGCGGTGCTGCTGGGCAAGGGAAACATGGACGAATTTGCCATGGGCTCCACCACAGAAACGTCACATTTTTATCCCGCAAAAAACCCTATAGACACCTCGAGAGTTCCGGGCGGCAGTTCGGGCGGCGTCGCGGCGGCTGTGGCCGCTAACATCGCTGCCTACGGCATCGGTTCAGATACGGGTGGCAGCATCCGCCAACCGGCGTCGTTTTGTGGCATGACGGGGCTTAAACCTACCTATGGAGCGGTTTCGCGAAATGGACTGATAGCCTACGGCTCATCGCTCGACCAAATCGGTCCCATCTGCAAAAGTGCGCAGGATATTGCCGAGGTCTTTTCCGTCATCCGCGGCCATGACCCTTTAGATATGACAAGCGCCGATATTCAGAGCTACAACGGAGGCGCAGATAAGCCGGTTTCAGAAATTAAAATCGGCATTGCAGAGGAACTGTTCAACAATGTTTCGCCCGATGTAGCCGCCGCGATTCAAGCGGCCATAGGTGTACTAACAGGCATGGGTGTCGAGTTTGTGCCGGTGGATATCCCTGCGCTAAAATACAGCCTACCGGCCTACTATATAATTGCTTGCGCCGAGGCGTCGTCCAACCTGAGCCGGTTCGACGGCATCCGCTACGGCTCTGCGGCCGACAGCTATGTCGGCATTGAGGACTTGGTTTGCAAGACACGCAGCGCGAATTTCGGCATTGAGGTACAGCGGCGCATCATGCTGGGCAACTATGTCCTGAGCGCGGGCTACTTCGACGCATATTACGGCAAAGCGCAGGCTGTGCGTGAGCGGCTCAAGGCGGACTTTGCTCTCGCGCTCGACAAGTGCGATATGCTTATCTCTCCCATCACCCCGTCGACCGCCTTCAAGCTGGGGGCACAGATGTCTCCGGTTGAAACGTATCAGACGGACATCTGCACCGTTCCTGTCAATCTCACAGGTCTTCCGGCCATATCGGTACCGTGCGGAGTTGATTCACAGGCGCTTCCGGTCGGTATGCAGCTTATCGGCAGACACTTTGCCGATGACGCGCTTGTACGCTTGGCCGCCGCCTATGAGCGCGAAACCGATTATGCACATATTGCGGGGACAGAAATGGGGGTCAGACTGTGATGAACGAATTAATTGTCGGCCTCGAAACACACGTGGAGCTGTCCACAAAATCAAAAATATTCTGCCGCTGCAGCACAGGCTTCGGCGGCGATGCCAACACCCACTGCTGTCAGGTGTGCACAGGACAGCCGGGCAGTTTGCCTTCGCTCAACGCGAAGGTGGTCGAATACGCCGTTATGGCCGGGCTTGCCCTCGGCTGCGAAATCAGCGGCTATTCCGCTATGGATCGCAAGCATTATGTCTATCCCGATTTGTCCAAGGCGTATCAAATTTCACAGTACGACAAGCCGTTGTGTAAAGGCGGCAAGGTTGAGCTGTCCGATGGCACGGTTATCCGCATCAACCGTATCCACATTGAGGAGGACGCGGGCAAGCTTGTCCACAGCGGGTTTGAAACGCTCGTCGACTACAACAGGGCGGGCATACCGCTCATTGAAATTGTCACAGAGCCCGATTTCCGCTCGCCCGAGCAGGTTGTGGAATACCTCCAACTTCTACAGATGACCATGCGCCACCTCGGAATTTCCGACTGTAAAACGCAGGAGGGCTCGTTGCGCTGCGATGTCAACATTTCTGTTCGTAAACAGGGCGAAACGGCGTTCGGGACACGCACCGAGGTCAAGAACATGAATTCCTTTTCCTCGGTTTACGACGCCATCAAATATGAATATATGCGGCAGGGCGACCTTATCGACAAAGGAGCGCGGGTTGTGCAGGAGACGCTCGGCTTCGACGACGCCACGGGGCGGACATTTTCACAGCGCGACAAGGAAAACGCCGACGACTACCGCTATTTCCCCGACCCCGACATTGTGCCCATCGTCGTGACAGACAAGACAATTGAAGCCATCGCTTCAAGGATGCCCGAGCTTCCTACGGTTAAGCGGGAACGCTTCGTCAGAGAATACTCAATGAGCGACGACGACGCGCGTCAGCTTTCTCAACACAAACGCATTGCCGACTATTTCGAGTGCGCGAGCGGCCGTTCGGGCGACGCGCAGACGGTTGTGTCGATGATTTTAACGCAGCTGTTCATGCTTTTAAAAACCGACGAGGAGCGGGAGCTTTGCGATATCGGCGACAACGGCGACGAGCTCGGCGCGCTGCTTGAGCTGTTTAAACAGGGACGCATCAATTCAACGCAGGTTAAAAAGTGTTATACTAAAATGATTACGGAAAAGAAGCCTGTCGGTAAAGTGCTGTTCGTGGAGGATATGCAGTCGGTGTCCGGCGACCAAATCGAGACCGTCTGCCGCGAGGCGATGGATGAAAACGCTCAGGCTGTCAAGGACTATCAAAACGGCAAGACCAAGGCGCTCCAGTCGCTTATAGGTGCCGTCATGAAAAAGACAAGAGGCCGCGCCGACGTCAAGCGTGTCGAAGAAATTCTGATGGGTCTCATGGGATAATCATGTAGGGGCGAACCGTGTTCGCCCGTTGAGTTAGAAATTATGATAGTTGAATTGAGCCAAAGGGGCGGTTGTATGACAGACGTCGGTTTTAGTTCGGCTCAAGGCGCGAAAGAAAACAAAATACTGGTTGTTCTGACAGGCGGCACGATTTGTTCCCGCGAAAACATCGTGACAGGCGAACTCGTTTCCGACGCGGACAGGGCAAAAGCAGAAATTATCCGGCTGTTTGAGCAAAGCGGCTCGCCGTTTTACAACGCTGTTTCGTTCGTCGAGGACGTGCCGCTGAATATCCTGAGCGAAAACATGACGACTAGCACGTGGAATACCCTCATCGACCGATTAAAAACTTATGACTGGAGCGATTATAAAGGCGTTATCATCCTGCACGGTACGGACACACTGGCCTATACCGCAGCGCTGCTGTCAATTCTTCTTGCCGGTATAAGGATCCCCGTCTTTCTCGTCTCAAGCCTGCTGCCGTTAGGCAACCCCGGCGCAAACGGCGGCGCAAACTTCAAGGCGGCTGTCGAGCTTATCATGAACGGCATCGCACCCAATGTCTACGCCGTCTACCGGAACAGCGACGGCTTAGTCTATGTCCATGAGGCAGCGCATTTAACACAGTGCGTCAATGAAGCCGGAGATTTTTTCAGCAAGGACGCCAAGGCGGTGAGCGGGGAGAACGCGGCTTCAGAGGGAACGAAACAGGCCGCTCAAAAAATGCTGTTATATGAAATTGACGCGCTGCGCCCCTGTGTGCTGCGCGTTGCGCCTTATGTCGGTCTGGACTACGGAGTCTTCCGGCTCGACGGCGTCGAGACCGTCGTTCACGGAACGTACCATTCCGAAACGGCTTGTGTCGAACGAAATCGCGAAGGCGAAGCATATACAAACCTCTCCGTACTGTCGCTGCTGGCGAGGTGCAAGGACGCGGGTATTCCGCTGTTTTTAGAGCCGTGCAGCAAGAAGTATTACTGTTACGAGTCTACCGGCGACCTGATTCGCAGCGGGGCAATTCCCGTTACAGGTATGACGGACGAAACGGTCTATGCCAGAGCGCTTGTCGGTTGCGCTTTGGGTTTACGCGGCGACAGCCTTATCGGTTTTATAAAGATTAACAATAAATGAAACGAGTTTCAAAAAAATGGAAAAAAGCAATTGATTTATTGAAATTTGTATGATATAATCATATTAATTCTTGATATGGGAGGAATTTTTGTGAAAAAGACATGCAATAAAGTGCTTGCGATAATACTTTCGGTTATCATTATGCTTGGTGTGCCGACGGTAGGTTTCGCGGGGCTGACGGGTTGGTTTAGCGGTTTAACAATGACGGCGGAAGCGGTCGACACCTCGGGAACCTGCGGCGAGAACCTGACATGGGCATATGACGCAACGCTCAAGACATTGACCATCAGCGGAACAGGAGCTATGGACAATTGGTCAAGTTCCAATAAGGCACCGTGGTATTCATATCATTCAAGCGCTCGAAATATCGTCATCGGAAACGGCGTGACAAGCATAGGAGATTATGCTTTTGAAAGATGTACTAATCTTCAAGAAGTTCATTTTTATGGAAACTCACTAACAAAAATTGAAAAGAGTGTTTTTCAAGAATGTGAAAAATTAGAAAATATTTCAATACCTAATAATGTTATATCAATAGAAGATT
>CAZDWM010000030.1:1075-2933 GCA_964509145.1 uncultured Eubacteriales bacterium | reverse complement strand
TTACAAACATTACAATCCCGGACGGTGTGACGAGCATAGGAGATTATGCGTTTTATTCGTTTCCATTTGTAATGAGCATTAATATTCCGAATGGCATTACAAGTATAGGGAATAAAGCGTTTTGTGATTGCTATAATTTAGAGACTATCGCTCTCCCAATCAGCTTGACGAGCATCGGTGATTTAGCGTTCAGTAGCTGCTCTCTAATAAGCGTAAATATTCCGTACAATGTAACAAGTATAGGGCAGGGCTCTTTTTCTAATTGCATGTATCTTGAACGTATCACCGTTGACAGCGCGAATCCGTCTTATTCAAACGACCTCGGAGGAGGACTTTACAACAAGGATAAAACAATCCTGATTCAATATCCTATTGGCGTTATGAGAACGACTTACCCTGTTCCGAACAGTGTAACAGCCATCGGGGCTTATGCCTTTGAGGGCTGCACGCTTGCACATATTAAAATTCCTAACGGTGTGACGAGCATCGGGAATTTTGCGTTTGCAAGCTGTGAAAGGCTTAAACGCTTCACCATCCCGGACAACGTTACGAGCATCGGGGAATATGCGTTTTATAATTGCACCGCTCTCACCGGCGTTACGGTGGGAGACGACTTGACGGGTATCGCTAATTTCATGTTTAAAGGATGCGCCGCCCTGACGCGTATTACTTTGCCGGAAGGCGTGACAAGTGTCGGCAACTCCGCTTTTAACGGCTGCTCAGGCATCCAAAGCATAGCGTTCCCGGAAAGCATTGCGAGCTTCGGTACCTACGCTTTTACAGGTTGTACAAGCTTAACCGACGTATACTTTGCCGGCACCATGGCGCAGTGGGCCGCGGTTAATACAATAGGCGGCAACCACGAAATACAAACGGTTATAGTTCACTACGGCAATTCAGCCCCGCAGCCCCTTCCTGTGTCCGACGTTTATCTCGACGCGAATGCGAACTGGCTTATAGGCGGCACTTTTCCGGTGACAATGACTGAGCCGCTTATCGCAACGGTTGAGCCGTCCGCCGCTGGCAACAAGGTCGTCACATGGTCGTCGAGCGACGAGACTGTCGCGACAGTGTCCCAGTCCGGTCTTATTACCGCGGTGTCGGAGGGCAAGGCCATTATAACGGTCACAACAGCCGACGGCGGATTAACCGATACATGCGAGGTGGCTATCGGATTTATCAGCATGGATGAGGTCGTGTTCGAGGATATACCGGAGCAGAACTACACGGGCAGCGAGATAAAGCCTGAAGTTGTTGCATACTTTCAAGGGTATCCGCTTACGCTCAACTCTGATTACACCGTTTCATACGCCGACAATATCAACGCCGGAACGGCGACGGTGACGGTAACGGGCATAGGCATTTATGCAGGCACACGGACGCTGACCTTCGAAATCTTTCAACCGCAGACAATCGCCGTTTCGGGCATCACATTGAGCAAAGCGACAATGTCTCTCCTGTACAGGGGCACAGAAAGGCTCACCGTGACGTTCACCCCCCTGAACGCGACAAACCAAGATGTCACGTGGACATCAAGCGACGAGAGCGTAGCGACAGTCAGCGCAGCCGGCAAAGTTACCGCGAAGGGAACCGGTACGGCTACGATAACCGTAACAAGCGAGGACGGCGGCTTCAGAAGAAGCTGCACGGTTAAGGTCACAATGGCCTGGTGGCAGTGGCTGATTAAAATTATGTTCCTCGGGTGGCTTTGGTATTAATGCGTAGAGGTCTCGCGTATGACCTTATAAATTAAGGAGCGGTAGAATATGTCGGACAGCACCTGCATGTACTGTGAGCAAAATGACGCGCTGAAGGAACTTATGATTTTTATCTGCGACCTTCCTGCCTCAAAGCTTTA
>CAZDWM010000030.1:0-1065 GCA_964509145.1 uncultured Eubacteriales bacterium | reverse complement strand
TATCTATTTAAAAATCAGGCGCTCAAGGGGCGTGTCATCGTCGCTGCTAAAGAGCATGTCAATGAGTTCCACGATTTGGACGCGGAGCAGGCAGCCGCTTTCGCTCAGGATATGCGAACCGCCGCCTTGGCCGTTTCAAGGGCATTCTCACCCGATAAAATTAATCTGGGCATGTACAACGACAACGGCAGGCATCTGCATTGCCACATCGTGCCAAAATACAAAGGCGGTGTGAACTTCGGTACAACCTTCGAAATGAACCCCACCCCCGCCGTGCTACTTGACAACGCAGGGTACCGCGAGATAATTTCGAAAATCAAGGTTTGTATTTAATTAAAACGAATTGCACGAAGCAATATATTGAATGAAACACAGAACAACCCGTCGGCAGGAGGTGCGCCGGCGGGTTGTTTTTTGATGCTTATGACCCATTTAAACAATTATTCATGAAAATATATCATTTTTTAAAATTATTTATATTATAACTATTGACGAGTGTTGAAGTTTAGTTTATACTTTAATATGAATAATAGGCATCGTTGACAATAAAGGACGTATTAAAAACAAATGATGTTAATATCGAAACAACCACCATATAAACTAAATTATTTCTATAATGGGGGATGAACATGAAAACATTAAAGAAAGGGTTCAGCTGGCTACTTGTTACGGTTATGGTGTTCACCACGTTTTTCTTTGCCGACCTCGGCATTGACGTGGGCGCGTTCCTTGACAAGGCCGAGCTTCTCACCAAGCTGGAGCCGACGATAAAATTCTATGTGCCGGAGACGGTATACCTGAATCCTATTGTGGGGACGGGCGGTCAACCCTATTCGTTCCAGTATTTTACCGACTGCCAGTCAAACGGAGCGCTCAACGTCAGCGCCAGCCAGACGACGGGTCAGATTTACCTGTCCTGTACGATGGCGATGACAAATGTTTCGCTTACATGTTCAAGCACAACAACGCTGAACACAACCACACTCATCGACTCGAACCAAATTAAGGCGTGGACGGTTACGCAGGGGAGCACAACCTCCACCTATGACGGTCAAATTTCAGTTA
>CAZDWM010000029.1:11863-14304 GCA_964509145.1 uncultured Eubacteriales bacterium | reverse complement strand
TGAGCAGCATATCGCCGTCGAAAAACGGTTCCTCGCTGAAATCGATGAGGATACTGCTGTCGACACCGAGCGCTCTGGTGATGATGTTCTTGCGCGGATGTCCCTTTGCCTCGTTGGGCGTCAGTTCACCCTTTTCGACCATGACCTGTACTATGGAATGGTCGCGCGTAATTTGCAGAATCGTGTTGTCGAATATTCGGTAAGCCCTGCTGTCTCCGGCATGAGCAATGTATGACGCGCCGCCGCTGATGACCGCCGCGACGACGGTTGTCCCCATGCCCTCAAGGGCGGGATTGGCGCGGGACATGTCGTAAACCACGGAATTGGCCGCTTCGATGGACGAAAACAAAAGGCTGCGGATGGAGCTTGAACCCATGCCGTCGCGATAGGAGGACGTAATTCTTTCGGAGATGATGCGCACGGCCGTTGTGCTGGCAATATCGCCGCCGGACGCGCCGCCCATGCCGTCGCACACGACGGCCCAAACCGTGCCGTCGGGCAGCTCACCCGCCGCGCAAGCGTCCTGATTGGACTGCCGCACCTTTCCGATGTCTGTCTTTTTCGCTATCTTCATACGTTTTCATCCTCCTTTTTGTTCCTCAACCGAAGCTGTCCGCAGGAAGCATCGATGTCGGAACCGAGGCTGCGCCTGACTGTTGCGTTAATGCCGTTTTTCAACAATATCCCGTAAAAGCGCTCGACCTGAGCGGCCGGACTGCGTTTAAACGGACTTTCGCCGAACTCGTTGGCCGGAATGAGGTTGACATGGCAGAGCATCCCTTTTAAAGCGACGCTCAATTCCTCGGCACACGAGAGGCTGTCGTTGACCCCTCCTAAAAGGGTATATTCAAAGGATATTCTTCTGTTTGTCGCCCTGATATATTCACGGCAGGACTTGAGAAGCTCATCCAGCGGATATCGTCTGTTGACGGGCATTAACTGTGAACGCAAAGTGTTGTTTGGCGCGTGAAGCGATATGGAAAGTGTAAGCTGATAGTCTTTTTTTCCAAGCTCGTCTATTTTCGGCACAAGCCCGCAGGTGGAGAGTGAAATGTTCCTCATGCCGATGTTTAAGCCGTCCGGGTTAGAAACAAGCTCTAAAAAGCGTAAAACATTGTCGAAATTGTCGAGCGGCTCGCCCATACCCATTAGTACTACATGGGAGATGCGCACGCCGAGGTCGCGCTGCGCGGCGTAAATCTGGCCGAGTATCTCGGACGCGGCGAGCGAGCGCACAAAGCCGCCGATTGTAGACGCGCAGAACGCGCAGCCCATTTTGCAGCCGACCTGCGTTGATACGCAGATTGTGTAGCCGTACTTGTATTTCATCACAACCGACTCGACGAACTCGCCGTCGTGGAGCCTGAAAAGATACTTAACTGTATTATTATACTCCGAAACCTGCTTTTTTTCAACCTCACAGCCGAATATTCCGAACTGGGATGACAAAAGCTGGCGTAGCTCCTTTGACAGGTCTGTCATTTGGTCGAAGGACGACGCGCCGCGGACATGAAGCCACTTATAAATCTGACCCGCACGAAAGGACGGCAGCCCCAAAGAAACGACGCTTTGCGTTAGCTCCGTGAGCGTCATGGATAGAATGTCGGTTTTGTCCAAGCTCTCACTCCAAATCAACGTCATTTATATTAGCCTAATGACATTTTTTCATGGCGGCAATGAAGAAACCGTCGCTGTAGATTAAATGCGGCATGAGTGTAACAAAACCGTCGCCGCCATAGCTCTTAAATCCCTCAAGCACGGGAACCTCTTTAAAATCGCCGTGTTCCGACAGGAAACGACGGCAGACGTCGCCGTTCTCGGCGGGGTTAAGTGTGCAGGTTGAATAGACGAGTGTACCGCCGTTTTTGAGGTATTTGGCGGCTGTGCTTAGTATAAAATACTGCAATTCGGGCAGTTTGTCAATATCTTGTGGTGTTTTGTATCGAATTTCGGGTTTTTTGCCTATAACCCCAAACCCAGAACAGGGCACATCGCATAAAATCCTGTCGGCTTTCGGCATCCGCTCGTCATAGACACAAGCGTCGCCGACCGTCGCTTTTATGTTCCCGATTCCGAGCCTTTTCGCGCCGTTCTGAATCAGCCCGAGCCGGCTCTCGTAAAGGTCAAAGGCTAATATACTGCCGGAGTTGCGCATCATCTGCGCTATGGTAAACGACTTTCCGCCGGGCGCCGCACAAAGGTCAAGCACCGTCTCGCCCGGCTGCGCGTCCAGTGCCACACAACAAAGCTGGGCAGCGGTGTCCTGAACGTGGAAAAGCCCCTTTTGATAAGCAGAAAGCCCGGTAAGAGCGCCTGTTTTGCCTAAAACAAGAGCGTTTTCAATGCTTTCGTGTCGCTTAGCGTCAACACCGTCCTTCGCGAATTCGTCAATAAGCGCTTCAGGCGTAGTTTTTAGCGTATTGACCCGTACAACGTTCTCC
>CAZDWM010000029.1:11398-11825 GCA_964509145.1 uncultured Eubacteriales bacterium | reverse complement strand
ATAATACCCTCGGTGTTTTCGCACCCATAGGCGTCACGCCAGAGGTCGACGAGCCATTGCGGGCAGGAGTATTTGACGCTTAAATAGCTTTCGTCCGTTTCGTCGGGCAGAACAAGACCGTTTTGCGCTGCGCGTCGAAGCACCGCGTTGACAAGCCCCGCCGCGTAGGCGCAGCCGTTTTTTCGCGCGAGCTTAACGCTTTCGTTGACCGCCGCGCTGACGGGTATCCTGTCAAAAAATAAAATCTGCGCGCAACCGAGCCTCAAGGCGGCAAGCACCTGAGGGTTGAGCTTTTTCAAAGGCTCGGCAAGGCAGCGGGACAGCTCCTCCGCGCTGTGGGCAAGCATGCGGACGCAGACGCCGCGCACCGCCTGGGAGGCGGCCGCCTCCGCGCGCGGCAGAGAGCCGGGCATCCGGGCTCTGGCGT
>CAZDWM010000029.1:0-11388 GCA_964509145.1 uncultured Eubacteriales bacterium | reverse complement strand
GTGTAAACAAGCGCTGATGTGAGCGCCGCGTCCTCACGTGAAAGCTGCTCCTTTTGTAAAGCCGCGTCTATCGCAAGGTTTGAATATGCGCCGTTTCCTCCGATTTTAAGCAGTATTTTATAAGCCGTCTGTCTCGCGTCACCCATCAATCAATTTCTCCTGTTTCTTATCATCAACAATCTTAAGAGGTTGGCCAGCGACACGGCGAGCGCGGCAACATAGGTGAGCGCAGCCGCCGTGAGCACCTTTTTTGCGCCCTTGTATTCGTCATCCTGTAAAAGGCCTGTTTCATCTATGACATGCAAAGCCCGGCGGCTCGCGTTGAATTCTACGGGCAGCGTTATGAGCTGAAAAAGTGCGACGAGACCGTAAAGAATCATCCCGATGTAGAACAAAATGCCGAAATTCATAAATAACCCGATGACCGCCAGCGGCAGACCTATAGTTGAACCGATGTTGGTGACGGGAATAATGGCGTTTCTTACCTTAATCGGTGCGTAATTTTGCGCGTGCTGAACGGCGTGACCGGCCTCGTGGCACGCGATACCTACCGCCGCTACGGACGCGTTATCGAACACGCCCTCGGACAGGTGTATCACATTCGTCCGCGGGTCGTAATTATCTGTCAGCCGGCCTGCAACCCGCTCAATGCGAACGTTCGTGATGCCGTAGTTGTATAATACTCTTGCCGCCGCCTGACTGCCCGTAATCCCTCTGCTGTTCATTACAGCGGACATTTTCCTGTAGGTTCCCTTAACCTTGAACTGCGCCCATAAAGCAAGCAAAAAAGCGGGAACGACGAGCAGCAGGTAGTACATGTCCACACCGTAGCCCGGAATATAACCGCCGCCGAACATAAAAGCCATTTCGTTGCTGAACATATTGGTCACCCTTTCATACCGCTTAGCAGGCGGCAAACAATCCTGAAAAAGACACGCTCCGCGCAGCGGATGCCGCCATGATTTGACGGCGGCAAGTTTCTTTTTTCGTGTGAAATGCTTATTATGCTTGTCAGAACAAACATTTCACGCTTCTACCGCAAAATGCTGCCCTTCCCGATTTTATTCCCTCTCATGAATTCCGCCGCAGACATCGCTTTTTTGCCCTCAGCCTGCAAGGTTATTATCTCCACACAATTTCCGTCTCCGCAGGTAATAACGAGTCTTCCGTCATTTTCCGTCACCTCGCCGGGCGTGCCGCCCTTTTCGGCACACAGACGAGATAAATGGAGCTTGACCGTTTTGTCCCCGATGATAGCTGTTGCAACAGGCCACGGAGACAAGCCCCTGATTTGGTTGTGAATCGCACGTGCCGGACGACTCCAATCGACGGGAGACAGCTCCTTCGTGAGCATTTTTGCGTTGCATGAAGGCGAATCGCCCTGTTTTATCGGATTGAGCTGTCCTTTTTCAAGGTCGGCAATCGTTTTTGACAACACGTCCGCGCCGAGCAGCGACAGCCTATCGAAAAGTTCGCCAGCTGTCTCATTATCTCCGATTTCGACCGATTCCGACAGAAGCATATCGCCCGTGTCAATCCCCTCGTCCATCTGCATCGAAGTTATACCCGTTACCTTTTCGCCGTCTATAACCGACCATTGTATCGGCGCGGCGCCCCTGTATTTGGGTAAAAGCGACGCGTGGATGTTAATGCAGCCGTTCGGCGGGAGATGGATTATTTCGGACGGAAGGATTTTACCGTATGCCACGACGATAATCAGTTCCGGCTCAAGCTCCTTTAATATCTCAATCGCCGTACCGTCGCGCATTGACGGCGGCTGATAAACCTTAATACCGGCGCTTTCAGCCTCGACCTTAACAGGCGGCGGCGTTAAAATGCCTTTTCTGCCCTTGGGCTTATCCGGTTGGGTAAACACGCCGCAGACCTCATGACCGTCTGCAATAAGCCTTTTAAGACAGGGCACCGCAAAGTCCGGCGTACCCATAAAAACTATTTTCATCATATATCATCACCGTTATATGCCCATGAACGCGGCGTTAATTTTTGTGTTAAACCGCACTTACGGATTTTCTTTTCTTATCACTCTTTGCGTAAACAATATGCCGTCGAGATGGTCTATTTCGTGGCAGAAGCAGCGCGCCTTTAGCTCTGTTCCCTTATATATGTGCCATTTGCCGTTTCTGTCCTGTGCCTTGACCTTAACGACAGCCGGGCGTGCTGTGATACCGCTTTCGTTCGGTACCGACAGGCAAGCCTCCTGCTCCTCCTGCCGCCCGTCCGAGCTGACAATTTCGGGGTTGACAAGCTCAATTAAGCCGTCGCCGCAGTCCATCACGATAACGCGCCGGAGTACTCCAATCTGTACAGCGGCAAGGCCGCAGCCCTGCGCCTTGTACAGTGTCTCCTTCATGTCTTCAATAAGGGTTGCTAGCTTTGCGTCGAATGCCTCTATGGGTCTGCTTTTCTTATTTAAAACCGGGTCGCCTACTTTTACAATTTCTCTGTATCCCATCAGTATTTCTCCTATATCATGCTTTCGGGGTTCATATCGGCATAAACCGTCACGCTCGAAAACCTTGAATCGCCGCCGAGCGCGCAGAGCAACTCGGATACCATGCGGCGAAACCCCGCTGTGTTTTTACATTTGATAATCATGCGGTGTCTGTATTTATTGCTGACCTTTGAAACCCTTGCGGGCATAGGGCCAAGCACAATAAGCGATTCGTTTGTATATTTGCCCGACGACAGCGCCGACAGATTTTTAAGCGTCTCCTGCGCGGCGGCACGGACGAAAAGCTCGTTTTCGCCCACAAAGCCGACGACACAGATGTCGCAAAACGGCGGATAAACCAGCGCCTTGCGTATGCCGATTTCCGTCTTGAAGAACGCTTCGTAATCCTGCCGAGCGGCGAGTGCAATGATGTCGTTTTCGGGCGTTAAGGTTTGGATAATCGCCCGACCTTTATATTGTCCCCTGCCGGAACGTCCGACGACCTGCGTCAGGAGCGCGAATGTACGCTCAAGGCTTCGGTAGTCGTCGTTATATAGCTGCTGGTCGACCGAGACTACGCCCACGAGCGTGACGTTTTCAAAGTCGAGCCCCTTTGCGACCATCTGCGTGCCGAGCAGAATGTCATAATCCCGTCTTGAGAAGCTGCCGAGCTTTTCCTCGTGCGCAAAGCGGGACATCGTGGTATCGGTATCCATCCTTAAAATACGCGCTTGCGGCAGCGCATGTGCAAGGTCATCCTCAACCTTTTGAGTACCGAAGCCGGAGTAACGGACAGCCGCCTTGCCGCACGACGGGCAATCCTGTGAAAACGGCGCGGTGTAACCGCAGTAGTGGCACATCAGCTTGCCGTTCGCGTGGTGGTAGGTCATTGAGATACTGCACGACGGACAGGTTAAAACATGACCGCACGATGTGCAGGCGGCAAAGGTGTTATAGCCGCGGCGGTTAATCAACAGTATTGACTGCTGCCCTTTTTCGAGGTTATCGCTCAGTGCGGCAAGAAGCGTTTCGCTAAGCTCGGAGCTGTCGGCCTTTCTGCGCTCGTAACGCATGTCCACCGTCTGAACCTCGGGCAAAGCAGCGGTTCCGTAGCGTTCAGTCAGGGTATTTAATGTGTATCTGCCCTTGAGTGCCGCGGCATAGGTCTCGACGCTTGGCGTGGCCGAAGACAGCACCAGCAACGCGCCGCTTTGGGCACAGCGGAAGCGGGCGACATCGCGGGCGGAATAGCGCGGCGTGTTTTCTGATTTATAGGAGCTTTCCTGTTCCTCGTCGATAATGATAAGACCGAGGTCTTGAAATGGGGCGAACACAGCGGAACGTGTGCCCACAACCATGAACGCCTCGCCGTTTTTAACTCTTTTCCACTCGTCGAGCCTTTCGCCGACGGACAGTGCGCTGTGGAAAACAGCCACCTTTCTGCCGTAGCGAGCGTGGAACAGGCTTAACGCCTGCGGCGTGAGTGCGATTTCGGGCACCATGAGGATAACGCCGCGACCCTGAGCCGTCACCTCGTCGGCCAGCTTCATGTATACCTTTGTTTTACCGCTGCCTGTTACTCCGAAAAGGAGCGAAGCTCCGCCCCTGCCCTCCAAATACTGTTCATGGAGGTTTTTAAACGCCGTTTCCTGCTCCACGCTCAATTCAATATCCTCGCGCTCTGGCTGCTCCGGTGTGTCGGCGTAGGGGTTTCGGTAAACTTCTCTGTCGTATACCTCCGCGATGCCCTTTGAACAAAGCGACAGCGGAACGGACTGGGTAAAGCCGGTGTAATAACACACCTCACGCACACAGGCCGTACCCACGTCTGAAAGCAGGTCAACAACCTCCTGCTGCTTTTTTGTAAGCTTTGACGGCGAGACCTCGCCGGAAATGAATTCCTGCGTCAGCCTAATCATCTTGACTTGCATGTCACCTATTTTACGTACGGCATCGTCGCTGCGTACCAAAACGCCCTTTTTGACCATTCGGCTTAAAATATCTGAACCGATATCAAAACCGAACCGCGCGAGAATATGCTCACCCTTTTCAAAGCCTGGTCGGTCGGAAAGGTCGTCAAGGATTTTCTGTTCATCAGCCGATAGCGCGACCTCTAACCACTGCTCCAGCGGTGCTGCGGCATAGGAAGCGACAATCCTGTGGTTAAGCCCCGACGGGAGCAGCGCGCGTATGGCGTCATATAACGTGCAGAAGGTGCGTTCCTTGAGCCATATGACAAGCTTCAACAGCTCGTCGTTTAAAACAGGCTCGCCGTCGAGGACGGACGAAACAGACTTCAGCTTAATACCGTCGCCGTATTCGGCATCGGTCTGAAGCTCAAGTATCATCCCTTGCCGCTTTTTAGTTCCGTTTCCGAACGGCACTATAACGCGGCAGCCGGGTTTCGCGTCGCTTAAAAGCGTGTCGGGAACGCGGTAATCGTAAGCTTTGTCGAAATGATACGCCGTGTTATCGACAGCGATTTTTGCTATATTCGCTCTGGGCAACAGCGCTCACCCCGCATTTTTACAATTCCTGAAATTAATAATCAGATGTTTCTGATTTCTTCCGGCTCGATGATGGTGTATTTGCCGTTGATGATTTCGTTGACCGCCAGAGTTACGGGCTTTTCGGTCATGATTATCTTCTTTTCCTCGGCCTCCTCGGCAATGATTCTGGCTCTTTTCGCCGTCGCGGTGACGAGCGAGTAACGGCTGACATGATCCTTGAGAACGTTTCTTAAATCCGGATTAAGCATTTTATTCACCTTTCCTATAAATAATAAACTTGCTATATTATATTACCACGAACTCATAGCCGCGTTCAGAACCTGCTTTGAACGTGAGGTCTTATGATGCTCGGAATTGATGATGGAATAGACGTCTCCGACTGCCCTGTCGAGATCCTCGTTGACGACGATGTAATCATAGTTAACCGCGTTTCGCATCTCGTTTAACGCTATGGTTAATCTGCTTTGGATTTCATCCTCGTTTTCACTCATGCGCCTGCGAAGTCTTTCCTCAAGCACCTTCATCGACGGCGGCACAAGGAAAATGCTGACGGAATCGGGGTAAAGCGCCTTGATTCTGCCCGCGCCCTCGACCTCTATTTTAAGAATGACGGTTTCGCCCTCGGCGAGCCATTCGTCCACCATCGTCTTGGGTGTGCCGTAAAAGTTACCGCTGTAGGATGTGTGCTCGAGAATCTGTCCGCTTTCAAGCTTTTGTAAAAAGTAGTCGCGACTGACAAAGTAATAGTCCTTCCCGTCCTTTTCGCCCTCGCGCATCGGCCTTGTCGTAAGCGATACCGAACGCTTAAAGCAACTCTCTCTGCCGTTCAGCTCGGAGAGAATTGTATCCTTGCCGCAGCCAGACGGCGCGGACAGGATGACGAGCATACCCTCTGTCCTATCATCGTTTAACATCTTGGGATTCATGTCCTTTCCTGATTTATGCCCGGAACGGACATAAAACCGCATTGAATTTGTTGACCGAAAGCCGCTTTAGCCGTAAACCTCACGAAGCATCGTAATTTAATCGGAACCGTCGTCCGCAAACGCCGCCGGTATCTCCTCGCCGCTGACACGGTTGGCCACTGTCTCGGCGGTGAGGTATGACAGGATGACGTGGTCGCTGTCTGTGATTATGACCGCGCGTGTCTTACGTCCGAACGACGCGTCGACGATGGTTCCCCGCTCACGGCACTCCTGCACAAGCCTTTTGATGGGCGCGGAATCGGGGCTGACAACTGCGACAATTCTGTCGGCGTTTACAGTGTTTCCGAATCCGATGTTGACCAGTTTCATTATAACACCGTCGCTTTCCGTTATTCCGTAATGATGTTACTCAATATTTTGTATCTGCTCACGGATTTTCTCAACCTCGGCCTTGATATCGATGACCCTACGGCCAATCTCGACATCCTGCGCTTTAGAGCCGATGGTGTTCGCCTCGCGGTTGATTTCCTGCACAAGGAAATCAAGCTTGCGGCCGATGGCCTCGTCGGAGCCGAACAGTGTGTGAAGCTGGCCGATGTGGCTGCGCAGCCGGACGGTCTCCTCCGCAACGGCCACCTTGTCGGCGAATATCGCTGCCTCTGTTAATAGTCTTTGCTCGTCGACGTGGGTATCCTCAAGTACCTGGCGCATTCTTGTGAGCAGCTTTTCGTTGTATTCCTTTACGGTCTGTGGCGAGCGTTCCTCAATAAAAGACACTTTTTCGAGGATGCCGTCCGCCCGCGATAGGATGTCGTCGCGTAGCCTTTCACCCTCGGCCTCGCGCATGGCGATAAACCGGCCAATTGCTTCCTCGGCAACCGTTTTGACTGCGTTCCAAATTTTTTCCTCGTCCGTCTGTTCCCTGTGAATGGCGAAAATGTCGGCAAAGCGCGCCATTGACGAGACGGTGATGTCATTTTGAAGCCCAAAGCGCTCGGACAACTCGCCGAACGCGTTTAAATAACCCTGCGCCACGGAGGCGTTGAGGCTGATAACAACATCCGTTTCCTCAAGGGTCTCAATGGAAACACCACAGTCGACCTTGCCTCTTGAAATCATGCCCTGCAAATAGCTTTTCAGCTTTTCTTCGAGAAAGCCGTATGCCCTCGGCGTTCTTGATGAAAACTCAAAATAACGGTGGTTGACGCTCTTAATTTCAACGGCTATGTTCATCCCGTCTATAATTCGGCGAGCCTGTCCGTAGCCTGTCATACTCTTAATCACTTTGTGTTTCGCGTCCTTTCGTTTGTTTATCTACCAAGGCTTTGTTCGCGGCACCGGTGAGCTTTTCAACCTCCTGCCGCGTCAGCTCGCGCCATTGACCCGTCGGCAGCATTCCGAGCTTTAGGGGTCCTATAGCTGTGCGTTTGAGCCTTGCCACATCGAGCGCCAGTTCCTCGCACATACGGCGGATTTGGCGGTTGCGACCCTCGTAAAGCACGATTTCGACAACAGCGCGGTTCTCCTGTTTTTCGAGCACTGTTACCTTCGCGGGCGCGGTTCTTCTGCCGTCGATTACCATGCCCTCCTGAAGGCGTACTACCTGCTCGTCCGATATATCGGGGCGAACGGTTACGCGGTATATTTTCGGTACATGGCTGGCCGGGTGCATCATCAGGTTTGCGAACTCACCGTCGTTGGTCAGAAGTAAAAGCCCCTCCGACTCGCGGTCGAGCCTGCCGATGGGATAAACCCTTTCACCCGCGCTTTTCACAAGCTCGGCAACGCACCTTCTACCCATCTCGTCGGACATTGTGGTGATGTAGCCGCGCGGTTTATGGAGCATGATATACAGCGGCTTGGCCGTGTTTTCAACCCTTTTGCCGTTTAATGTGACAATGTCTTTTTTGGGGTTAATCTTGTCGCCGATTTGCGCGACGCGTCCGTTAACCTTGACCTTACCCTCAGCGATAAATTCCTCCGCCTTTCTTCTTGAGGCGGCTCCGCACTCGGACAGGTATTTTTGTAGGCGTATCAGCCCGTCTGCCATTAATTAAAAACTCCCTTAATTTTTTCAAGAATCCTGCCGAAAAAGCCCTTCGGCACTTTTTCGGGTATCTGCTGCGGTGCTTTGTGAATCGCAACGCCGCAGGACTGCGCTGCTATAAGGTCGGCTTCACAGATGATTTCGCCGTCACGGTAATACACAGCTCTGCCTACAGGCTCGCCCTGTTTAACCGGAGCGTACTCAAACCTCTTTATCAGGATTTCTCGTGTCACGTCGCCCCCGCTGCTTTTAAGCACCGTTTCTGGCTTTGATGAAAAGCTTACCTGAACGCTTTTTGATTTGCCGCCGACTACCGGCAGTGAAACGCCCGTGAGACTGTCGTCGAGAGCCGTCGCTTTAACGACGGAAAAGCCGTAGTCAAGCATTCGGATATGGTCGTTCCAGTCGTCGGGTGCGCATAAGGTGACGGCGACAAGCGTGACACCGTCCTTACGCGCGGCGGAAACAAGGCATCGACCGCTTTTTTTTGTGAAACCCGTTTTGATGCCGATGGCGTTCGGATAACATTGCAGCAGCCGGTTGTGGTTTGAAAGCGTCCGTCTGTACGGTGGATTGCCGTACTCAACGGTGATGTGACGCTGTGAGCAAATTGATAGGAACTGCGGATTATTAATAGCTTCGCTGCCGAGCAACGCCATATCGTAAGCCGTTGAATAATGCTCCTCGTTGTCGAGCCCTGACGGTGTGACAAAATGTGTGTTCGTCATGCCGATTTCGGCGGCGCGGGCGTTCATCAGCTTCGCGAAGCCCTCAACGGAGCCGCCGAGGACTACGGCGACGGTGTTGGCCGCGTCGTTGCCGCTGCATAAAAGCATACCGCAAACAAGCGTCCGAAGCGTCACCTTGTCGCCCGGCAAAAGACCCATAGATGTGCCCTCGACCGCCACCATTTTATCGGTAACGGTAATCTCCATTTCGGGCGTTCCGGCCTCAAGCGCTATAAGCGAGGTCATGATTTTTGTCGTGCTGGCCATTGAGCGGCGGACATTTGCGTCCTTGCTGAAAACAATCTCGCCCGTATCCGCAACCATCAACGCTGCCGTTTGAGCCGACACATATGGCGCCGCGGCGCACAGCGGTGCGGTTATTGTTAGCACCGTAACCACCGCTGCGACAAAACAAAAATATCTGCCTGTTCTTTTCAATAAAACCACCTGCCTGTAAGGTATTTATATGCAGACAGGCACGGTTTTATTTTACGGGAGTTTAAAAGCTTATAATACCGGACTTGTTATAAAGCGTTCCGGCTAGGCGCTTAGATATCGGACACATCGGCGGCTTCGGCGTCGATAACCGCGTCTGCCCCGTCCTTCTTTGTCAGCTTGTTGATGACGGTTGACAGCTTGTCGACAACATCGGGCACCATGCCTATGATGCGTTCAGCCTGACCGCCCTCGGATGCCGTGATATGCTTGATGGTAACATCGCCCTCACGGATGACGATGAACGCAATGGGGACAATTGTGATTCCCGCGCCGCCGCCGCCGCCGAAAATCTCGGCGTTTGTCTTGGACGGGAAATCGGAGCCGCCCGACGCGAAGCCGTAGGTCACCTTTGACACGGGAATTATGGTGACGCCGCCCGCCTCGATGGGGTCGCCGATGATTGTGCTTACATCCACAAGGTTCCTTAATTTGTCGATGGTTGTGCCGAGGATGCCTGACGCTGACTGTTCTTTCATATGTTTTTCCTTCCCTTTCGGTATGATTTATATAGTTGACTGCTGAACCTGCGTGCCGCTTTCGCTTTCTTCGGCTGCGAGCTGTGCCTGCCTGTGCTTGCCGCGTTTCCTTGCCCTAAGATAGGCGAACAACGCTTTAAAACCGAGCTTGAAAACGGCGTTTGTAAGCCGGATGGGTCTGACGGAAACCGTCGTGGCAAGCATTGCCGTACTCTTGTTGGCGAGATAATCTACGCTGATGTCGGCGTCGTATTTGCGCACCTTCATTGTTTCGCAAATATATCCGAGCGCGGGAAAAACCGCCGCGCATGTTCTGCCGTAGGCCAAAGCCGTTTCGGCCGCGTCGCCTCTGGCGACAAACAACTGTAAAAACAGCTTTTCAATTACAAACGCCCGCTTGAACACATCGCCAAAAAAGCCGTTGAGCGCGTGGAGGATATCCTTGATAAAAATAACGACGCCGTCGAAGCCCTGCATCCTGTAAAACCGCTGGATAAAATTTTCTTTTTTCTCATCGGCCGGTTTTTCCTCCTTGGGCTTTTTCTCCGCCGGCTTTTCTTCCTCGGGCGGCGGTTCCTTCTTTTTCCGGATAAACTTTTTAAAATCGTTTTCGGGATAGACATTGAAGGTCAGAAATATAACCTTGACCGCAAAGCTGAATGTCTCGTCGTAGATGAGCTCGAACGATATCTTTACGCTGAATATCAGGATAATCAGTGCGACGATACCCAAAATGATGTAAAGCGCAATCAATTTTTCCCCTCCCCTCAATACAATAAAAAGCTTCTATTCCCTGTGTAGGGAACGGTCTTGACTTTGCTAATAAATTTTATACCTGTTTATAGAATATATATTAAATCGCTATTCGACGTCGACTATAAACATGTCGTCGCCGTCCTCGGGAACGCCTTCGTAGACATCCTCTTCATCGGGCATATCATGAATTGCGGGCGCTTCATCGTCCCCCGGCACACTGTCTGGCAGCTCAAGTTCAAGCTGTTCTGGCGCGTCGCCCTTGTCGGGCAGCTCCGGTAGTTCGGACAGTGATGAGATGCAAAAGCATTTGAGAAATTCTGCCGTCGTGCCGTATAAAAGCGGTCTTCCTGGCAGCTCAAGACGACCCTTTTCCTCTATAAGTCCCCTTTGGCAAAGCGTAGCGATGACCGCGGAGCAGTCGACTCCCCTTACCTGGTCTATGTAGGATTTTGTAATCGGCTGGTTGTAGGCGACAACCGCTAAAACCTCAAACGCCGCCGACGACAGCGGTGTGTTCTTTTTTACCTCAAGCACCGAACGTATTACGTCGGCGTATTGCGCCCTCGTGCAAAGCTGATATTTATCCTCAAGCTTCAGGACACATAGCCCGCTCCCCTGCTCTTCGAGCTCCGCCGACAGCTTGTCCAGCAGCATTACCGTATATTCGACATCCAGCTCCAGCGCCTCGGCGATACGCGCCAGCTCAAGCGGTTCGCCGCTCGCGAACAGAACCGCTTCCGCGGCCGCCTGCAATTCCTGAACCCTCATTCGGTCAAACCCCTTTTTAGCTCGATTGTTGTATTCTCACCATCGCCGTCGAGCGCCACTCTTTTAGCCTTCGCGAGTGACAGCACGGCCAAAAATGTCGCGACCATCTCGGAGCGGGACTCGGACTGTTCAAACAGTGACAAAAACCTTCTTCTGCCGCCGGACAGCTTTTGCAAAACAAACGAAATGCGAGAGGCGACGGAAACGATTTTGTGCGCGATTATTCT
>CAZDWM010000028.1:0-14513 GCA_964509145.1 uncultured Eubacteriales bacterium | reverse complement strand
CGGGAAATAGACCTTGCCGAAAATGCCGGAGTTGGAGGTGAAGGTGGTGGAGGTGTTGATAAAGCACTTGCTGAAAAGCCCCCATATCGTGTTGCCGGACAGGTAGAACAGAAATGACGGGACGCCATCGGTGCCGATTTTTGCGATGTTGCCGAAGATGATGGTATAGATGACGGTTGTGATAATCTCGGTTATGATAATCCATGACGGTCCGAGAATCGTCTGCTTGTAAAGCGTACTGAAATTGCGTTTTACAAACATAAACACCAAATCGCGATATTTCGCAACCTCCCCGAGATTCAGGTTAAACCACCCGTTTTTCGGACGGATGACGGTTTCAAACTGAAGGGTTTCTTTTTCTTCCATTGTCTTAATTACTCAATCCTCTCAGTGAAAAATGGCTGTAAACTTCAGCCGTTTAGGAGAAATACATCAATATAATAAAACCTTAACTTAAATCATATCATATGGGACAAGCATTTTCAAGACCGATTTTTAGCTTACCTAATAATAAAAGCGCCTGTCCGAAAAAGGCAGACGCTTTTAATTAATATATAAAAATGTAACATGGTCGATGACATGATGTGAATAATCACAAACGGCATTCCCAACTTACGCCTTGCAGATGAAGCCGTAAGTGGCAGTTCCCTGCTCATACTTAACAGTTATTTCGTAATATGACCCGCTTTTTACCGCGAACGTGCTTTTTGAAACCTTAACACTTTCGCCGTTGCCGGAGCCGCTATAGCTCTGCGCATAACGCTTAACGGTCATGCTTTTAACGATACCGTGCGTCACAAGCAGCACACTGCCGTCTGTACCATCGCCGTTGATTTTCGCAATATCGTTGATTTCGTACGGCATATCCCCGTCCGACTCAATTCTGTTTGACTGACCACCAGTAGAAGGAACCTCCCACGAATATGTCCCTCCCATCGTCGCTAAAGTGTAGCTTACGCAGTCGCCGCTTTGCGTTTGAAGACCAAGGCTCGGCGGAGCGGAGGCCGTTCCGTTGCTGACCTGTTCGATGTCCGGCTCTATTGCTCCCTCACCGCCGGAGGCTTTACCCGAATCGCTCAAATCATAGTTCTTTCCGTTAAGCTCCACTTTGAGCCCGCTATAGGACGCACGCTCGACGGGGACAAGTATGTACCAGTGAGCCATGTCGCAGGTGCCGACCTCAGGCGCGATGCGTTTTATCGTCACGGTCAGCACACCGGCCTTTGACCGGATGTCCGTCACCTCGTGCCTGTTGGAACCGCTTGTCTCCTCAAAGTCTATGACGGCAAGAGCTTTTGTTTTGAAAAAAGACGCGTTATAATGACTTACGGCGTCCGCAAGGCTGCCGGTGCTGTCAAATTCCGACGCGATACCTTTGCTTTTATAATAGGCTTTGAGCGCCGACTCGGTAGCGACAATCCTGCCGTTAGGAATTAAAGCGCCGACGTTCCCGTAGGTACGGACGTAATTGATAACTTCCGAGTCGAACGAAGCGCCGCCGTTTTGTGTCGCGGACGAACCGCTTGTTGTACCGCCGTTTGTTGATCCGTTTGTGGTGCCGCCAGTTCCTGTGTCGGATGACGCACTGTCTTTAGAACTGTCGGGTCTGTTTGTTTCGCCGGAAGTGCTTTCAACGGCGAAGGGCAATGTCTCACTTTCCATTGTCTTGTAAAGCTTATACTGTCCGTCGACAAGCGCCGCGACATAGTCGCCGCTCGGATAGCCCTTTACTGCGTAAAGCTCTGTTCCGACCGGTAAAAACGCGGCGTCGCCGTTTTTTTCAAGGTCACTTGAATATTCACCGTCGATTTCACCGGGTACGTTGCCGGTGACCTCGCCTATCTTATCGCCGACATATTCCTTTGGAATTACATCGCCGTCCGAAATATACGAGGTGTCGTTTAGTTTGACAAAATCAGCCCAGTCAATCAAGGTCTTTCCCCCACACGCGGACAACAGCACAAGCGCCGCGAGCGGCAGCGACAGAAAAAATATCTTTTTCACATAGATCCCCCCGACTAAGTTTGTTATATCTATTATTCGAGCGGACAAAGGGAAAATACTCACCCGTACTGAAAGTTTTTAGCAATTGCCGAAAAGAGCGTTAATCATCTCGTCGACCGCCTCGGGCGGAAATTCTCCGACTGACTTCTTAATGCTCGCGTTATTGACCCATCTCGGAGCCAGTCTTTCCTGTTCCTCTTTTGTAACGATGACGGGACAGTCGGGCGTAACAGCTTCAATCAGAGCAATCAGCGCGTCCTCCGTTACACCGAGACGCGACAAAAAGTCCTTCATTAGCGCCGGTTCGCTGACGGCACTGTGGCGGATAAAGCGCGTCAAAAATACGGCACACGCGGTGCCGTGAGGGACGGCGTGCAGCTCGGAGAGAAAATAGCCCACGGCGTGCGGAAAAGCTGTGCCGGTGACGCTGATGGCAAGTCCGCCGTAAATTGAAGCGTTGTAAAGCGTCTCGCGGTCGTCCGGGGTGAGTGCGACTGTGCCGTTACAGACAATTTTTTGAAAAACGTCAAGCAGCAGTGAAACACCCTTGAGCGCGAAGGTTCTTGAGATATTGTTGGCGGTTTTGTTGAAGTAGCTTTCGAGGCAGTGCGCCATAGCGTCGACTGCCGTAGAGCGCGTAAATTCATCCGGCAGCGTTTCCGTGTAGCGTGGGTCGCCCAGCGAGAGGACGGGGTAAATTCTGCCGTCGCGAATGCTTTTTTTCAACCCCTCGGGCGTTGTAAGGACGGACACGGGCGTCACCTCGCTGCCCGTTCCGGCGGTGGTGCCCACGGCGACAACGGGCAGCGGACGATTTTTCCAGTCAAGCGCGAAAAGCTCCTGGAAAGTCAGACCGGGATTGACCGCGAAAACGGCGACGGCCTTGGCCGCGTCAAGCGGGGAACCGCCGCCGATGCCGACGATAAACTCCGCGCCGATATTATGCGCCAGCTCGCCCGCCTCAAGGCAGGAGAGGACAGCGGGATTCTGACCGATTTTATCGTAAACTGTATAGCTAATATTTTCCTTTTCAAGCGCCGTCTCGACATCCGCGAGCGCACCGCACTTTTTTGCCGACGATACACCGGTGACGATAAGGCAGCGTCCGCCCAGTGCCGCGAGCTTTTGAGACGACGCGGCGACGCACCCCGCACCGGTGACAAGGTTTGTCTGCATATAAAAATTCATGTTCATTACAAACATCCTTTCAGTGATAAATCAGTTCCCCACGCCGCCGTGCCGGAACAGCGCCGCAACCTCGCCGCGCAGACCCTTGTTTTCCTCCGATTTCAGACGCGGGTCGGCTTTGAGTATCTCATCCGCCGCCCGTCCGGCTATGGCGAGCAGCCGCGTGTCGGTGAGCATGTCGGCGATTTTAAGCTCCGGCAGACCATGCTGGCGCGCGCCGAAAAAGTCGCCGGGACCGCGGAGCTTCAAGTCCTCCTCGGCAATTTTAAAGCCGTCGGTCGTCGAAACCATCAGTTTTAGCCGCTTTTGCGCTTCGTCGTTTTGCGCGTCGGAGACAAGGATGCATGTGGATTTTTCGCTGCCCCTGCCGATGCGCCCGCGCAGCTGGTGAAGCTGTGACAGACCGAAGCGCTCTGCATTTTCAATGAGCATGATGACGGCGTTTGTAACATCGACGCCCACCTCAATGACCGTCGTCGACACCAGCAGCTGAATGTCGCCGCCGATAAAGCCCGCCATAACCGCTTCCTTGTCCTTTGCCTTCAACCGACCGTGCAAAAGCCCCAGCCGATATCCGGCGAACGCGCCTGCTTCGAGCGTCTGTTTATATTCCTGTGCGGCGGCAAGCTCCGTTTCGCCCTCCTCGACAAGCGGGCAGACGACATAGCCCTGTACGCCTCGGTCAAGGTGCTGTTTGATATATTTGTACGCCCTCTCGCGTTTGTCTCCGGTGATTAGGTAGGTGCTCGGCGGCATTCTCCCCGGCGGCATTTCGTCGAGGACGGACACGTCGAGGTCACCGTAAATCATAAGCGCCAGTGTGCGCGGAATCGGCGTCGCCGACATGACGAGAGTGTGCGGGTTAAGCCCCTTTTGCGTGAGCTGTCCGCGCTGCATAACGCCGAACCGATGCTGCTCGTCGGTGACAATCAGCCCAAGGCGTTTAAACTCCACATCCTTTTGGATAACGGCGTGGGTGCCGATGAGCAGACTGATTTCGCCGCTTTTTACCCGCTCCTTGACGGCGCGCTTTTCGGCGACCTTTGTCGAGCCGGTGAGCAGTGCGCAGACAATGCCCGTGCCTTCAAAAAACGATGAAAATGTTCTGAAATGCTGGGCTGCGAGAATTTCCGTGGGCGCCATCAGGGCGCTTTGGACGCCGTTTTTTGCCGCGCTGTAAACGAGCGCCGCCGCCACCGCCGTTTTGCCGGAGCCGACATCGCCCTGAATGAGACGGTTCATAGGCTCGGAACGCAGCATGTCGCGTGCCGCCTCGCCGACTGCCTTTTTTTGTGCGTCGGTCGGCTTAAAAGGCAGCAGGTTGAGAAATTCGCCGGTATAGTCCTGTTCAAGCGTTATTCCTGTTGTACCTCGTTTACCCGAACGCAGGAGCATTAGACCGAGGCGGAGCGTCAGCAGTTCCTCAAAAATAAGCCTCTTGCGCGCCGCATCCAGCGCCTCGTCGCTGTCGGGAAAATGAATTTGTGTCAAGGCTTCCCTGATGCCGCACAGACCGTATCGGTCACGCAGTGCCTGCGGCAAACATTCCGCAAATCCGTCCGCCGTGCCATCGAGCGCCGTTTTAACAAGCCGTTCGATGATGCCTGACGACAGCCCCTCGGTGCAGTGGTAAATCGGTCGGATTCTGTCGCCGCCCTGTGCCTTTTCGACGGCGGGCGAATTCATTTCGCGCCCCCACAGGTTGCCCGTTACCCTCCCGAAAAAGAGGTATTCCTCACCCGCGCGCAGCTTATCGGCGGTGTAACGGCTGTTGAAGATTGTTACCCGCATAATACTTTTACCGTCGGTGACGTCGGTTCTGTAAATAGTCAGTCCTTTTCGGATTAGGTCGCCCGTTGGCTTGCTGTCCACAATAGCTTTGACACAACAGGGCACATCGTAGGGAGCCTCGTCGATGGCGACAATGTGGCTCCAATCCTCATAAGCACGCGGATAAAAGCGCAAAAGACCGCCGACGGTTGTAACGCCGAGCCTTTTCAGCAGCCCGGCGCGCCGCTCGCCGACGCCCTTTAAATATTGTATATCACTGTCAAGCTTTATCATTCGACCGAAATGACGAAGTAATAAACAGGCTGACCGCCGTTTATTACGGAAATGTCTACATCGGAGCCGTATTTTGCCCTGAGCATTGCGGCAACCTCCTCCGCGCTTTCTTCCTCGACTCCGCCGCCGTAAAAAATAGTGATTAATGATGCCGACGGGTTTTTCTTGTAAAGGTGCCTTGCAACCTTGAACGCCGTCTCAATCATGTTGGCGTCGGTTACGGTGATTTTACCGTTCTCCATGCCGAGAATCGCACCCTCTTTTATCCGCTGACCGTTGACGCTGCTGTCGCGGGCGGCAAAGGTAACCAGCCCTGACCCGACCCTTTCAGCGGCCTTCATCATAGCGAGGTGGTTGGCTTCAGGCTCCGCTGTCTCGTCAAAGTTAAGCGCGGCGGTTATGCCCTGAGGGATGCTCTTAGTGTGCAGGACACTGATGCGCTTGTCGGTCAGCGGAGCGACCTGTTCGGCCGCCATTATAATGTTTTTGTTGTTTGGAAGAATAAAGACATGCTCGGCGGGTATCCGTAAAACGGCTTTTAAAATGTCCTCGGTACTGGGGTTCATCGTCTGACCGCCCGATACAATTTTATCTACGCCGATTTCACGGAACATTTCCTCTATACCTTCACCAGACGCGACGGCGACCATGCCGTAGCGCTTTTGCGGCTCGGCGGCTTTTAGCGTCGTTTCGTCTGTCGGCTGTCCGGCAGCTTCACTCTGCGAGGCGGCACCCCAAGAAGCATTTTCGTGCTGCTCACGCATATTTTCAATTTTAATGCTGACAAGCGCGCCGTAGCTGAGCGCCTTCTGAATGACATTTCCCGGTTCATTGGAGTGAACATGTACCTTGATGATACTGTCGTCGTCGACCACGACGACGCAGTCGCCAACCGACTCAAGATAGGCCCTAAGCTTTACCGGGCTTTCGGCGCAGCTTCTGTCGCGGTTTATTATGAATTCGGTACAGTAAGTGAATTTTATATCCTCGGCGGCGGTGGCCGCAGCCTGCGCGGTCATTTTAACGGCGTCGGGCTTTTCGTTTCCGACCGCCTCACCGTCGGGTGTTCCGATTATGGTGTTGTGGAAAAAGACGCTGCGCATACCCTCGAAGACATAAACAAGCCCCTGTCCGCCGGCATCTACAACACCCGCGCTCTTGAGAATAGGTAAAATATTCGGCGTGTCGGCAAGCGCTTTGTTCGCACCGTCGAATGCCGCGGCGCAGGTGGCGCGGATGTCGCCGCCCTCTGCCGAGGTCTTCTCGGCCTGCTCGGAAGCGACGCGGACAACAGTTAAAATTGTGCCCTCCGTGGGCTTCATAACTGCCTTGTAAGCGGCGTCCCTGCCGCCGGCAAGAGCATTAGAGATGTCCGCCGCACTGCCCGTGCGAAGTCCCTTGACAGCCTTTGAGAAGCCTCTGAAAATCAGTGAAAGGATGACGCCCGAGTTGCCCCTCGCTCCCCTTAGCAGTGCCGAGGCAATGCGCTCCGAAGCGTCGGAGAGGCTCACATCGTCGGGCATCACGGCGGCTTCGCGCGCAGCCGCACCGAGGGTCATGGACATGTTGGTGCCAGTGTCGCCGTCGGGGACGGGAAACACGTTTAAGGCGTCTATTTCACGGCGGTGCGCCGCCACGTTATTTGAAGCCGAGATGACGGCGTCCCGGAGCATTTTCCCGGTTATGATATCGTTCAAATTATACACCCCGCTTATTCGGTTATCATACCGTCGACATAGACATTGACCTTCTTGACAGTCAGCCCCGTTGCCTGCTCGACGGTGTAGCGCACCTTGTTTACGATGCTCTTGACGATTGCTGAAATGTTGAGACCGTAGGTGACGATGATGTGCAGGTCGATAGACAGCCCGCTCACGTCGCTGCGGACGCTGACGCCCTTGTCAAGATAGGTGTTGTGTCGAAAAATGAGCGAGCGTAGACCCTGACGCGCGTTGCTGTTGGCCATGCCCGCAACGCCGAAGCATGACGACGCCGCGTGACCTATCAGCTTCGAAAAATAATCCTGCGATATCTCGATAGTGCCGAGATGTGTTTCCATACCAATCATAAAAGCTCCCCCAATTTAGACATTAGATTTTAGATATTAGACGATGAATTGTAAAGCCGTACTTTGAGTACTTGGTATTATATTATTCAAATTGCCAGTTTTCAATGTTGCCGAAAATGTCGCCCGCCCATGCGTCTATAGCGCCTGTTAGCCTGCGCGTACAGGCAACGATGCCCTTCCTAAAGCATATCGGAACGAACGGTGTCTCCTCGCGGAAAGCATTTGCGTATTTTGCCGCCGTCAAATCGCCCGCGGCAAAGCTTTTGTAGGCATCCTCCGCCGCGTCGGAATAGACGCCCTTAGACAGTGCGCCGTCGAAGAACGGCATAATACTCATGTTTTCCGTTAAATTAACCTCGCCGATGTATAAATCGAACTCCAACGCGTCGTAGGCCGCGTAATAATCCTCGGGTGAAAGTGCGGCGACGGAGACATGAATATTGAGCTTCGCGAGCGTGCCGGCGATGAGCTTTGCCGTTTGGAGCTTGAACGCGTTGTCCTTATTGACAATCATGCCGAACGTGAGGCTCTTTGAGCCGTCGTTACGGATATCATAGGTGTTGATTTGGTCGTAGCCCGCATCCTCAAGCACAACCTTGGCTTTTTCGAGACTGCTCTTAAACGTAAAGTCGCCGTCAGCAACGTACCAGTCGGGGTTAAAGGGCGAATAAGCAGCCTGCGCGTGACCCTGAAACGCTGTTTCGACAATATCAGTGCGGTCAATGGCCAGCTCAATGGCGCGGCGTACAGCCGGACTGCCGAGCGAGGCGTTTTCGGCGTTAAAGCCGAGAAAGACCATATTGTTCATGAGGTATTCGGTGCTGTCGGCGTTGGCGCGAGTGTATTTTCCGGTGCTTAAATCGTCAAAAGCAAAGCAGATATTGCCGATTTCGAGGCTGTAAAAAAGCGCCGACGAGTCGCTGACGTTGACGAGACGGATGCTTGAAATGCCCGGCCAGAAGCTGCCCAGACGGGAGTTGTTGACGGCAAGCATCGGCGAGGCGCCGTCTACAAAAACATAACGACCGCTTCCGACGGGAGGCTTGACATCGGCGAGCGCCTCATAATCATCCTGCACGGTGCCCTGCTTTACGATCGGAAAGTCAAGGCACGATGCGGCGTATTTATCGTTAGTCTCAAGCGTAAAAACAAGCGTATCGCTGTCGGCGCGCGCCACCTTATCAAAGTTTTCAAGCCTAACGGCGTAAGCGTCGGAATCCTTGGCACACTTAAAGGAATAAGCCACGTCATCGGAGGTGATGTAAGCGCCGTCGGTGAACACTATGCCGCTGCTTAAGCTGACTGTTAGCGACGTTCCGTCGAGCGTATACCTGTCGGCGATTTCGGGCACTGCCTCATAACGCTTATCGGCTCTGAAAAGCCCGTCGTACAGCAGCGCCGTCAACTGGCGGTTCATCATACTTTCAGCCTTGAAAGGATCAAGCGTGTCGGCCTTTGAGAAGGGCAGACGCAGCTCGTTGTATTCAATTTCAAAAACGCCCGAGCCTGTCGCGGCCTCGTCCGGCTGCGTAGTCTCGCCGTCATTATTGCCGGAACAGGCGGACAGCACCGAAAGACAAACAAGGGCAACCGCCGCCGTGCTTATTAAACGTAAAAAGCTTAAACGCTTCATTAATCATCACCGAAGTTATGGGTTAATTTCCGGACGCCGATACTGTATTAGATTATATTATAGTATATTACCCGCACGACTGCAAGAAAAAACATCCTTAATTAACAAACTTTTTTCAAATGCGCGTTGAAAAGCCCGGCTTGTGATGCTATAATTATTGACGGAAATATCGTTTGTCGGCTTTATCTTCTTTAGAGATGAAGCACGGAAAGGACTGATACTGATATGAAACTCGGAATCGTCGGTCTGCCGAATGTCGGTAAAAGCACGCTGTTTAACGCCATCACAAACGCCGGCGCGCAGTCGGCCAACTATGCCTTCTGCACCATTGAGCCGAATGTCGGAGTCGTAACGGTACCCGACGCGCGGTTGAACAGCCTCGCCGAAATGCACCACCCGAAAAAGGTCACACCCGCCGTCATCGAGTTTGTCGACATCGCCGGGCTTGTGAAGGGCGCGTCCAAGGGCGAGGGGCTTGGCAACAAGTTTCTGTCGCACATCCGTGAGATGGACGCTATAATCCATGTTGTGCGCTGCTTTGAAAACGACGACATCATCCATGTCGACGGCAGCATCAACCCCGCCCGCGACATTGAGACCATAAACCTTGAACTGATTTTTGCCGACCTTGAGGTGCTTGAGCGCCGCATCGACAGAGGTGTCAAGGCTATGAAGGGTGACAAGACACTCGCTAAGGAGATTGACTTTCTTAAAAAGCTGCGAGACAAGCTCGAAAGCGGCGTCTGCGCGAGGCTGGTGGAGACCGACGATGAGGAAAAGGAGCTATTGTCCGAGGTGGCGCTGCTCACCGCCAAGCCGGTCATTTACGCCTGCAACATGAGCGAGGATGATTTTTCAAACGGCATTGAAACAAATGCCGGTTATCGGGCAGTTATGGAAATTGCCGCCGCCGAGGGCGCCGAGGTGCTGCCCATATGTGCCGAGCTTGAGGCGCAGATAGCGTCCCTTGAGCCGGAGGAAAAGGAATTATTCCTGTCGGAACTCGGTGTTGAAAAGGGCGGACTTGATCTGCTGATTCAGCGCAGCTATCACCTCTTAGGGCTGATTTCATACCTCACCGCCGGTGAGCCGGAGGTGCGCGCTTGGACGATTAAGAAGGGCACAAAAGCTCCTCAGGCCGCCGGAAAAATCCACTCTGATTTCGAGCGCGGCTTTATCCGCGCCGAGGTTATCTCGTTC
The DNA here is from genome assembly GCA_964509145.1 of uncultured Eubacteriales bacterium. GTDB lineage: Bacteria > Bacillota > Clostridia > Oscillospirales > Acutalibacteraceae > UBA1425. The sequence goes on along the minus strand of CAZDWM010000028.1, from coordinate 4,356 downwards.
GACGAGCTGATGGCCTGCGGCACAATGGCCGCCGCGAAGGAAAAGGGGCTTGTCCGTAGCGAGGGCAAAGAATATGTCATGCGCGACGGCGACATTGTGCTGTTCAGGTTTAATGTGTAAGGCTTGTTTCGTTTGTTGACTCCGTGTGCCGTTTATGCGTATAATAATATTTGTTACAATTGCTTTAAAAATTGAATTTTGGAGCGTACTGTATTGAAGTATAAAGTATCAAACTATATATCTGATTTTTTCGTTCGTCAGGGGATTGACACGGTCTTCACCGTCACCGGCGGCGGCGCGATGCATCTTAACGACGCGTTCGGACATCAGTCGGGTATGCGCTGTATCTACAACCACAACGAGCAGGGCAGCGCCGTCGCGGCCGAGGGCTACGCGCGTGTCACGGGTAAGCCCGCGGTCTGCTGTGTCACGAGCGGTCCGGGTGGCACAAACGCCATCACGGGCGTCGTGGGAGCGTGGCTCGATTCCATCCCGATGGTCGTCGTCAGCGGTCAGGTCAAGCGTGAAACCACCATATGGTCGGTGCCTGAGCTCGGGCTTCGCCAGCTCGGCGACCAGGAGTTCGATATTGTACACACCGTCGCCAACCTTACAAAATACGTCGTTATGGTCACCGATGCCGACGAAATCGCCTATCACCTTGAAAAGGCGCTTTACCTCTGCCGTCACGGACGTCCCGGCCCCGTCTGGCTCGACATCCCACTCGACATTCAGGGCGCGCACATTGAGACGGACAATCTCCGACACTTTTCAAATGAAGAAATTCACGATGGTTTTTCAACCGTTTCGGACGAGACGGCAAAGGCTGTCATCGAAAAAATAAAAGAGGCTAAAGCGCCGGTTATTGTCGTCGGCACTGGCATCACGTTAAGCGGCGCGGGCGGAGATTTTCTCCGTCTGGCGGACAAGCTAAAAATTCCGGTCGTCACCGAGTGGGCTGGCAACGACATTCTTTCGCCCGACAGCCACTATTTTGCCGGTGTGCCGTCCACCATGGGCACGCGCGGCGGCAATTTCACCGTTCAAAACTGCGACCTGATGCTGAGCATCGGGTGCAGGCTCAATGTTCGCATGGTCGGCTACACCAAGCATCAGTTTGCGCAGAAGGCCTATAAAATCATAGTCGATATCGACGACAGGGAGCTTAAAAAGCCGACAATCATTCCCGACATGCCCGTTTGCGCCGACGCGGGAGATTTTATCCGCGCCCTTTTAAAACAGGACTACGAGGCCGACGGACGCCACGACCATTGGCTCAAGTGGGCGCGGGACATCAACGCAAAATATCCCATGGTGCTCGACGAATACAGGGGAACCGAAAAGCTGAACCCCTACGTCTTTCTTGATGCGCTGTTTGAACGGCTTACAAGCGACGACGTCGTAGCCTGCGCCAACGGCAGCGCGTGCGTAATGACCTTCCAGTCCTGCCGTCCCAAGCAGGGGCAGCGTGTGTTCGGCAATAGCGGCTGCGCCTCAATGGGCTACGGTCTGCCGGCCGCGCTCGGTGCCGCTGTGGCGAGAAACGGCGGGCGTGTCGTCTGCATCGACGGCGACGGCAGCATCATGATGAACCTTCAGGAACTCCAGACTATTTATCACAACAGGTTAAACGTCAAGCTGTTTTTAATCAACAACAACGGTTATCTGTCGATTTTACAGACACAGTCCCGCTTTTTCACGCCGCCGCTCGTCGGTGTGGGACCCGAAAACGGCGTGTCGTTCCCCGATTTTAAAAAAATCGCCGACGCTTTTGGCATCCGTTATTTAAGCCTTAAAAACGATTCAGAGCTTGATGTTATCGACAAAGCGCTCGACGGCGACGCCCCTGTATTCTGCGAGGTCTTTGTCGACGAAAACCAGTATTTTGTGCCGAAGCTTTCGTCTAAGGTTTTACCGTCGGGTGAAATCGTCTCAGCCGATTACGACGATCTTTATCCGTTCCTTGACCGCGATGAATACGAGGCGAACCGCTACATTTATTGAGCCGCGACGGTTAAAATATAAGGATATAACGAATTTCGGAGGAAAGATTGAAAGATAAACTTTCAATCTGAAAGTTTTGTCCTTTTGCGCCATACAGGACGGCGCAAATCGGCTTCGCCGACCGGTCAAGACTTCCGGATTCAGCGAAAGGAATGGTCATAAGCATGAGGGTCATTACAGGCTCGGCGCGCGGCAGGGCGCTTGAAACATTGCCCGGCAACGACGTAAGGCCGACCACAGACCGGGTAAAGGAAGCCGTTTTCAGCATTATACAGTTTGAGCTTGAGGGTCGCAACGTGCTCGACCTTTTCGCAGGCTCCGGTCAGCTCGGCATAGAGGCGCTGAGCCGCGGCGCAGAAAAGGCGACGTTCGTCGACGCAGACAGCGACGCTATTAAGGTCGTGCGTAAAAACCTTGTCGCCACCAAGCTCGACAAACAAGCAGTAGTGCTCCAAACCGATTCCGTCACCTTCGCCGCGTCGCACACGGGAGACTTTGACGTTGTATTTCTCGACCCTCCATACGGCAAGGGTCTTTTACAAAAGGTTGTTCCGCTTATAGCCCAAAGGGTCAGAACGGGGGGCGTTATTGTCTGTGAGTCGCCGTCGGACGAGATTTTGCCGTCGGAAGCGGGAAATTTCAGGATTTTTAAGGATTACCGCTACGGAAAAACAAAAATAACGGTTTACAGAGACACAATTATGTGATATAATGCAATATAATCGCGAAAGGAATGTTGTCATGAAGATTGCCGTCTGTCCCGGGAGCTTTGACCCGGTCACAAAGGGTCACATAGACATCATTTCGCGCACGTCCAAGATGTTCGATCGTGTTATCGTTGTTGTAGCAAACAACTACAACAAACCCAGTAGTTGCTTCACCGCCGAGGAGCGTGTAGACATGCTCATACGCACCACATCCTGTCTGCCCAACGTCGTCATCGACATGTACGAGGGGTTCACCGCCGATTACGCCCGCGAGCACGGAGCGGTTGCTATAGTCAAGGGCTTGAGAGCAGTCTCCGATTTTGAATACGAATTCCAGCAGGCGCTCATCAACAAGAAGTTCAACCCGGAGCTTGAAACGGTTTTTGTCACGGCTAACGCCGAGTACATGTTCCTGTCGTCGAGTATCGTCAAGCAGATTTGTGCCCTCGGACGCGACATTTCCGAGTTTGTACCCGAGGAAATATGCGACGATGTGATAAAAAGGATAACCTGTAAAGGCTGAGAAAGGGATAGTATATGGAGTTTGAAGATTTACTCGAACAAATAGAAGAGGCGATAGACGCCGGCACAAACGTGGCTTTCACCTCAAAGACGCTCGTAGACACCAAGGCTATCAAGACCTGCATTGAGGACATGCGCCTCAACCTGCCCGTCGAAATCGCCCAGGCGCGTAATGTCGTTGCCGAACGCAATAATATCATCTCCAAAGCGAAGAGCGACTCCGCCGCCATCATATCAAACGCGCAGGAAAAGGTCGCCGAGTTTTCCGAAAAGTCCGAAACCAAGGCGCGCGAGCTTGTCAGAAAGGCCGACGAGTTCGCCAAGCAGACAGTTGTCGAAGCCGAAACCAAGGCCGCCAATGTCATCGCGGACGCCGAGAGACGCGCCGCGGCAATGGTGGAGGACAGCGAGGTTGTCCGTCAAGCCAAGGAATACAGCGAACGCATCCGCAGGCAGGCCGATGAGGACTGCGCCGACATGATGGAAGCCGCGAAGAAAAAGCTTGGCGAAATGGTTGCCGACAGCCGCCACAAGGCCGAGGAACTGACTGCCGAAACACAGGCGCATGTCGACGACATGATTTCAAAGGCAAACAAGTGGTCCAACGAAATCCGCACGGCGGCGAGCGAATTCGTCGAGGACATTATGAAGGGCGCCGACGACGCGTTAATAACGAGCGTAAACGAAATCCGCAAGGCGCGCCAGAGCATGAGAGCAACCTCCGGCCGCCCCGACGGTCTGATGTAATCAAAGCATATCTATGTGTTATATAGTAATTAAATGTGCTGATTCAATCAATATAACAGAAAACGTGCCGGTCAACGGCACGCATACGCGGGAGTAGTTCAATGGCAGAGCGTCAGCTTCCCAAGCTGAATGTTGCGGGTTCGAGTCCCGTTTCCCGCTCCACACGGAAAAGCCCTGAAAGTGTTGATATATAACGCTTTTTGGGCTTTAGTTTTTGCCCTGTTTTGTGCGTTTGGGGTTTATTTGGGGTTTATTGATGAAAAAAGCCCCGTTTTGGGGTTCATTTCAGACGGTAATTGAATAAAGATGAAGCGGAGCGGCTGACCTGTTTTCAGGCTGTCCGCTCCGCGTTTTTTATGCCTTTTTCTGTTTGTCG
>CAZDWM010000027.1:0-14775 GCA_964509145.1 uncultured Eubacteriales bacterium | reverse complement strand
TATTCGCCGATGTCCTTATAAACGCATTCACGCATTTTCCACGGCTTCATGAACTCGACATCGGTAAAAATCCTTTTTTTAAGCTCCTTGAGCTTGATGGTGACGAGGTCGTCAAAGGAAAAAATGCCCCTCTGCTTGCCCTTGACGGCGTCGCGCCAGTCGTTGACGTGGGCTTCCATCGCGTCTATTGACGAGATGGCTTTAATTTCATTTTCCGTCATTCAGGTCGTCCTTTCAAAATTATATTATAGTGAATTCAGGTCGTAAGGTGTCTGCTGATAAACAAAGTAGTTAAGCCAGTTCGCGAAAAGCAGGCTGCCTGTACCGCGCCATTTCATCAAAGGCGTTTTTGTAGGGTCGTCGTTTGGAAAATAATTGTAGGGCACCTTAATGTGAAGCCCCTTAGCGCGGTCGCGGAAATATTCTTTCGCCAAGGTGTCGCGGTCGTATTCGGAATGGCCGGTTACAAAAAACTTACGGCAGTCCATGTCGGCCACGACGTGTACACCGGCCATATCGGAATAGGACAGAATCTGCAAATCCTTAACCAGCGCGATGTCGCTTCGGCGCGTCTCGGTGTGGCGCGAATGAGGGACGAAATATTCGTCGTCAAACCCGCGAAGAAGCGGGTGGAGCAAATCGAGCGGGCGGTGGGGGAATATACCGAAAACCTTTTCCGGTGTATCGTGTTTCGGCACACCGTAGAAATGGTAAAGCGCGGCTTGAGCACCCCAGCAGATGTTGAAAGATGAGTAGACGTTTGTTTCGCTCCACCTGTAAATCTGGCACAGCTCGTCCCAGTAGTCGACCTCCTCAAACGGCAGATGCTCCACGGGTGCTCCGGTGATAATCATGCCGTCAAAGCGCTGGTTCTTAATGTCGTCGAACGTTTTATAAAACTTGAGCATATGCTCCGAAGGGGCATTTTTTGATTGGTGCGTCGCGGTCTGGAGCAACTCAATTTCAACCTGAAGCGGCGAATTGCCCAAGAGCCGAAGAAGCTGTGTTTCGGTTTCGACCTTTGTGGGCATCAGGTTTAAAATAAGGATTTTAAGCGGGCGTATGTCCTGGGCGACGGCTCTGTCCTCCGCCATAACGAAGATATTCTCATTTTCGAGCGTTTTGTGGGCGGGTAGCGAATTGTCAATCTTAATCGGCATTGCCTGTCACCTCTCCTTATTGTGTGGTGTTTATATTTTAACAACATGCGTCCATGAAATCAAGAACTTTTATAAGTTACGGTAAATAAAATAACGGGAGTATATCGGGCTACGCACGCGAAAAAGCGGCCATCACAACGACGGCCGCGTGCAATCTTGAAATTGTCGCCGATTTTTAAACCATCAGCGCCTTGATTGCGTTGACCACGTTGTCGAGATCCGCCTTGACTATTAGCATCGAGATGTCGACCTCGGAGGTCGTTATCATTCGAATGTCGGCGTTGACGGACGCGGCCGCACCGAAGACGGCCGCCGCGATGCCGGGCGTGCCGTTCATGCTGTCGCTGAACAGGGCAACCTTGCAGTTGCCGCTGCTGACGCTGATTTTAAGGTCGGGGTTAACTTTGCGCAGCTCGGCCGCGATCTCAAGGATGCCGCCGAAGTCGTCGCCGCCGACGGTGAACGACAGACTCGAATGGGCGCCATTGGGCGGCGTCTGGGATATCATATCCACGTCAATACCGGCCTGTGCGATTTTTTTAAAAATATCGGAAATTACATCGATGTTTGCGGGCGAATCGTGCAGGGAAATCAGCGTAATGTCTTCTGATATCGATAATTTACCGTTGAGCTTCATTTGTTTTCAACCCCTATTTATCGTTAATTAAGTCTGACATCGAGTAAAGCCCCGGCTTTTTGCCGCAGAGCCATAAAGCCGCGTTCAATGCTCCGGCAGCAAACAGCTTTTTACTGCCCGCGCTGTGGCTGAGCTTAATAACCTCATCGGTACCGGCAAAAATAATTTCGTGCTCGCCCACAACCGTACCGCCGCGTATAGCGTGGATGCCTATTTCGTTTTTCGGACGTTTTTCGTGCTTGTCATGACGGTTGTATTCGTAGGCGGGTTTTTCGTCAAGAACAGATGAAATCTGGTCGGCAAGCATCAGTGCTGTTCCGCTGGGCGCGTCGATTTTCTGGTTGTGGTGCATTTCGACAATTTCGATGTCGTAACTACCGCCGAGCACCCTCGCCGCCGATTTTGCAAGCTCGGACAGCAGGCTGACGCCCAGCGACATGTTGGCGCTGAAAAATATCGGCACACGCTCGGAAGAGCGCTCAATAAGCTCCTTTTGCAAGCTGTTAAGCCCCGTGGTAGCAATAACCGCCGGAGTGCCGGAAATGACGGCGTACTCAAGCACGCCGATGAGCGCGGACGGATGGGAAAAGTCAATCAGCACATCCGCCTTGCCCTTGAAATCCGATGGCGTTCGGAAAACAGGAAACCCCTCGCCGCCGTCGACGGCGTCCACGCCAGCCGCGATGCGGCAGTCGGAACGGGCGGTGACAAGCTCGGTGATAACCTTGCCCATATGGCCAAAGCAGCCGTTTAAAATAATGTCCTTCATATGATCATTCCTTGAAATTAGCTGATGCTATGTAAAAACGAATATATGCCTTAGATAAGACCGTGCTTTATAAGCGTCGCCTTGAGCTTTTCGAGCTTGGCCTGCGGCATGGGTGCTAAAGGCAAGCGGCATTCGCCGACATTAATGCCCATCATCACCATGGCTTCTTTGACGGGTATCGGGTTGACGTCAACAAACAAATCATTGCACAGGTCGAGCCATTCGAGCTGGAGCGCGGTGCTCTTTTTAGCGTCGCCAGCAAGGTAAGAGGCGGCGATGTCGTGCGTAACGCGCGGACAGATGTTTGACAACACCGAGATAACGCCCTTGCCGCCCATGGACATGATGGCGGTTATCTGGTCGTCGTTGCCGGAATAGATGGCAAGGTCGTCTCCGCAAAGCGCGGCGGTTTTGGCTATTGCGGAAATGTCGCCGTTCGCTTCTTTAACAGCGACGATTTTTTCGTTGCGTGACAGCTCGTAATAAGTTTGCGGAAGTATGTTCATGCCTGTTCTGCTTGGAACATTATAAAGGATGATCGGCGCGCTTACGTTTTCGGCGATGCGGTTATAGTGAAGAATCAGCCCCTCCTGCGAAGTCTTGTTATAATAAGGGGTGACCATCAGCAACCCGTCGACGCCGGCCTTTTCGGCCTCGTTTGAAAGCTTAATGCCGTAGGCGGTATCGTTGCTGCCGGTGCCCGCTATTACGGGGACGCGGTGGTTTGTATACTCTACGCAGTAACGGATGGCCTCGGAATGCTCCTCGTGCGTGAGCGTGGAGCCCTCGCCGGTGGTGCCGCAGATGATGATGGCGTCTGTGCCGTTTTCGATTTGGTTGTCAATCAGCTTACCGAGCATGTCGTAGTTGACATTATTATTTTGGTCGAACGGCGTGACAATTGCGACGCCAGCGCCGGTGAAAATGACCTTCTTCATTTAGCTCATTTCCTTTCAGGATAAATGATGGTTGCCTAACAGATTATTTGTCCATGTAGCCCTGCGCGCAAAGCTGCTCAGCAAGCAGCACAGCGCCGCCGGCGGCGCCCCTCAGGGTGTTGTGGGAGAGACAGACGAATTTATAGTCGTACTGCGTATCCTCGCGCAGACGGCCGATTGACACGGCCATGCCGCCCTCAAGGTCGCGTTGAAGCTTCGTCTGGGGCATATTGTCCTCCTCAAAGTAGTTAAGGAATCGGACGGGCGCGCTTGGAAGCTTCTGCTCCTGCGGATAACCCTTGAATTCCGTCCAGATTTTTATCATTTCTTCTTTTGAAGGCTTGTTTTTAAAACGAACGAAAACAGCGCCCATATGACCGTTTGAAACGGGAACGCGGATGCACTGAGCCGTGAAATTGGGTGACGATGCGGGAACAATAACGCCGTCCTTGATTTCACCCCAGAGCTTTAACGGTTCTTTTTCGCTTTTTTCTTCCTCGCCGCCGATGTAGGGGATAACGTTGTCGACCATATCCGGCCATGTTTCAAACGTTTTGCCCGCGCCCGAAATAGCCTGATAGGTACACACGAGAACATCCTCTATACCATAGGACGAAAGAGGGAACAGGGCGGGGACATAGCTCTGCAAGGAGCAGTTGGACTTGACGGCGATGAAGCCGCGTTTGGTGCCGAGCCGTTTTCGCTGGAACGGGATTACATCGGCGTGATAGGGGTTGAGCTCCGGCACAATCATCGGAACATCGGGCGTGAAGCGGTGGGCGCTGTTGTTTGAAACGACGGGGCACTCGGCCTTGGCATACGCTTCCTCAAGCGCTTTGATTTCATCCTTTTTCATGTCGACCGCGCAGAAGACAAAGTCGACCTCCGACGCGATTTTTTCAATGTCGTCGGTAGCGCTAAGCACCGTTAAACCTGCCATGGATTCAGGAATGGGTTTCTCCACGCACCAGCGGCCTTCGGCGGCTTCCCTGTATGTTTTACCCGCCGACCGCGCGCTGGCGGCGACGATTGTTACGTTAAACCACGGATGGTTTTCAAGCAGCGTCGCGAAGCGTTGCCCCACCATGCCTGTCGCGCCTATAATCGCTACGTTGTACTTTTTCATTTGAAGTCATCCCTTTCAGAAAAAACTATTGTAAATCAATATCTTTTGCCCTATAATAAGTGAGGCGAATTTCGAAAACCTTCGCCATTATAAAAAGATATTATTTGATATCATAGCACAGCGGATACAGGGATGTCAAATGAAAAATTGAAATTTAAAGGGATTTAACGTGAAAAAAAGTGATTTTTATTACGACCTGCCGACAGAGCTTATCGCACAGCATCCCAATGAGCGGCGCGACAGCTCAAGGCTGATGCTTTTAAACAAAACGACGGGCGAAGTCGGACACGGCGTTTTCAGCGACATTGAAAAGCTTTTGAATGAGGGCGATTGCCTCATTCTCAACGATACAAAGGTTCTCCCAGCAAGGCTTTACGGTATCAAGGACGGCACGGGCGCGAGAGTTGAATTTTTGCTCCTGTGCCAGAAAAGCGCCGACACTTGGGAGGCGCTCGCGGGACCGGGCAAAAAGGCGCGGAAGGGTTCGCGGTTTACGTTCGGGGACGGCGTGATGACCTGCGAGGTGCTTGAGTCGCTCGACAACGGCAACCGTCTGATTAAATTTAACTTCGACGGCAGCTTTTTTGAGGCGCTTGACAAAATCGGCGAGATGCCGCTGCCGCACTATATCACCGAAAAGCTTGAGGACAGGGACAGGTATCAGACCGTCTACGCACGAGATCCCGGAAGTGCCGCCGCTCCTACGGCGGGGCTTCACTTCACGCCGGAGCTACTTGAAATAATCCGTCAAAAGGGTGTCGAAGTCGGCTTTGTCACGCTTCATGTCGGCTTAGGTACATTTCGCCCCGTAAAGGCCGAAAACATTGAGGAGCATCATATGCACTCGGAGCATTATGAACTGCCCGCCTCCACCGCCGACATCATCAACCGCACAAAGGGGAGGGGAGGGCGCGTTGTGGCGGTCGGCACAACCTGCTGCCGCACGCTTGAGTCGGTCTGCCGCGACAAGGGGCAAATCTGCGCTCACGACGCGTGGACGGATATCTTTATCTATCCGGGCTATGAGTTTAAATGTATAGACGCGCTGATTACAAACTTCCACCTGCCCGAAAGCACGCTGATTATGCTTGTCAGCGCCTTTTGCGGCTATGAAAACACGATGCACGCGTATGAAATCGCTGTAAGGGAAAAATACAGATTTTTCTCCTTTGGCGACGCAGTATTCATATCAGACAATATAGACACAGCTCCCTGAAAGGAAACGGATAACAAATCATATGCTGAAAATCATCAAAAAAGACGGAAACGCGCGGCGTTGCGAGTTTGAAACTGTTCATGGAACGGTTCAGACACCGGCGTTTCAAAATGTCGCCACCTGCGCCGCCATCAAGGGCGCGCTGTCCGCTTATGACCTCAAGGATATCGGCTGCCAGCAGATGTTGTGCAACACCTACCACCTCCATGTCCGCCCGGGTGACGCGCTTGTTAAAGAGCTCGGCGGGCTTCACCGCTTCACGGGCTGGGACGGTCCCATTCTTACCGACAGCGGCGGCTTTCAGGTTTTTTCGCTCGCGCCGTTGCGAAAAATCAAGGAGGAGGGCGTCTATTTCAACTCACATGTCGACGGCAGACATATTTTTATGGGACCCGAGGAGAGTATGAGAATCCAGTCAAACCTCGCCTCGACCATCGCAATGGCGTTCGACGAGTGCGTCGAGAATCCGGCGGAGCTTGAATACGCGAAGAAGTCGTGCAACAGAACCGTCCGCTGGCTTTACCGATGCCGCGACGAGCTTGAACGTTTAAACGCATTGCCCGACACCCTCAACAAGAATCAAATGCTGTTCGGCATCAATCAGGGCAGTACTTACGACGGCTTGCGCGTTGAAAACATGCAAAAAATAGCCGAGCTTAATCTTGACGGCTACGCGATAGGCGGTTTGGCGGTAGGTGAGACAAAGGAAGAGATGTACCGCGTGATAGCCGCCGTCGAGCAGTATATGCCGCAGGACAAGCCGCGCTATTTAATGGGCGTCGGCACACCGGGCAATATCCTTGAGACGGTCTCCTTAGGTATAGACTACTTCGACTGCGTCATGCCCAGCCGCAACGCGCGCCACGGACACCTGTTCACAATGGAGGGCATCATCAACCTCAACAACGCGAAGTACGAGCACGACCCGCGCCCCATAGACGAGCAGTGCGGCTGCCCGACATGTCAGCGCCACTCAAGGGCGTATATCCGCCACCTGTTCAAGGCGAAGGAGATGCTCGCCATGCGCCTGTGCGTCGCGCACAACCTTTATTTTTATAATACGTTGATGCAAAAAATCCGTGACAGCATCGAAGAAGGACGCTTCACGGAATTTAAAAATCAATATTCGGATTTGCTGGATAGGAGGATTTGAGGTATATCTCAAATAATATAAAGGCGGTTTAAAATGTTTATCAATAGAAAAATTAAAGCTTTAACCGACTTGAGAAAATGGCTTTTTCAGATGCCGAAATTACAATCGGTGTTTTTAGTTGCTTTCTCTTCATTTATTGTTATATACATATTTGTTCCTAATTTTTTAAGGGTTATCGACATTCCTATAAGTTTAATTATTATACCGTTAGCCGTTGTTCTCGTTTTTACCGAGATATCTTTACTTTTTATAACAAAAAAAATATGCGATATCGGCTTTTACGGTGAAAAAAGCAAGGCTAAAAATACTTCCCTTTTAAAAATATTCATTAAAAACACACATATTGTATTCCTTGCAATGTTAATATATTGTGCCGCATACGGTTTTATGGGTTCGGACGATACAAAGGAGCAGTGGGTTCAGGTTGAAACATTTACCTTCAACGATTGGCATCCCGTTGCGCACACTTTTCTGATTTGGCTCGCATCAAGACTGGTAAAAACCTATACGGCAGTTGTTTTTGTGCAGCTGTATGTGTTTTCACTCGCGTGCGGGTATCTTGCGGCCACATTGGCATATTGGAATTTCCCGCGGTGGTGCCGGACAGTGTGTATGTTGTATTATTGCATAAATCCTGCTATAGGCATCTCAATACTTCGCTTATGGAAGGATAACGCTTTTGCGATTTTTGCGTTGTTGCTTCTTTCCGAAATAATTAACATATATTTTTCAAATGGCGAATTTCTCAAAAAGCCTGTCCACATCGTTCTCACAATAATTTTTGTTCTTGGTGTTTCAATGATGCGCCATAACGGTGTTCTCCTGACTGCTCCATTGTTGATTCTTCTTCTGATAATATACAGGAAACAATGGAAAAGGGTTGCCGCTTTAACTTTATCCGTTGTCTGCGTTTTTGTCGGTATAAAAACGATAGGCTTCAGGCTTTTAAATGTCCGGAAAAACATCGACCCATACGGCGAATCTGTCGGCATATTTATGACAATGATGTCCGAGGCATATGTCAACCATCGGGACAGACTGCCTGCGGATGTCAGAGACTATTTGTCAAGTATCGCGTCTGAAGAGGAATGGGCGGAATATATCAGCGGCGACTGGAATTCTGTTAAATATCCAAACAATAGGCATAAAGTTGCGACCATACCCATCACGGACTTTGCCGATAAATTTATCCGCACATTGAAGGTATGCCCGACCGATTGCAGAAAAGCGTTTATGGAATTAACAAAGGTCGTTTGGGAGCTTGGCGGCGATGACCCTAGATGGTGCTTCCGATATACAACGGGTACGGGTATATCCGTGTCAGTCAGGGATATCGTCACAACTTACACCGATGTGACGAAAATGGCTGCATTTTCATGGGCTTTTTGGTATGTCGGGGCTTGTATGTTGTTTATGATGCTTGCATGTCTTCTGTCGTTTAGGCGCAACGGATTTAAATCGCTTATATTTATTATTCCTACACTATCGTATAATTTCATAACGATGATTCTTTTATCAAGCAGTGTCGACCAAAGGTTCTTTTTCCATAATGTTGTTGTTTTTCTGCCGATATGTATGGTTTTGTTATTTAAAAGGTGAAAGAAAATCATAAGACGCAGAGATTTATTTCGGTGACGAAACCGGTCTGCAAAACCAGGCAACCTGCCTACGCGGTTATGCGCCCATAGGTCAAACGCCGGTGGTCAGAACAGAGGCGAAACACATCAAAATTAATATGCTGTCTGCGATATCCAACCGTGGAAAGCTATGTTTTGTGCTATTTAAAGACAACATGAATTCAACAAGTTCATTGATTTTATGCGTCGTTTAGTGCACGACAGCAAGAAAGCGGTCTCATTTGAAGTCTGTCCAGCTTAAAGCCGATAAAATTCAAGGCTTTTCCGGTTCGGCTTCCACATGTTATGCCGCATAGTCCGCGCAAGGTTTATTAAGCGGAGAAATAATTAATGCATATCTCTGCTTTTTTCACGAAAGCTTTCGAATGCTTTTCCTCTTACGGTGTTTGCGGAAACTCAAGCTCAAAACAAAACGATATCGTTTTCTGTGCGCGCTATGATTTCGTTTTGGATAACGGGCGGCAGGTTGACAAAATAGTCGCTATAACCAGCGACACGCACAAGCAGTGTGCGATATTGCTCGGGGTTTTTTTGCGCTTCCCGAAGCGCCTTGCCGTCGACGCAGTTAAACTGGATTTCGAAACAATCGTTGTCCATGAAAACGCGTACAAAGTCGGTTACGCCCCGATTCCCTTCGGGCGTCGAGAGTAAGCGGCAGCTGAAGCGGAAGTTGGTGGCAATACCGCCGATGCCCAGACTCTGGTCGAGCTTGGCAATGGAGCGCATGACGGCGAGCGGTCCTTTTCTGTCCATACCTTGTACGCTGCCCAGATGCTCGCTAAGAGCGTCGCCGCGAAGACGGCCGTCGGGCGTCGCATCGGTCTGAAGCCCCATCTGGCCGTGCATGATATACGCGAAGTAGCTCGGATAACAGCCGTCGCCGTAGACGGTACTGTATTTTCTGACTTCTTTGAAGATAAATTGATAGACATCGATTGCGATATCGTCGGCGGCGCGGTCGTCGTTGCCGAATTTCGGGCATCTGTTTTTTAAATAGCTGCGCAGCCTCGCATTGCCGTCAAAGCTGTGGTTGCAGAAGAAAGCAAGCTCTGTCAAGGTAAGTATTTTTTGCTCATAGACCGCGTGACGGACGGCGGACAAAGAATCAATCAGGTTGATGACTCCGGGGAAGTTCGGATAAACAAAGTTGTATCGCGCTCCGCCAGCGACAGCATCAATACCTCTTGCTATGCAATCGTTGATAAAGGCGGAGGATAGCGGACAGGACTGATATTCGCGGCGCTCCTTTGTAAGCGCGACGGCCGCCGTGACGTGCGACTCAATAAACGAAGACATCAGTTCCTTGACAAGAGCGAAAAACTTCTCAAAGTTGTCGAGCTCGGAGAGAGAAAAGTCAATATCATATGCGAGCATAATCGTCTGCTCCGCGCCGCCGCCGCCCGGCCAGACACGCGGACATTTGCCTACAGAGTAGGGTTCCGATTTCTCCCTGAAAATATGCTCAAGTACGCGGGTTAGGTTGATATAGGGCGTCGCGACGAGGATGTTCGCCGCGGCGACGGGTGTGATTTCAACGCAGGTGCTGTGGACGTAGCGGCAAGCGTCTTCGGGCGTGACCCCGGCCTGTTCAAGACCGCGACGAATAAGCCGGTCGTTAAAAATCGACGGGCGGGAATAGCCCTTTTCAATCATGCCGATACATTTTTGAAGGAAGCTGTCGGGCAGGTCGTCGGTGTAGCAAACTGCAACGGACGGATTGACAAGCCCCGTTGTTTCGATAGCGTCGACACACAGCTCGGATAACTCGTTAAAAACCGTTTTACCGTCGCGCCCCGTGCCGCAGAGCATGACGCTCGCGGGCCATGAGCCGTACAGCTCGTTATGCTTAAAATAAAGGTCTTCAATGAGCGAAAAGGCGAATTCCCGCGTCATATAACCGCTTTCAAGGTCGGCCTTGTAGAACGGATAAAGATAATCGTCAAGGTGTCCCGTCAGCGTGATGTCGTCGGCAATGCAAAGGCAGAATTGCATGAACCACATGCATTGTATTGCCTCATAAAAATGCGTGCAGGGTTCATATGGCGCTTTTGAGAAATTGCCGGCTATACGCCTATAACGTTCATAAGTTTCAATGTTGGCTTCGCTTTCGGCGAGAGACAGAAGCTTTTCTCGGTGTCTAATGGCGAAGCGGCACACCGCGTTCAAAGATATTATGCAGGATTCATAAAACGCCCGCTTTTTAACAGTTTCCTCATTTTCATCGTTGACAAGCAGCGACAACTGTTCGTCGATTTCGGAAAGCACACCCTTGATGCCGAGGCTTAATAGCTTTTCGTAATCAATAACCCTATGACCTGTGAAGCCGGTGTCGAAACCGGCCTTGACGCCGCCGCCCTCGTTTCGGACGGATTTGGCCTTGTCAATGATATCCTGTTCTTCGGCAGTGAGCTGACGGTTGAGGGAATGCCGTCCGACAAGCAAGTCGTCGGGATAAACGACGATAGGATAACCGTCGAATATTGTTTCGTCAACTTTCGCGCGGCGAAGGTTGTGGAAAGGCTCAGGCGGACTGTTTAAAATCGCCCTTGCCGTCAATAGCCTTTGCTCAATGTGCGAAGACGAACGCTCCGAGCGCTCAAGAACAACGCTTTTCATATCACTGCTCAAAGTATTTTTCCAGCCTTTCGATATCGGACTTTGACGGAACAGGGACGCCGGACGCCTCAAAGCGTCTGCCGAGCGCCTCATATTTTCCGGCGCACATCGAATGGAACGGCAGCAGCTCGACTTTGGGCTTGGTTTTTAAGGAACGGACAAATACGGCGCTGGCGGTCATGCTTTCCTCATCGTCGTTAAAGCCCGGAATGACGGGAATACGCACAATCATATTCACGCCGCTTTCGCTGATTCGTCGAATGTTTTCAAGTGTTAAATTGTTTGCCGCTCCGGTCGCCTCAAGGTGCTTTTGGCTGTCCATACATTTCAGGTCGCAGTAGAGTAGGTCGATAAACGGAAGTGTCGGCGCGATTATATCAAATGGCAAGCATACCGCCGTTTCGACAGCGGTATGAATACCGGCTTCGCGGCACAGCTTAAGTACAGAAAGTAAAAATCCGCTTTGCAAAAAAGGCTCTCCGCCTGAAAACGTGACACCGCCGCCTGAGCGCCGGTAGGCGTCGTAGTCGGACGCGATTTCTTCAAATAAGTCCTTGATGTTTCGCTCAAAGCCGCAGATTTCGACAGCTTCGGCACAGCAGACCTCCGCACATAAAAAGCAATTGCGGCAGTCGCTTGTAAAAACAGCTGTATGTCCTGCGTAAGTCGACGGGCAAACGCGTACGCACTCGCCGCAGCCGATGCAGCGCGAGGCGTTAACAAGCAGCTCGCGTTCAAAGCACTGGCTTTCGGGGTTATGGCACCAGAAGCATCGCAGATTGCAGCCCTTGAAAAACACTGTGGTTCGGATGCCCGGGCCGTCGTGCAGCGAAAAATGCTGAATAGAAAAAAGCGAAGCGCGTTCGTCCATATGCTACTCCAAAGCCAAAGGCTGTAAAAACGAGCCCATGGATGATTGATATCATAAAAATACACAAGAATTAAAACGCGGATAGTATATAAATCAACGATAATTTTACCATATCTGTTTGCTCAAATCAACTTTTTGTTTGAAAAATGACATCGTCGCCATATTGATTAATTTATAATGATATGGTAAAGTTTCTTTGATTGTTCGGCAGAAAACTTCAAAGGAGAATTCTGATGAATTTTAGAATTACCGATTCAAAGGTTGTATCATATCTCGCTCCGTCCGCGGGCAACCCGCGTAACAGCGAGGGTGATTTTATAACGCTGAAAGACGGGACAATAATGTTCGCGTACAGCCGTTATACGGGCGACGCACACGACCATTCGCCCTGCGATATCGCGGCTGTTTTTTCGAGCGACGGTGGCGACAGCTTTACGGATGCGCCTGTTATCCTTGCCCCGGCGGCTTTTCATGGTGTACGAAACGTGATGAGTGTTTCACTCCTGCGTATGGACAACGGCGATGTAGGGCTGTTTTACCTTGTTAAGCACGACGGCGACGGTTACTCGTCCTATGTCCTGCGCCGCTCAAAGGACGAGGGTAAAGGCTTCGGTGCGCAGGTTGAGTGCATACCTCAGGGCTTTCCCGGCTATTATGTCGTTAACAACTGCCGGGTATTGCGTACTTCGTCGGGGCGGCTGTTTGTCCCCGCCGCTTATCACCGTTCAGGTGTCGGCAAAGAAGGCTATATCCGCTCGGAAGGCTACGGCGTCTGTCACTTCTTTTGTTCCGACGACGACGGTTTTACATGGCGCGAAACAGGCGAGGCGCTGACGCTCGGCGGGCAAAGCGCAACGAACACGGGGCTTCAGGAGCCGGGGTTGACGGAGTTGCCAAGCGGCGTTTTATACGCCTATTTCAGAACCGACCGAATGTATCAATACGAAAGCGTATCGCTCGACGGCGGTGAAAACTGGTTTTTCCCGCAGGCGTCACGGTTCACGTCGCCCGCGTCACCCATGAAAATCGCGCGTAATCCCTACAGCGGACTTTATTATGCCATATGGAACCCGATACCAAACTACAACGGACGAGACGCTGACCGCGGCCGCGGATGGATTTCAGCTGGCAGAACGCCGCTGGTGATGGCCTGCGGCGAAAACGGTGTCGATTTCGGTGATTACAGCGTTCTTGAAGACGACCCGGAAAGAGGGTTCTGTTATCCGGCTATTCATTTTTTAGATAAAAATATCGCGCTGCTTGCCTATTGCAGCGGCGGCGCAGAGGACGGCGTCTGCCTTTCGAGAACTACCATCCGGAAAATAACCTTTGACATATAAAGGAGCGCGTTATGGATAAGATAATATCAAGAAACAAAGCGTTCTATGATGAGTACGGGCGCGAACGGATTTTTAACGGCATCAATGTCGTCGACAAGGAGCCCTATCGCTTCGGCAAGGACAGCCATTCAAACGCGGAAGACCTTTCGTGGGTGGACGAATTCGCGAAAAGGGGCTTCAATATCATCCGGCTGGGCACGACGTGGAGCGTGATGGAGCCGTCGCCCGGCAAATACAACGAAACGGCGATTGCCTCACTGATTAAAATTATGAATTGCTGTGCAGAGAAGGGGATATATGTTTTCATCGACATGCATCAAGACTTGTACTCAAGCGAGATAGACGCGGCGGGTGACGGCGCGCCGCGCTGGGCGGTGCTCACCGACGAATACAAGGCTAAGCCGTACCGGTTCGTTTGGGCGGAGGCATATTTCTGGGGCAGGGCGTGCCATCGGGCGTTCGACAATTTTTGGATGAACAAGAAGGTCAACGGCAAGGGTTTGCAGGATTATTACACAGATATGTGGGCGCACTTAGCCGCCGCCGTCAAGGATCATCCGGCGCTGTTCGGCTTCGACCTGATGAACGAGCCTTTCCCGGGAAAAGACGGCGGCAAAATATTCAGAAAACTGATTGCAAGCGTCGCCAAGGTCACATTGACGGACAAGCGTATTGATAAGCGCGGAATGCTCGCCGACTCGCTCGACAGTGAAAAACGATATAAGCTGCTTGACCGCTACGACGGCGACATCCTTAAAAAAGTCGGTAAAGCCGCGCAGGATTTGATTATCAGGTTTGATACACAACGGTATATGCCCTTCATCAACAAAACGTCCGCTGCCATCAGACGCGTTACGGACAATGGCTTTCTGTTTGTTGACAACTGCTATTATTCAAACCTCGGCATACCCTTGGGAGAGAACGGGTGAGCGAACAACCAGAGACGATTCAGGCGGGAGGCGTGCTGTCGGCGGACGGCGCGAACCGAAGCAATGCTTTTCACCGCACGGCTACGACTTTGCGGTTGACACCCCGCTTTATAAATACGCCTCCAGCTCAAGGGTTCAGGCGATATACGACGAGCACAAACGCACACAGGAGCGCCTCGGCGTGCCGGTCATCGTGGGCGAGTGGGGCGGTATGTCGGAGGGCAGGGACTGGTTTCCGCACGTTGAATATATTCTCGAAATGTTCGATAATAATAAATGGAGTAACACCTACTGGTCGTATTTCGACGGCCTGCTGAGTCAGCCGGTGATGGAGGAGGTGCTTTGCCGTCCCTATCCGAGAGCCGTCACGGGCACGATAGAAC
>CAZDWM010000026.1:6731-14913 GCA_964509145.1 uncultured Eubacteriales bacterium | reverse complement strand
GAGCAGGGGATAGTTTTCGTTTTTTGTGACACAGCCGCCGCCCGTGGCGATGACGGCACCGCTCATTTTTCCGAGCGCCGCGAGCGCTGCCGTTTCGGCATCTCTGAAAGCCGCTTCACCCGAGTCTTGAAAAATTTCCGGAATCGTTTTTCCGACGGCTTTAACAACCTCGTTGTCTGAGTCGATGAATGTTTTGCCCGTCAGCTCGGCTACGATTTTTCCGACCGTGCTTTTTCCGCAGCCGGGCATACCGATTAAAATGATGTTGCCCATTTGAACGCGAAGCGCCTTTGTGATATCGTCGATTTTTCCCTCGGGGAGTGTCTCGCCGAGAAACAGTTCCGCGCTTTTGAGCGCCTGGGCGACGAGCATCGTCAGCCCATCGGTGTGCGGGATGCCGAGCGCTTCGGCGTCCATTAAAAGCTTTGTTCTTGCAGGATTATAAATCAAGTCAAGCACGGCACGGCATTGAGGGAAGTCCTTGAGCGAAACAGGCGACAGACCGTTATTCGGATACATACCGACAGGTGTGGTGTTGACAAGGATTTCCGCGTCGGCGTGAAGACCGATATTATCATAATTGTTCTCGCCGCCGCGAGAGACGACAACGATATCGGCGATACCGAGGTCTTGCAGTACCGTCCGCACCGTCAGCGACGCGCCGCCGCTGCCGAGTACCACCGCCTTTGTACCTGACACTTTAGCACCGCAACAGCTGAGCATTTTTGAAAAACCATAATAATCGGTGTTGTGTCCTTCAAGTCGCCCGTCGCGGTTGACAATCGTGTTGACGCTGCCGATTTTTTGTGCCGTGTCGGAGATTGTGGCGCAGTAGGGTATGACGTCCTTTTTATGCGGAATTGTCACGTTTAATCCGTCAAACGAAAAATCACGGAAAAAGCCGTCAAGCTCCTCCTTCTTACATTCGTAAAGCATGTATTCATAATCGCCCAGCAGGGCGTGAATCTGCGACGAATAGCTGTGCGAAAGCTTTTCGCCGAGCAGACCGAAGCGTTTCATGTATCAATACACCTTTCTTGAAAATTGTGGTGCCGCAACTGCGGCAGACTTGCTTTTAGCAAGTCAACAATTTTCTGAATAGTATGAAAACTTGTTTTCATACTATATGACCTCCGAATAGCTGCCG
The DNA here is from genome assembly GCA_964509145.1 of uncultured Eubacteriales bacterium. Taxonomy (GTDB): domain Bacteria; phylum Bacillota; class Clostridia; order Oscillospirales; family Acutalibacteraceae; genus UBA1425. The sequence continues at coordinate 13,766 of CAZDWM010000026.1, read as the reverse complement.
AGATAGCGGAACTCCTCGCTGATTTCGCCCAGCTCGCAGATGAGACGCGCGAACTCCTCAGAATACACCGAGGATTCGACGTCGAAATAGAACATGTATTCAAAATCCCTGTCCGGTATGGCGCGGCTCTCAAGCTTAAAGAGGTTCATGTCCAGCGCGTAGAAGCGGGACAGCGCCTTGTAAAGCGAACCGGGCTTGTGCGGCAGCGCCATCATGATGCTTGTTCGGTCGGCGCCGGGATAGATTTCAAGGCTGCGCGAAATGCACACAAAGCGCGTGTGGTTGTTGTCGTTGTCCTGAACAGAGGATGAGATACAGGAAAGCCCGTAAAGCTCCGCGCACTGGCGCGAGGCGATGGCCGCAACGTCGGCACAGTCGGATTCGGCAACAATGCGAGCCGCCGCCGCCGTGTTTTCACACGTAGTCACCTTTACATTTTGAAGCCCGTCAAGGAATCCGGCGCACTGTCCGACGGCTTGCTCATGGGTGAGGATTTCGCGGACATTTTTAAGCTCGGTGCCCTTTTTCGCCAGCAGGCAGTGGTCGACCTTGAGCCGCACGCTGCGCACGATATAAAATTTACGGGAAATCATCAAATCGTAGACCTTTTTAACGGAGCCCGCGATGCTGTTTTCGATGGGCAGCACGCCGTAGTCGCACAGCCCTTTGCCGACGGCGTCGAAAACCGATTCAAAGCTCTTGAAATAAAGGATGGACGGCGTTTTAAACATCCTTTCGCAAGCGAGCTGTGAAAACGCGCCCTCCACGCCCTGACAGGCGACACGGGCGAATTGCGGGAACAGCTTGGGCGTTTTTTCCATCGCCTCGGTGATGAGGCGGTAGTCCTCGCTTTCGCCACCGATTAGCCTGTCCTGATTAGAGCGGCTGAGCTCAAACAGCAGCGAATAAAGCACCTTTAAATAATTCCTGTATTCCGGGCACGTCAGCTCTGAAACACGCGCCGTGATTTCCCGCTCGCGTTCTGCGGCAAGCACGGGAAGGCGGCTTTCCTTTTTGATACCGGCGATTTTTCCGGCTATGTCCATGCGCTCACCGATTAGGCGTGTCAGCTCGTCATCGATACGGTCGATTTCTTTTCTGTATTGTTCAAGCTCCATTTATAATACCTTCTTTCTCTCAAGTAGGGCGTCATATATTGCCAAAGCCGCCGCCGCTTCAACGCACGGCAGGGCGCGGAAAACGATGCAGGGGTCGTGGCGTCCCGATATCTCTATCTTGGTGTCTTCACCCGTTTTGAGGTTGACCGTCTCCTGCCGCAGCGCGATGGAGGGTGTGGGCTTGATGGCTATACGGAACACCAAAGGCATACCTGAGGTGATGCCGCCGAGAATACCGCCGTGGCGGTTCGTCTTTGTCCTTATCTGCCCGCCTTCCATATAAAAAGAGTCGTTGTTTTCGCTGCCGCGAAGCGAAGCGCACATAAACCCGTTGCCGAACTCGATACCCTTAACGGCGGGAATGGCGAAAACGGCCTTTGATATCCTGTTTTCCATGCCGTCGAACATCGGGTCGCCGAGACCGGCGGGTACGTTTTCGGCGACACATTCGATGATTCCGCCAACGGAGTCGCCGTTTTCCCGCGCTGCGTCCACCGCCGCCGCTATTTTATCGGGTTCCGTTTCGCCCGCAACGCTCAAAACGCGTGCGCTTACCGTAATTCCTTTTTGCTCAAGAATTTGAAGACAGATGCCGCCCGCGACGCACAGCGGGGCGGTGAGCCGTCCCGAAAAATGTCCGCCACCCGAAGCGTCCTGAAAGCCGCGGTATTTTATCTGCGCCGTGAAATCCGCGTGACCAGGGCGTGGCGTGTCGGCAAGGTCGCTGTAATCTGACGGATGTGCGTCAGAATTGTAAATAACCACCGTCAGCGGCGCGCCGCACGTCAAGCCGTCAACAAGACCCGACAGGAATTCAGGCGCGTCGGCCTCCCTGCGAGCTGTCGAAAACCGATTTTTGCCGGGCGCACGCCGGGCGAGGAAAAGCTGAAGCTGACTTACGTCAATCTCAATCCCCGCCGGAAGCCCGTCGACGGTTACGCCAATGGCTTTGGAATGGGACTGCCCCCAGACGGCAACCCTGATATTTTCTCCGTAAATGCTGCTCATACTTTACCATGATTGATTCATTACACTTGTTGTAATGAATCAATAAACCTTTCTAAAAACTGTGGTGCCGCGAAAGCGGCAGACGGACTTTAAGTCTGTCAACAATTTTTCATGGTCTGAATTTCAGACCATATCCTCCAATCGGATAACTCCGCCAATGCTTTTAAAGTCGCTCCAGAACGCCGGATATGATTTGTTAACAGCCTGCGCGCCGACGAGTGTAATTTCACCGTCGCAAACAACGGACGCGATGGCGGCGCTCATGGCTATGCGGTGGTCGTTGGCGCTGTCTACAGTGCCGCCGCGAAACCGTCCGACGCCCGTTATAATCAACCCGTCCGCTGTTTCCTCCGCCCTGCCGCCGAGGCTGTTAATCATACCGGCTGTTGTGCGAAGCCGGTCGCTTTCTTTATAACGCAAGCGTGCGGCATTTTTGATGACCGTCTTTCCGGACGATGCCGATGCGAGGACGCAGATAACGGGTACAAGGTCGGGAATATTTCGTCCGTCGATTTGAGAGTCGCCCGCGAGTACCTCGCCGATGATGCCCTTAATGCGCCGGTCACCCTGAACGGAATTGTCATCAAGTCCTGTACACTGAACCGCACCGCCTGACAGAGCGCCGGCGCACAGCCAGAACGCGCCGTTTGACCAGTCGCCCTCGGCCTCGCAAACACCCGGCGATATATAGGCTTGACCGTTCGGCACTGAAAACGAGCAGCCATCGGCGATTGAACGAACACCGAACTCCGTCTGCGCCGCCCGAGTCATGGCTATATAATCCTCCGACTCCGGCGTGCAGGCAAGCTTTATAAGCGTTTCACCGCCAAGCAGCGGAGAAGCCAGCAGCAGCCCGCTGATAAACTGAGAGGAGACGCCGCCGTCGATGCCGAACACGCCGCCGCGAAGCTTGCTTTCACATATGATTGTATCAGGTTCGGGATTTGAAAGCAATGCTCCGTGCGCGACGAGAGTGTCCCAAAGGGGCGAGAGCGGGCGCTCTGGCAGCCTGCCGGTCATGCGGAACACACAGCCCTTTCCCAAAGCGCAGGCGACAGGCAGCATAAAACGAAGCGTCGAGCCGCTTTCACCGCAGTCAAGCACAGCGTTTTCCGTCACATTTATAATCGGACTAACCCTGAATTCGCCGTCGGAGTAATAAATATTACCGCCCAACGCGTTGAGGCAGCGGACGGTGGCCTCGATGTCCGCAGAAGTGTCGGCGCAACGGATAACCGTTTCCCCCTTTGACAGCGCGGCACATATGAGCAGCCGGTGGACATGTGACTTGGAGGCTATGGCACGCACGCTGCCGGAGAGCCTTACGGGGGTGATTCTCGCCGTCATGTCAAAAACCTGCCTTTATAAAATCTTTGAACCCTTCAAGCGTAAATTTTTTAAGCACGCATTTTCCGATTCTTTCCGGCACAACCGCCGTGAGGACAGCACCGGAAACCTTTTTGTCGGAGCAAAGAATATCATACAGTTCATCGACGCCAAACGGGCTTTCGGTCGGCAACCCGATATCCTTGATAACCGAGACGATTCTGTCGGCGCAGTCGCTTGAACACAGTCCCGCCTTAGCCGAAGCCCGCGAAATAACCGACATACCAACGGCAACAGCGCTTCCGTGGGTCATCGCAAACCTGCTGCATTTCTCGACGGCGTGGCCGACGGTGTGGCCGAAGTTTAAAAGCTGACGAAGTCCCGTATCAAATTCATCCTGCGTCACGATGTCCCGTTTCATTTTGACGCATTCGGAGATGACATATTCCTTATCAAAGTTTAACCGCTGTTCGGCAACGTGGTCAAACAGCTTCTCGTTACCGATGACGCCGTATTTGATGACCTCGCTCAAGCCGTCACGCACGGTCTGCGTATTGAGCGTATCGAGCGTGTTATAATCGCACACGACAAGCGACGGCTGATGGAACGCTCCGGCGAGGTTTTTACCCGCGTCGAGGTCGATACCGGTTTTTCCGCCGACAGAGGAGTCAACCGCCGCCAGAAGCGTCGTCGGAACCTGAACGAGCCGAACGCCGCGCAAGTAAGAAGCCGCCGCGAAGCCCGCGAGGTCGCCCACAACGCCGCCGCCCAAGGCGACAACATTGTCGCTTCTTGTAATTTTACGCTCGGCGAGCCAATTCAATATTGCTATGAAATTTACAGCGCTTTTGGAAACCTCACCGTTTGGAATTGTAAAAACCGATACTTCAATACCGACGCTTTCAAGGCTTTTAGCAAGCCTTTCACCGTAAAGCCTGCCTACAATATCGTCCGTGACGACGGCGGCGCGGCGTGAAGGGAACAGCGACGAAATCAACCGCCCTGTATCGCAAAGCAGACCGCCGCCGATTAAAACGTCGTAGCTCTTTGAAACTTTAACATTAATCGTCGTCACTGTCCGTCAACCTCTTTCTTGCGTTCGCTACCCTCGCGTAAAAGCGCTGTCAGCTTTTTACGATCGCTTGCGGCAATAGCGTCACGGTAATCGCCGAGGCTTTTAACCAGCGTATCGATTTCGTTGGTTAAATAATCGCCGTTTTCGAGGAACAACTCCGCCCACATATCGGGATTTAATTGAGCAACGCGTGTCAGGTCACGGTAACTGCCCGCCGAAAAGCCCTTGTGGCTGCCCGCCGAGGGGCTTTTAACATAGGCGTTTGACACGACGTGCGCCAGCTGCGAGGTGAATGCGATGAGTTCGTCATGGCGTTCGGCGGAAATGACCGAAAAAGAGCCGAACTTAAGCGGAGCAAGCAGAGCTTTGATTTTCTCGAGCAGTCCGATGTCGTCAAAACGCGGCGGAACTATAACCATCGGTGCGCCGCTGAACAGCTCCGGCTTTGAACTGCGAAAGCCCGACTGGTGGGTGCCAGCCATCGGATGACCGCCGATATAAGTGAAGCCGTATGTTTCCGCGAGCTTGAAGCCTGTTTCGCAGATGACGCGCTTCGTACCGCAAAAATCGATGACAAAGGCGTCCTTTGAGATGAACGGGGCGTTATCCGTAAGCCACATTGCCGCCGCGACAGGCGGTACGGCCAGCAGAATCAAACCGCAATCGCTCATGCTTTCCCTTGTAAGCGCGTCGCGTGCCGCGCCGCAAAGCACGGCAAAATCGGTGATACTTCTATCGGTGTCAAAGCCGTATACCTCGGCGCCTCTTTCAGCGTATGCCTTTGCAGCCGAGCCGCCGATTAACCCCAAGCCGACGATGCCGATATTCATTGCCGCGCCACCTCTCTTATCAGCTTGATTTTTGAGGCAACTTTGTCAAACTGTTCAGGCGTGAGCGACTGCGCGCCGTCGCACAGCGCGTGAATCGGGTCGTTATGAACCTCAATCATAATGCCGTCCGCGCCCGAGGCCGCAGCCGCCATCGCCATAGGCTCGACAAGGCGCGCTATACCCGTCGCGTGGCTGGGGTCGATGACAACGGGCAGATGGGTCATTTCGTGGAGCATCGGCACGGCGGAGAGGTCAAGGGTATTTCGTGTCGTCGTTTCAAAGGTACGGATGCCGCGTTCGCAGAGGATGACGTTCCGGTTGCCCTCGGACATGATGTATTCCGCGCTCATGAGAAGCTCCTTGAGGGTGTTTGCGAGACCGCGCTTTAACAGAATCGGCTTGTCGGTTTTACCGAGCTCCTTGAGCAGCTCGAAGTTCTGCATGTTGCGCGCGCCTATCTGGATGATGTCCACCTGCTCGAACAGGGGGAGATGGTTAGCGTTCATGATTTCGGAGATGATGGGCATACCGGTCTCCTTTTTCGCCTCAAGCAACAGCTCGATGCCATCCGCCTTGAGACCCTGGAAGTCGTAGGGTGAGGTTCGCGGCTTGAACGCGCCGCCGCGCAGCACGTCAGCGCCCGACGCCTTAACACGCTTTGCGATTTCGGCGACCTGCCCGCGCGACTCCACCGAGCAGGGACCGGCAATCATGATAAAATGACCGCCGCCGATTTTAACGCCGTTGCCGATGTCGATGACGGAATCCTCCGGGTGAAACTTGCGGTTTACCTGCTTGAACGGCTCGGACACGCGCTTGACCGACTCTACCATTTCAAGGCTTTCAAGAAGGCCGATGTCGATTGTGCTGGTGTCGCCTATAAGGCCGAGCACGGTATAGTTTCTGCCCTGCGAAATATGAACGTCGAGGTTCTGGCTTTTAAGCCAGTCCACCAGATGGTTTTGTTGTTCTTCGGTTGTTTCCGGCTTTAATACTGCTATCATGTTGTTTTCCTCCAAATGTAAAAAATGAAGCCGCACAGAAGTGATTCTGTGCGGCCTTGTCGGCTTATTATCGAAACGGACGGCTCTTATCGGACGGAACCTGTCTGTTTGCAGCACGAATCACTATTACCTTCGCTTGTAAAGTAATAAAAGTAAAAGTATTCGGCTGTAAACAAAACCGTCTTCATAACAAGATATCCTTTCGCTTATTTAATGCATTGTAACACAGACTTTTCCGGCTGTCAACCTGATTGATAAAAATATTTCGGAAATCGGGTTAATCAATGGTATATTCAAGCGGGCTGTCAAGGGAGAAAGCATAGCTGTTATCATAGTCGAGCCTCGCACAGAGCGTCAGCGAAAGGTCGTCCGTGTTGTAGACGGCGCTCCACAATGTGCTGCAAATGTAGCCGTCCCAATCGACGTTGTCGACGCTGACCGACTCAAGGACATCCATCGCTTTTGCCTCGCTGAGCACACCGCCTGTTTTGTTTAAGGCATCCATCGCCGCACCGGCGCGCTCCTGCCCGAAGCCCTTGGGGTCGTTGGCGCCCTCGGAGAGGTAGAAGTTCGCCGCTGCGAGGTAGTCTACCACACCGCCGCTCTTTTCGGGCTTGATGATGTTCATTTTGTTGTTGACATATTCAATGACGACCGATTTACCGCTTGCGTCC
>CAZDWM010000026.1:0-6721 GCA_964509145.1 uncultured Eubacteriales bacterium | reverse complement strand
TGGTAGGTGCAGCCGCCGAACAGCATGTCGTGCATGTCGTAGGTCTTGAAAATCGTTATGGCCTCGGCGACCGTCGCGGCTTTGTCAAGCACCGCGCGAATCATGGTGGTGGTCGTGAGGTTCGGCTTCAATGTGCGCTGATATGTGGGGTCGGTCTCCAGCTCGAGTACGCCTATGGAAAGCCCCTTTTCGTTCATGCCGTCGACGCAAACATATGGCGCGAGCAGCGTCGGGAGGCTCGAAAGCGTGTCGTCGGGGGTGCTGTCGTCGGAGTAGGATAAAAACTCAAGGTCAACCATGCCGATGCTCTCATAGCCGTCCGCGGGGTGTGTCCACACAAGCAGACACGGCGCTTCCATATAGTCGTAGTTGCGGGCAAAGAGGTATTCGCCGCTTTCGTTCACGGCGTTAAAGGTGGTGCAGGCAAATTTACCGATGTCGAGCGACAGCCCCGGCAGCATCGTCTTTTTCGCGCCGTATAAAATCAGGTCAACCGTGTTTGATACGCCGCGCGCCATCAATTCATTGATGTCGTAGTCGTAGGTGTAATCCATCATGTAAAACCCGTCGGCAACCCTTGTGACGCTGTTGACGGAATTTAATCTGTCGCGCCCCTGCGCGCCCCAGAAGGCGGGCATCAGGAAAACGACAAGACCCGTCAGCATTGAAAAGACCTTTTGCATGGTCAACCTCCATCTGTTTTTATATCGCGGCGTTCCTTGCCGCGGCGGCGTCGATTTTTATCTGCCTGCTCAACGCCTCAAACGATTCAAATTTTATTTCGGGGCGCAGGAAATCAAGCAGCCTTACCTCGATTTTTTGCCCATAAAGGTCGCCGGAAAAGCCGAAGATGTGCGTTTCACTCAATAGTCGGTTATCCGTGATAGTAGGGCGCACGCCGATGTTTGTCACCGACCTGAAAACGAGACCTCCGCAGACGGTTTCGGACACATAAACGCCGAAGCGCGGCACGACGAAATTGTCGGGGAAATTCTGGTTAATAGTCGGCGCACCAAGGATACGACCTCGCTGGTAGCCGCCGACAACCTCAAGCTTATAGGAAAACGGACGGCCGAGCATCCCGTTTGCCCGGCGGATGTCGCCCCGCTCAATTAGCTCACGGATATGCGTTGAGCTGACGGACGCGCCCTCGAAATCGACCTCTCCGCTTATAAGCGTTATAATTCCGCGCTTTTCGCAAAGCTTTTTCAGATCGCAAGCTCCGGCGGCGGCGTTTTTGCCGAAGCGGTAGTTGTAGCCGCAGCACACGGCTCCGGCGTTAAACCTGCCTGTGATGACCTCTCCGACAAACGCGTCGGCGCTCATTTCTTTTATATCGATAAAATTGATATATAACGGTGTGATACCCTGTTCGCGAAGCAATGTATCCCTTGCGTCGGGCGTCATCAGCTCGCGCGGGGCGGCACCAGTCAGATGCTCGAGCGGGTGACCGTCAAACAGCATAATGCAAGGCAAAAGCCCGTCATTTTTCAATGACAGGGCGTTTTTAATTACCTCTTGGTGGCCGATATGAAGCCCGTCAAAGCTGCCGAGCGCAATGGCTGTTTTGCTTTGCATCAACATCACTCCGGTATCACTTTTTCCTGTGCTCAAGCTTCATGCGCTGATCCTTTGAGAGTGTTCTCTTGCGGAGCCTTAAGGATTTCGGTGTGATTTCGAGCAGTTCGTCGTCCTTGATGAACTCCATGGACTGCTCAAGGCTTAAACTTGTAGGCGGGACGAGACGAAGCGCGTCGTCGCTGCCGGAGGCGCGTGTGTTGGTGAGCTGCTTTTTTTTGCAGACATTGCAGACGACGTCCTCGTTTTTGGCGCATTCGCCGGCAATCATGCCCTCGTAAACCTCGACGCCCGGGCCGATAAACAGCCTGCCGCGCTCCTGTGTGTTGAACAGACCGTAACCCGTGCTGGTGCCGCCCTCGTGGACGACTATGGAGCCGCGCTCGCGAGTTACAAGCTCGCCTTTATAAGGCTCATAACCTGCGAAAAGTTGGTTCATGATGCCGTTGCCGTTGGTGTCGGTCATAAATTCGGAGCGGTAGCCGATGAGCCCCCTCGCGGGTATTTTAAATTCAAGGTGGCTTGAGCCGCCATCACGTGTACCCATGTTTTCAAGTTCGCCCTTGCGTGAGCCGAGCTTTTCAATCACCGCGCCGACATACGATTCGGGCACCTCGATGATGAGCAGTTCCATCGGCTCAAGCAGTACGCCGTCTTTTTCTTTATAAATCACCCTGGGGCGCGACACCTGAAACTCGTAGCCCTGACGGCGCATGGTTTCAATGAGAATCGACAGATGCAGCTCACCCCTGCCGGATACCTTGAAGGTGTCGGTCGTTTCAGTCTCCTCAACCCGCATACTGACGTTTGTTTCAATCTCCTTAAACAGGCGGTCGCGGATGTTACGCGAGGTGACGAATTTGCCCTCCTGCCCGGCGAAGGGGCTGTCGTTGACGATGAAATTCATGGAGATGGTGGGCTCGTCGATTTTAATAAACGGCAGCGGCTCGACCTTTTCGGGGCTGCACGCTGTCTCGCCGATATTGATGTCGGATATGCCGGAAACGCAGACGATGTCGCCCATTTCGGCGGATTCCACCTCGACGCGGCGAAGCCCCTCAAACTGGTACAGGCGCGAAATTTTGACGTTTTCCTGGCTCTCATCGGTTTTGCAAAGAACGACCTGTTGACCCCTTGTTACCCGCCCGCGTTCGATGCGTCCGATGCCTATACGCCCGATGTAATCGTCGTAGTCGAGACTCGAAAAGAGAATCTGGAGCGCGCCGTCGGCGTCGCCCTCTGGCGGCGATATATGCTCAAGGATAGCGTCGAGCAGCGGACGCATGTCGCCGTCGCGCGCGTCTGGGTTCAAGGACGAATAGCCGTCCCTTGCCGAGGCGTAAACAACGGGGAACTCAAGCTGGTCGTCGTCGGCGCCCAGCTCAATGAACAAGTCAAGCGTTTCGTCGACAACCTGCTCGGGACGCGCGCCGGGGCGGTCGACCTTGTTGATGACGACGAGCGCCTTTTTCTTGAGGTCGAGCGCTTTTTTTAACACAAAACGCGTTTGGGGCATGCATCCCTCGAACGCGTCGACGAGCAGAAGTACGCCGTCGACCATCATCATTATGCGCTCGACCTCGCCGCCGAAGTCGGCGTGACCGGGTGTGTCGACAATGTTGATTTTTGTGTCGTTGTAATGAACGGAGGTGTTTTTGGAGAGGATTGTAATACCTCTTTCGCGTTCAAGGTCGTTGGAATCCATCACGCGCTCCTGAACCTGCTCGTTTTGGCGGTAAGTTCCGCTCTGCTTGAGCATCTCGTCGACAAGCGTCGTCTTGCCGTGGTCGACATGAGCGATGATTGCTATGTTTCGAATGTTTTCTCTGTGTGCCAAAGGAAGTCACCTTTCAAATTCTATGATTTGCATCCGTTTCTACTCGCTCTTCATGTCCACAAGCTGCTGCCTGCCCTTGAAGGCGTCAACCGACAGCTTGACTGAGTCGAATATGGCTGACTTGATGTCGTCGTCTTGAACGCCGAGCGAAACAGACCATTTTTTATCAATGAACGTGTTCATGCACATGATGTCGGCGAGGTGAACGGCGTTGATGCCCATATCAATGTTTTTCTTTTTATAATCCGCTATCAGTTTTTTGCCGTAAAGCTTGAACATCCATTTCTGAATATGCATGATTTTTCTGCCGGGTACGCCCATCGCGGCGTGGACGATGGTTAAAAACTCGTCCCACGTAAGGTTATAATAGCCGATGGGATAGGCGTTGCCGCCCTTGTTAAGCTCCGCCGCGCCGACAATGCTCTCGGCGACCTGACGGACGGTGAGCATGGCGGTGCCGCCCTTGGGATACATCGTTATTTTGCCCATATTTGATAGCTGCTCAATGAGGATGACCCACACAGGACGGCGGCCGGGCTGTGTGCCGAAAATGTAGGGCAGCTCAAGCACGGCGACGCTCATTTGGTCGTCGGCGAAGGATAGCGCAGCCTCCTCCTGAGCGATGCGGCTTCGGATGTAGGGATGGCGCTCTGTGAGCTTCATCTCGGGGTATTCCTTTGCGAAATAGGAGAAGTACGAACCGAGGACGACGCTGCTTTTTACGCCGCATTCCTTGGCGATGGTTAGCAATCTCTTAACAGGGTTAATGTTGTACTTTTCATAAGCCGCGTAAACCGGAGCGGGGAACTCGACACGCTCATCGACGCCGGCGGCAAAAACGAAACAGTCGCAGCCCTGCATGGTGACCTTAAGCTCGTCGTCGGACATTTCAAGGTAGTTGCCGAAAGAAAGCTCCATCTCCTTTGGGATGGGCGCGCCCTCCGGAACGGGAGGCAGAGCAACGGAGCTTACAGAGTGACCCCTATCGATAAAAACCTGCGCCGCGGCGCAGCCTAAAAGACCTGTTCCGCCAATCATAAAAACCTTCATTTTTACGCCTCCGTTTCACATTTATGTCGCAACATACAACAGGTTAACTGTTATAGTTTACGGCAGCGCGGTGAATTAGTCAAGAGTTTTACATTAAATTCCGCGGATTGACACTTGCGGATGTTTGTCAACACATTGTTTACAAACGGTTTACCTTTGCCGCATGTTTCCGGGTTGTCTTTTTTCGCGTGTCGTGCTATGCTTAGCGTATCATTTTTGAGAGGAACACATATGACGGGAATTATTGATGTCGGCGGCGGGATGCGCTGCACCTACTCCTCGGGGATTTACGATTTTTTAATAGACAGCTCAATCAGCTTTGATTACTGCATAGGCGTGTCAGCGGGCAGCGCCAACCTCATCTCCTACATTGCCGGTCAGCGCGGGAGAACAATTATGTTTTTTTCCGAGTATTCGCGCCGTAAGGAATATATGAGCGTTTCAAATTACGTCCGTACCGGCTCCTATATCAATCTTGATTACATCTATTCAACTCTGTCGGACGACACGGGAGAAAACCCTGTAGATTACGACGCCGTTTTCCGTTCAAGGTCAAAGCTGACTGTTGTCGCCACCAGAGCCGACAACGGCGCCGCCGAGTATTTCGGCAAGAACCATATCAAGAAAAATGATATAGACGTCATTAAGGCGTCCTGTTGTCTGCCGCTTATCTGCAAGCCCTATTTTTTGGGCGGCGTACCCTATTTCGACGGCGGTGTGGCAGACCCTATCCCTGTTGAAAGGGCGCTGGCGGACGGCTGCGACAGCATCGTCGCCGTGCTGACGCGCCCCGTCGGAAACGAAAAATCCCGCGAAAAGATGCTGCCCGTAATGAGGGCGTCGCTGTATAAATATCCGACGGTTTATGAGGAGCTTTGTGTGCGCCATATCAAATACAACAAATCTATAGAGCTGCTCCTCAGGCTCGAAAGGGAGGGGCGTGCCGTGATTCTTTCACCCTCCGACCTGTGCGGGGTGGGTATGCTGACAAGGGCGTCCGACCCTATCGAGAGGCTTTATGCAGTGGGCTATGAGGACGCCAAAAGAAAGGCAGGGAACATTGAAAGGCTATTTTCATAATGAACCATAAATACTTAATATTTCATTAAATTGCCAATAAGGTCTGAATCCCTCTTGACAAATATTACAAATGTGTTAAAATATTGTTATAGTTCTGTAACATTTTTAGTCATTTCGCCACAAATGTCTAAATAAAGTCGGGACAAAACAATGGAGGGATCTAATAAATGAAGAAGAAAATATTCGCTGTTTTACTCGTGTGCCTGTTTATTATAACGGCGCTCACCGTTCCGGCTTCCGCCGCCAACGGAACTTATTACTATTCAGCGGATTACAGCAGTCAGCTTGCGGTCAACACAGTGACCTCGGACACCATGACATGGGCTACGCCGATTGTTATTTCCGTCTCCGGCGGCAACGGTGCGGGCAAGGGCTTCACCGTTTCGCTCGAAAAGGACAAGGAATACATCTTCAAGTTCAGGTCGGTCTCAAGCCGCGAGGTGATGCATGTTATCAACATTTGCATCATGAACAATGTGATGACGGGCGACGCATCAAAGGACATTCTTTCTACCCCGGTATTTGTCCATGAATACGGTATCACAGCCGCCACCGCGGTTCGGTTCAAGGCGCCTTCAACCGGCTATTTCAAGTTGCTGGTCACCGAGGGTTCGTTCACGGTTGACGATTACAGGATGGTGACGGTTAACTATTCCGTGGGCGTAAATGAGCTTCAGTGGCAGAAGGTTGAAATCGACGACGCGTCAGACCTTGAGACACTGCGCAACGGTATCAACAACTTCAGCGTTTATTCAGCCGAGCTTGAAATCAGCCTTAAAAACGATATCAATATGCTCCACACCGACTGGGGCACAGGCATCAAATACTTCAGCGGCAAGTTTAACGGCAACGGCTACACCGTCAGCCAGTTGGGCGTCGGCTCATCGGATATCGACGATGTCGGTTTCTTCGGTAAGGTTATGGGCAACGCGGTCATTAAGGACTTGAACGTTAATGTGGAGCTTTCAACCGGCGCGACGAGTGTCGGCGCGTTGGCGGGCACGGCGGAATACGCAACCTTTGATACATGTACCGCGTCCGGCGTTGTCCGGGCGGCGATTGCAAATGCCGGCGGTCTTGTCGGCGACGCGCAATGTTCAACCTTTAAAAACTGTTCGTCCTCGTGTGTTTCAGTTGATAGCGGTAGAGTTCCAGCAGTTTTTCATTGTCACAGAG
>CAZDWM010000025.1:14905-15263 GCA_964509145.1 uncultured Eubacteriales bacterium | reverse complement strand
ACCGAGAGCAAGACCGTCGGCCTTAATGACAGTTGGGATGGGCGCGGTCTCAATGTATTCGAGCGCTTCGTTAATGTCTGTGAATATCTCATATTCTGCTGTAGGTATGTTGTATTTTTTCATCAGGTTTTTCGAAAATATTTTGCTGCCCTCAATGATAGCGGCGTTGGCGCATGGACCGAAGCAGGGGATGCCTTTTTCGTTTAAAGCGTCAACCGCGCCGAGCACCAGCGGGTCGTGCTGGGCAATTTCAAGCAAGGCCTCGGTTTCAGCAAGCGACTGCCGCGCCTGGACCGATACGAAGCCATCGACGCCCACCGTCCGAGCCACGTCGTGCAGATCGGCGGCGAGAAAATCT
>CAZDWM010000025.1:14352-14895 GCA_964509145.1 uncultured Eubacteriales bacterium | reverse complement strand
CGACGGCGAAATCAATCTTGTTTGCAACTGCAAAATTCACTATTCCGTCGATGTCCTTTGCGTCGATATTGACGCACTCGGCGTCAAACGCAATGCCACCGTTGCCGGGCAGTGCGTATATTTTGCCGACCTTCGGGCTAAGCTTCAACTTTTTGATGATAGCGTGCTCCCGTCCGCCTCCGCCGACTACAAGAATGTCCATTTAACCATATCCTCTCTATCAATGATGGAACAGCCGCATCCCCGTGAACGCCATCGCGATGCCGTATTTGTCGCAGGTGTCGATGACGTTGTCGTCGCGGATGGAGCCGCCGGGTTGAGCGATGTAAGAAACGCCGCTCCTGCGAGCGCGCTCAATGTTGTCGCCGAACGGGAAGAACGCGTCGCTGCCGAGCGAAACGCCCCGCACCTTCGCGAGCCATTCCTTTTTCTCGTCCGCCGTCATCGGCTCCGGACGCGTCTTGAAGAACTGCTGCCACACGCGGTCGCCCAGCACGTCCTCGCACTCGTGCTCGAAGACGAGCTCCACGCCCGCCTCCTGCA